>DFGB01000067.1:34476-65494 GCA_002371135.1 Verrucomicrobia bacterium UBA3761 | reverse complement strand
AAAAAAAAAAAAAAAAAAAATAACCTGCCGCCAAGGCTAAAATCGGCACCGCGCTTCCAGTTTTCCAGAAGGCTAGGCGGTGTGGCAAACCGGGTGGCCTGGCCCCGTCGAGGGACAGATTTGAGAGTGCTCCCGAAGCGATTGACGACTCTGCACCAAGCGAGGCCCGCGACTGGCGCAAACAAGGGCCGCGACTGGTGCAGAAAAGGCCCTCGTCTGGCGCAGACGAGGGCCTTGCTTGGCGCAATGCTTCAAACTCTCAACCTTTCACCTTTTCAACCTTCTTCTGCCTGTGGGCGAAGTGGTTGCGGCCTGAAAGGACCGGGACGCCGAGTTTGTAGCGTATGGCCACGGCCCGGATGATGAAAATCGAAAGGACGCACGCGGTCGCCGAAACGCGGGAATCGACCTCGGCGTTGTTTAAAAGGAGATATATCACGCCGCCTGCGGCGCAGGCGAGGGCGTAGATCTCTTTGCGGAAGATGAGGGGGACTTCGTTGATGAGGACGTCGCGCATGACGCCGCCGAAGACGGAGGTTATCACGCCCATGAATATGGCGCACCACCACGTGTGCGAAGTGGCGAGGGTCTTCTCAAGGCCTATGACCATGAAGAAGGAAATGGAAAGCGTGTCCCAGAGATACCACGTAACCTGGCCGTCTATGAAACGGCGGCCGAACACGGAAATGCAGATGAGAGCGACGAACGCAGTGACGACGTAGCTCGGGTTGGCCATCCAGAAAGGCTCGATGTTCAACATTATATCGCGGAGCGTTCCGCCACCCAACGCCGTCACGAGCCCGATTACATACGCCCCGAACCAATCGAAGCGCTTGACGCTGGCAAGGCGCACGCCTGAAATGGCGCCGGCGAAAGTGCCGGCCCATTCCAGCAGCGTGAAGAACGGGTCTTGCCCGAACAACTCGCTGAGCGTGTCGTACCAAGCCAGGTTCATATCAGACGGCGAACGGATTTTCGCCGGGGTAGAGCTGTCCGTCGGGGAGCGGGGTGTTGATATCCTCGACGCCGAGGAGCTTGAGCGCCTCGAACATCACCTTGCCAACCTTCTCGAAACCGAACGCGCCGTGGTGCGGGAAGCGCTTGGCGACGAGCACGTGGCGGTAGAAGCGCGCGAAGCCGGGGATCGCCGCGACGCCGATGGAGCCGAACGAGTGCGGGTTGACGTCGAGGAACTCGCCGTGGGCGATGTAGGAGACGAGGCGGCTGTCCGAATTGGACTGCAGACGGAACATCGTCGTTTCCGACGGGACGATCTGCCCTTCCATGGTGCCGCGGGAGATGACCGGTTTGCCGCCGCCCTCGAGGCCGCGGTTCATGATGAGCTGGTACTTCATGCCGCAATTCTTGAGGCACTTGGAGCAGGTGTTGCCGCAGTGGAAGCCCATGTAGAGGTCGCGCTTCGCCGCGCCGGCGAGCTTGAGGCCTTTGGGGAGGATGTCGTCAGGGACGGAATTATTGATGTCGAGGAGGGTCGCGGGCTTTTCGGTCGCGCACTCGAGCATATACTCTGAGACGGCGCCGTAGAGGTCGACTTCGCAGGCGACGGGGATGCCGCGGCCGGTGAGGCGGGAGTTGACGTAGCAGGGGACGAAGTGGAACGAGGTCTGGAACGCCGGCCAGCACTTGTTGGCGAAGACGGCGTACTTCGCCGCGCCGCGCTGATTCTCGTACCAATCGACAAGCGCGAGCTCGAACTGCGCGAGCTGGGGAAGGAGGTCCGGGTATGGGCAGCCCTTGCCGAGTTCCTTCTTCATGTCGGCGACGATCGCATCGATCTCGGCCTTGCGCGAGGCCATCTTGTGGAAGTGCTCGAAGAGGTCGAGCTCGGAGTTCTCCTGCACGTTGACACCGAGGTCGAAAAGCGGCTGGATGGGCGCGTTGCAGGCGAGGAAGTCATACGGGCGCGGTCCGAAACCGAACACCTTGAGGTTCTTGATGCCGATGACCGTGCGGGCGATCTTGATGAAATCCTTGATTTCGGCCACGCCTTCCTTGGGCGTGACATTCGGGTATTCCGGGATGTAGACCTTGAGACGGCGAAGGCCGACGTTGTAGGAGAAGTTGAGCACGCCGCAAAGCGCGTCGCCGCGGTCGGAGGCGAGGACGGCCTTGTTCTCTTCGCGCGCGGCGAGCACCATCGCCGGGCCCGCGAACTCCTGCACGAAATACGTCGTGGGGCCTTCAGGGCCGAAGTTGCCGAGGAACATGCAGCACGCGTTCACGCCTTCCGTCTTCGCCCACTCGAGCGCGGCAAGCGCGTCCTTCTCGTTCTCGATCGTCACAGGGCAGTCGACGACGTTTTTCACCTTCGCCTTCTTGAGCTCTGCCATGAGCGCTGCGACGCGCTTCTTGGTGAGCGAGGCGGGGAAGCAGTCGCGGCTGACGCCGACAACCGCCAGTTTCACTTCCGGCTGGTTCATCATGAGTTGATTTCTCCTTCTTCTGATTTTGAAGTTTATTATATTATATCATATGGCCGCCGAGGACCGCATCACCCTAACGGGTAATTTTCGGCTACCGTATGCCGATCAACTTGTGCAAC
Source organism: Verrucomicrobia bacterium UBA3761 (assembly GCA_002371135.1). Lineage (GTDB taxonomy): Bacteria > Verrucomicrobiota > Kiritimatiellia > RFP12 > UBA1067 > UBA1067. The sequence goes on along the minus strand of DFGB01000067.1, from coordinate 62,931 downwards.
TGGACGTTGAGCGACCAGCCGGGGAGGCGGGAGAGGACGGATTTGGCGGTCGCGAAATCCATCTCCCCGTCCCTGTCGCAGACGCTGACGTAGTAATCGCGCGCGGCGATGCGCGAATGAATGCTGCGACAGAAGTCGACGACGTCTTCGCTCGAAGCGACGACGCGCACTTCGTCCGCACTCTCGAGCCGCACCTCGGCAGGCGCCTCGGCCTTGGGCGAGCAGGCGACGTAGTCGACGAAATCGAGCCACGGCGCATCCTCTCGCGAACGCGTGGCGTTCGTCTCCACGGCGATCCACCAGCCGTGCTCCTTGAGCCGCGCGACAAGCTCCGGCATACCGGCGACAAGCGTCGGCTCGCCGCCAGTCAGCACCACGCTACGCTCCTTGTGCGTTTCAAGCTCGGCGACAAGCGCGTCAAGATCGAGACTGAAGCGTTCGGCGACATCCGTATCGCACCACGCGCAGGCGAGATTGCACCATGCGAAGCGGACGAACACGCACGGCCGCCCCGCATTCCTTCCCTCGCCTTGCAGGCTGGAGAAAATCTCGACAAGCGGGTACTTCATTCGCTACAGCGATTTTAGCACGTTGCGGATCGAGCGTTCGCGGGCCTCGACGGATTCGCAGAGGCGGAACTGGACGCGGGCGCGGTTGAGGTTCTGCTCGGGGTGGGTGGTTTTGAAATACGTGTTCCCGGCGAGGTAGTCCTGGAAGAACCTGAGGCCGAGCTCGAACGGCAGGAGGCGGATCGAATCGTAGAGATACGCGCGGTCGGCATCGGTCATGAACGACCCCGCCTCGCGCATGTAGCCCTTGCAGAAAGCGGTGGCGAGGTCTTCGTCGAAGACGACCTTGGCGAGGTTCGTCTCCTCTTCGCCGGCGGGGTTGCAGATGGAGCGCAACGCATCGCCGAAGTCGAGATGTATGAGGCCCGGCGAAACGGTGTCGAGGTCGATCATCGCGGTGCCCTTGCCGGTGACGTCGTCGATCATGATGTTGTTCACCTTCGGGTCGCCGTGGAACATGCGTTTCTTGAGCTCGCCGGCGGCTTCGGCCTTTTCAAGACAAATGGCGAGTTCGCGGCGCTCTTCGATGAACTTCGCCATGCGCTTGGCCTCCATCGACGAGGAAAGCAGTTCCTTGGCCTCGGGCTTGGAAAGAGTTTCGTCGTATTTGGCGAGGTAGCCGCTCGTGATGTGGAAGCCGGGGAGCGGGTCGGTGAGGATACCCGGATCCATGTCGCTTATGAGATAGTGGAAGTGGCCGAGCGCGGCGCCGCATTCAAGCGCGTGCTCGGGACCTTGCGCGATATCGAACGCATGGGCCGACATGATGCGGGTGATGACGCGCCACACTTCGCCCTTCTCGTCGGTGACGTAGTCCGCGCCATCCTTCGTCTTCACGATGCGCGGCATCTGCCACACGCGATCGTCGACGCCCGCGATCGCATCGGCCTCGAGGCGCTCGTGGCAGTGGCGCGTCACTTCGTGCATATTCGCCATGATCGCCTCCGGCTGCGGGAACACGTTCCTGTTGACACGCTGGAGAATTACCTGCGTCTCGGTGAACGTGTTGCGGTAAATGGCAAGGAAGGTATCGTTGATGTTGCCGTTGCCGAACGGCGAAAGGGCGACGAGACGTCCTTTGACGTTGAACTTGTTTATGAGAACGGACAGTTCCATCTTTTTCTCCTTGGGTTATTTTTCGATTTATCCGATTTTTCGATTTGCGCTCAAGCCTTTCATTTTTAACACAGAGGCACAGAGAAAAAGTTGAAAGGCTTGAGCGCAAATCGAAAAATCGGAAAATTCCTATCGCACTGGGACGAAATCTATTTTGCGCTCTTCGAAATCGACGCGCTCGACGGTGACGCGGAGCTTGTCGCCAATCCTCCACGAACCGCCGCCCGGGGCGCTGAGCGTGTGGTCGTGTTCATTGAACTTCACGAACTTGCGCGAGAGCCTGCTCACATGGACGAGCCCGGTCACGGCGATCGACGGCACTTCGACAAAGCAGCCGTACGGCGCGCACTTGACGATCACCGCTTCGTACTCGATATTCATCCGCGCTGCAAGTTCGCCTGCGAGAAGCCGGTACTTCTTGATTTCCAGAATCGAGCGCTCGGCCTCGGTCGCGATGTTCTCCATCTCGGTCGTGTGCTCTGCGTATTTCTCAAGGAGCCGGGGAGGGATGCGGGCGGATTTTTTGTCGACGAGATACGCAGAGAGCTGGCGGTGGACGAGCAAATCGGGGTAGCGCCTGATGGGCGAGGTGAAATGCGCGTAGTAGTTCTTCGCAAGCCCCCAGTGGCCGGTCGCCTTGGCATCGTATACGGCACGCTTCATGGACCGGAGCACCATCACGGCGATGGTCGAATAGAGCGGATGCTTTTTGATCGACTGGAGGAACTGTGCAAAGACCTTGGGGTGCGCGAGATTGCCGGCCTTGACGCCCATGGAGCCCAATTCTTCGCGCAGGAGCTGGATTTTCTCTTCGTCGGGCTTGTCGTGGAAACGCGAGAGGATGGCGATGCCGCCGGCCGCCTTGAGTTCGGTTGCGACCGCTTCGTTCGCGGCGACCATGCATTCCTCGATCATCTGGTGGCTCTCGTCGTATTCGCGGCTGACGATGCCGGACATCTCGCCGGCGCCGTCGAGGATCACTTCGACAGCGGGGATTTCAAGGTCGAGCGCGCCCTTTGCAAAACGCGCCTCGCGCAACTGGCGAGCGAGTTTGTTGACTTCGAGAATCGTCTTCAGCGCGCTTCTCGCGCCTGGAATTTTGAGCACGCTCGCCTTGCCGCCGTTGATTATCGCCATCACCTGCTCGTACGAAAAACGCGCCCTGGAGCGGATGATGGACTTTGCGAACGAGCGCTTGACCACCTCGCCCGCGCGGTTGAACGTCAGGAACACGGAAAAAGCGAGGCGATCCTCGTCGGGCGCGAGCGAGCAGAGGCCGTTCGAGAGCGCCTCCGGGAGCATTGGCACGACGCGATCGGCAAGATACACGCTCGTCGAGCGCTTGAACGCCTCCTTGTCGAGCGCGGAACCAGGGCGGACGAAATGGGAAACATCGGCTATGTGCACACCGAGGACGCGGCGGCCGAGGCGATCCTTCCAGATCGAAATCGCATCGTCGTAGTCGCGGGCCGACTGCGGGTCGCAGGTGAAGACGAATTTCTTGCGCAGATCGAGCCGCTCGCCGGCGTCTTCGAGGAGAGCCTCGCAATGCGCGGCCTCATCGAGCACGGCGGCGGGGAAGGACTTGGCGAGGTGGTAGAACTTCATCACCTCGCGCACGTCGTCGCGCGGGTCCTTTGCAGGCTGCGCGAAACGCGGGGCGTCGTCTTTCGAAGATATATCGTTTCTCTTTCTCATTGTTTTTGCGCGGACGCAGGCTTTCCCTCCGCGTTCTTCTTCGCTTCCTTGGCCTGGAGGATCGACTTCTTGGTGTTCAGCACGGCGGCGGAGTCGGGGATGAGCTTGAGGGCCTTGTCGACGTTGATTTCAGCGGCGTCGAGCTTGCCGAGGCTGAGCTGGACCATGGCGAGGTCGTTGTAGAACGCAGGCTGGTCGGGGCGGCGGATGAGGCAGCGCTTGAGGTATTCCTCGGCAATGGTGAACTGCTTCTGGCGGACGTAATACATCGCCAGAGCGAAGTTGGCGTCTGGGTTTTCGAGGTCGGCGCCGAGGACGGTCTCTGCGTAGATTTTGCCCATCTCGAAATCGGCGCGGGCAAGGGCGAGCTGGAGGCCTTCACGCGGCGTGAGGCGGCGCTGCATCTGTTCGCTGCGGCGCTGGACCATGCGGAGCATGTCCTGGTAGGCGTCATTGCGGTTTTCGAGGTTCTTGCGCATTTCGAGATTGGCGATGGCGCCCTGGGCGTCGCCGGCGAGGTCGTCGCCCTCGGAGCGGTAGAGGCACATGCGCCCGAGACGCCAGGCGACGTTGAAGAACGCGTCCTTCGTCGCCTTGTCGGTGCAGTCGCCGATGCCGGAATCGTAGATCCAGATGTAGCGCTCGCAGAGCTTGCGCGCGATTTCCGCAGCCTTGGCGCGGGCGGCGGCGTCGCCGCTCGCGGGAAGCGAAACGAGACCGCCGACGGACGGAATGCGCTTGCCGTCGCGTTTCCAGAGATCGAAGCCGACTTGGACGGCGCACTTCTTGAGACTTTCCGGCTTGTCGCGTATCCAGCTCCTGAGACCCATCGCGCCGTCGTACTCGAACGAGAATTTATCCTCGGAGTTGTCCATGCCGCGCGTGCGGAGCCAGACGGAGTTCGGGCCGCCGGAGAGGAGCGAAATGCATTTGAGGCTGCCGCCGCGCGCAGCGGATTCGATTTCGAGCGCGGGGTCGATGTTGCCGTCTGTGAAGATGTATTCGGCGTCCGCGGCCTCGGCGACCGTAGCGCGGACGGTATCTGCGATGAACGCGAGCATCCAGCGCGTCGCGGTCTTTGTGCGGCCCGGCACCACGGCCGCGATGAGAAGCGCGGGGACGATGAAGATGCCGAGCTTGCGCAGAGTCTCGGTGAGCCCCGGGCGCATCACGCGCTCCTCGTCCGGCTCGCCTTCATGTTCGCCTTCGCCGTAGATCCTGCGCGCGAGCCGCCCGTGGTCGCGGCAGAGCGAGTCGACGCCGAGGATCGTGAGCGACGAAGCAATCGTCAAAACGCACATCAACGCGCACAGCGAGAGAAGATACGTGGAGTGGACTTCGACGTACGTCCAGAACCAGAGCGCGGGGAGCGACGCGCACTGCGAGAACGCCACGGCGCCGCAAAAGAGGAACACGATCCCCGTCGAATACGGCAGGAAGTTTTCTTCGTCGGCGGCCGACGAAAAGCGCACGATCGAAACGACGAACGGCCCAAACGCGAAGCCGAGGAGGAGAATCCAACCCGCGACGCTGGCGGCGGACGCAAGGCGCCTCCAGTAGTCGACCAGATACTTGAGCGGCACGGAGCCGACCGTCCCGTCGCTTGGGACAAGTCCGTCATGGCCGATGAATCCGACGCAATTGAACGCGATGCCGGCGATTATAGCCGCCAGCAGGAAGAACGTCATGTGCCACTTGCCGACTTCGATGAGCGCGGGCTTGTAGAACGGCGACTCGAGATTCGGGAGGAGGTTGATGACGAGGTAGTTGAGGCCGAGGAACGTGACGAGGAGCGCGATGCCTGCGGGAGACTCGGCGATGAGCAGACCGAGGAGGATTGCGCAGATGTAGGAATACTTCAGCGTGCCTTTGCGGAGGAATGCGAAGAAGAAGACGATCGCGCCGACTGTGAGGACGAGCTCGACCAAAGTCTCGCAGAAGAACTGGCCCGCGCTCCAGACGGGGTCGAAGGCGGCGAAGGAAATCGCGCCGATCGTCGCCGCGATGCGCATGACGAGTTTGCGGCGCCTCGATTGCTGCGGCCGCGCGCGCATCACGAACGTCAGAGTTTCGCGCAGGAAGCCGTACACGAGAATGGTCACGCCGGCGAGGACGCCGTGGCCGAGGAGCCTCATCACGGCATTCGCGTGTTCGATGCCCATCGCGCCGTAGATCCAGCCGGCGATATGCATCCAGTAGCCGGGAACGGTCGACGCGGCGGGCTGAACGCCGCTCGCCGCCGCCACGTCGTACCAGAGAGACGGCGGGACGCCGGGGAACTCCCACAGCTTCTGCAGCACGAACACCGCCGCCGCGATCACTCCCGCGACGATGAAATCAATCACGCCGAATTTCTCCGCTTCGGCTATAAGCTTTTCGTCCTGTTCGAACGTATCCAAGGCATCTTGAGTCTTTGCGCTCATATCTTCGTTTTCCATATTGTAATGTTCATCCGCCGCCTCCTTTGGTTCCGTCCGACTTTACGCAAAGCCGGCGGAGCGCCCATGGGCGGCCGCACCGATTCAACAATTGTAAATTATACTAAACTGAAGGCGTCTATGTCAATCGCAACTCGCACGGAAACTGGAATTTTCAGAGACGCCGAAGCCCACTTCCAGACGTCGCGGATGATGGCGGTCGAGGGAGCGCGAAGGACGATCTGCCAGCGGTACCAGTCGTCGGCCTTTTCCAGCGCGCTCGGGAAGGCGTCGCCGGTGACGAGCGCCGGCTGGCGCGATGAATACGCCGCAAACGCGTTTCGCATCGCCTGCGCCCACGCCTCGGCGAGGGAAGCCTCCTTCGCCGCGAGGTTGACGGCGGCGAGTTTCGAATACGGCGGGAAGAATGCATCCTTGCGCACGCGCAGTTCCTCGGCGGCGAATTGTTCGAAATCGCCGTGGGCGGCGCACTGTATGGCGAGTTCCTCCGGTTTGTACGTCTGGATGTAGACTTCGCCCGGCAACTCCGCCCTTCCCGCGCGGCCCGAGACTTGCGCGAGGAGTTGATACGTGCGCTCCGAGGCGCGGAAGTCCGGCATGTTGAGCGAAATATCGGCGCTCAGCACCCCGACGAGCGTCACGCGAGGGAAATCGAGTCCCTTGGCTATCATCTGCGTGCCAAGGAGAATCTGCGCCTCGCCGCGACGGAACGCGCCGAGGATGTCGTCGTGCGACTGCCTGCGGCTTGTGGAGTCGGCGTCCATGCGCAGAATCTTCGCGCGGGGAAAAATCTTTTCGAGCGCCATCACGGCCCGCTCGGTCCCGATGCCTTTGCAGGAAAGCGCCTTCGAGCCGCACGAGGGGCACGCCGCCGGCGTGGGCGCCCACCCGCCGCAAACGTGACAGCGCAGGCAGTCTCCCGTCTTGTGGTACGTATACGCGACGGAACACTTCGGGCACATTATCGGCTCCAAGCAGTTTCCGCAGACGATCGAACGCGAATAGCCCCGCCGGTTGAGAAAGAGAATCGCCTGTTCGCCGCGGTCGAGTTTCGTGCGAAGAGCGTCGACGAGAACGCTCGAAAAAATCTTGCCCGATTCGCCGTGCTCGGACATGTCGACGATTTGCACGTGCGGCAACGTCCCCGCCCCGGCGCGATTCTTCATGCTCGCGATCGCATACTTGCCCTTGGAGACGTTCAGCCAGCTTTCGAGCGAAGGCGTGGCAGAGCCGAGGACGACTTTCGCGCCTTCGAGTTTCGCGCGCATGACGGCGACGTCGCGGCCGTTGTAGCGCGGCGAACGGTCCTGCTTGTAGCTTGTGTCGTGTTCTTCGTCGACCACGATGAGCCCGAGGTTCGCGACTGGCGCAAACACGGCGCTGCGCGGCCCGATAACCACCCTCGCTTCGCCGGAGCGTATCCTGTGCCACTCGTCGTAGCGCTCGCCGTCGGAGAGGGCGGAATGCAGCACGGCCACCTTGCCGCCGAAACGCGAAGCGAAGCGGCGCACCGTCTGCGGCGTGAGAGAAATCTCCGGCACGAGCACGATAGACGAGCGCCCCGCGTCGAGTTCGCGTTCGATGGCCTGGAGATAGACTTCCGTCTTGCCGCTGCCGGTGATGCCGTGGAGGAGGACTGGGTGCGCAGAGCGGACAATCGTCTCGAGCGCGGCCGCCTGCTCCCGGTTGAGCGGAAGTTTCTTCGTCGGCAGGATGTTCTTCATCGCGAGAGGATCGCGGCGGCGCGCCACTTTCTCGATTGCGACGAGGCCCGCAGCCTCCATCTTTCTCAGCGTCGCGGCGGTCGTTTTGAGTTCATCGCACACTTGCCGCATCCATCCGCCGTCGAGCCGCACGAGTTGCTCGTAAAGCCAGCGCATCCGCGCCGGGAGGGTCGCGGGAGGGTCGCGCTTCAGAGCGTCCGGGATCGGCGAAACGTACAATTCCAGCTTTTCCCGTGCGCCGGCGCGCAGGACCGCGGCGGGCACGGCCGTTTTCAACGCGACTTCGATGGGCGAGGCGGTGTAGTCGGCAATATGCTTGACAAGAGAGAGCAGCCGCTCCGAAAAGAACGGGACTTCATCCTCTATCCCCTTCACGCATTTGAGGCGGTAGGAGCGAGCGGCGCTCCCGCCGGCGCCGTCGTGCAGTTTCATCGCGAAACCGCGCGCTTCGCGATGTCCGAATGGAACAAGAAGAAGCTGGCCCACGGCCAGCTTCCCCTTCAGCGCCTCCGGCACTTCATATTCGAAAAGCCGGTCGAGCGCGAGGTCTATGGCGACGGATACCGTCAAATCAGTCCGGCTTGATGTACTTGAGGGTGATGCCGGTCGGGATCGTGAAGGACTGCTTGTTGTAGATGAGATAGAGCTTGGAGTACTTCGCCTTGACCACGTTGGCGGCGCCGCCCTTGTGGATGACAATGGCCGCCTTGTTGCCGAACGGCTGCGGATACTTTTCGCCGAGCTTGACGGTATCCTTCTTCGTCGACATATCCTGCGAACCGGAAGTCGGGAACGTATCCGTATCCATGTTGCGGGAGATGATGGCGGGGACGACGTCTTCCATTTCATCCGTGATGCCGGAGACCATCGTCCAGGCGACGTTCTTCGACTGGAGCGTGGAGCCGGTGAACGCAGGAACGCCCGAGCCGGAGAGGACCGCGATATCGACGCCGCTCACGTAGGGAGCCCAATCTTCCTTGCCGTAGTTGTCGATGTCGAAGAGTTCCTTGAAGTAGTCGGTCGAGGAAGAGTATGCCTTGCCGGCGATGTCGTCGGAGTCTTCGGTGTTGAGGCCGTCGTCTTCGGTCTGGTGGGGCCAGACGCTTGTGAGGCCCTGGGACTCGCGCTCGGTGTTGGCCTGGGTGATGCCGACGAAGAGGTTGCGGCCGCGCATGGAAGCCGCGGACGTGTTCGCAGAAAGCATCGCGGATGAAATCGCCGGGAAGAGTGCGCCCATCAAAATGCCGAGAATGCCGATGACGACGAGCAGCTCGACGAGGGTGAAGCCTTTGGATGATTTGTTCATGTGTATTTCCTTTGTTGGATTTTTCGTTGTATATTATCTCATAAATCGTTGTTTTGCGCAAGTGCCTTTTTCACGAAAGGTGCATAGGCCTTTGTATACGCAAAAAAGCTGTAGATATTGAGGAGGATCATCGCCGCCTCGCAAAACCAGCACGCGTCGAGCCACCACGCCGCGAGCCGGGCGGGGCACATCGAAGCGAACGCTATGTAGGCGTAGATGAACGCCGCCACAGGGAATGTCAAGGCCGTGCGGACCTTGCCGAGCATCATCGCGGCGACGTCGGCGCCATACATGGAGCCGACGGAGCGCAGGAACGTAACCCACAGATCGCGCAGGATGTAGAGAATTGTGAAGGCGAGTATCGCCACGGCGTGGGAGGCCTGGCCTTGGCCGCGGGCGGCGAAATACGTGAGCGCAGGGAACACGATCACATACACGGCCTTGTCCATCAGCGGATCGGCCATCTTGCCGAGCGGAGTCACCACGCGCCAGCGGCGCGCAAGCAAGCCGTCGGCAAGGTCGGAAAATCCGCTGAGCGCCAGCGCTGCGAGCGCGGCGCCCGCCAGCGCCACGCGGCACCACCCACCCGCAAGTTCTCCGGCGAAAGCAAGCGCCAGCCACCCGAATGTGAGCGGCAGGCGCGAGAACGTGAGCGCGTTTACAATCAGCGAGCGGGTGTTCATACGGAGGAAGGAGAGAGGCGCGTTCAGACGGCCAGACCTTCGGCTATCACATCCTGCATCACGCCGAGCGTCTCCTGCATCTGGCGCAGACGGGTCTTGAGTTCCTGGATCTGGAGTTCGGCCTTCTGGTAGTTGCGGCGTGTGGCGAAAAGCTGCTTGAGGATTTCGCCCGGGTCCATGTCGAGATCCGTCAGCTCCATCCCTTCGGGAATCGGAACGAGCACGGACTTGCCGCACTCGGAGCAGTCGATCTGCAACCCCGCGCCGCGGTAGTCGATGACAAGATTCTTTCCGCAGTGCGGACAATCGAAGACGATGTCGGTATCGCGGATTTCAGTCGCTTCCGCGCCAATCTGACCTTCCTGCTTTTCGCTCATGGACTCACCTCCTTGAATTGTTCAACCCGTATTATATCAAATCGCGCCGCAAAAGGCAATGTTGGAAAAGTATTTTTCGTTTATTCGATTTTTAAATCGCAGAGACGCAGAGGCGCAGAAAATTTTCGTACTTTCAATTTTTCTTTCAGACCTCTGCGAACTCTGCGTCTCTGCGATAAAAAAGGAATGCCTGTACGCAAATCGAAAAATCCTCTGCGCTCAACCGGCGAGCAGTTCCCGGAAGGAGCGGATGCGGCGTGTAGGCGGGACGTCGCCCGGGACGCCGAAGCCGAACAGGCAGAACGCAGTCTTGACGCCGGCGTTGACGCCGCACTGGATATCGGTCCAGTTGTCGCCCACCATCCAGTCGTCCGGCGAGACGGCGTGGCCCATGAGGCGGGCGCAATCGAAAAGCGGCACGGGCGATGGCTTCATTTCGGATGAATCGCCGCCTGCGACGACGGCCTTGCCGAAAAAGCGCTCGAGGCGGAAATGCTTGAGAATCGCATCGACGGCGAAGCGCGGTTTGGCGGTATTGACGCCCAGCCTGTCGCCGCGGGCGGCGAGGGCCGCGAGCGTCTCCTCCACACCCGGGTAGAGCGTCACCGATTCAAGCATGTGTTCGCCGTAGTGCGACATGAAAATCTTGAAAAGCTCGCCTGCATCGGCGGAGCGTTCCGGGATGGCGTGCGCAAGCAGGTATTTGGCGCCGCGGCCTACGTGGGAAAGGACTTCCCCCTGCGGGAGTTCTGCAAGTCCCAGGTCGCGCCGCGTGTGGTTCACCGTCGCGGCGAGGTCCGCGCGCGAATCGATGAGCGTTCCGTCCATGTCGAAAAACCACGCGCTCATATCAGGGATAGGAATTCCTGGCGCACTTTTTCATCGGTGCGGAACGAACCGAGGACGGCGGAGGTGGTCATTTCGCTGTTCTGCTTCTCGACGCCGCGCATGGCCATGCAGAGGTGGCGCGCGTGTATGACGACGCCTACGCCCTCTGCGCCGGACTCGGCCATGACGGCGTTCGCGATCTCTTCGGTCAGGCGCTCCTGGATTTGCAGGCGGCGGGCGAACATGTCGACGATGCGCGCGAGTTTCGAGACGCCCAGCACCTTGCCCTGCGAGATGTAGCCAATCGCGCATTTGCCGTAGAACGGCAGCATGTGATGCTCGCAAAGCGAATAGAGCTCGATATCCTTGAGTATCACCATGTGGTTGGTGCCGCTCTTGAAATACGCGCCGTTCACGACGGCCTTCAAATTCTGGCGATAGCCGCGCGTCAGGAACGCGAGGGACTTGGCGACGCGCATGGGGGTCTTTACAAGCCCGTCGCGCTCAGGGTCTTCGCCCAGCTCTACGAGGAGCTCCTTGACAAGCGCCGCGATGCGTTTTTCATCTGGCGCCTTGACGCTACTCGAATTCTTTTTTTTCATTCTTCTCGACCTCCAACTCGCGGTAGAACACCGCCTGCCCGACGTTCATATACAACTTGGCGAAAACTCCGGCCGCTATTATCGCGAAGCCAAGAACGAGCATCCCGAAAAATCGCGTTCCGACCCCGGACGCCCCTGCTGCAAACAGGAAAAGGAACGCAAGCGCCGCCACGACGAGAAACGTCGCCCAGTACGAGCAATCGAAAGCCAGATTGCGCAACTTGGCCCCGTGCGTGATGCGCGCACTCTCCAGCAAACACTTCGCCGCGCCGAAATCCTCGTTTTTCGCCTTGACGAACCACGCCATCCTGAAGCGGTAGAAGCGCACGAGGCACAAAACGCCAACCATCATGCTTCCGCAACCGGCGCCGGACAACGACACGCGAAGGCCGGCGAACTCGTCCAGACCCCACAAAAAGGCGCAATACGCGATGAGCGGCCAATATGTGACGAGGCACGTCAAAACCGCCTGCCACCAAACGCCGATCGGGATGCGAAAAGAGTGGAACACGCCCTTCATATCATACGCGCCGTCCACGGCTTTCAACGTCGCCGCCGCCATGGAGTATGAATAAAGCCCCGTGTAGAGGAATGAGAAGAGGAGGTTGAAAACGGCGGCGAAAGCGAGCGTGCGCGCATGGGCGGGATCGCCCAGGACGGCTATCACGCCCTGCACGTCCCTGGCTTCGCGCATCTGCGCGGCGATGCCGTCGAGCGAATCGCCCATTATCAGGCCGAAAACATTGTTTATCGCCAGATTCACAATGGCGAATATCAAGAGCAGGGAAACGAGACGGCCCAGCCAGCGTCTTCCCCAAAGGCTCTCCCACGCAATAGCGCGCATTTCTCTGTAGCGTTTCACGAAAAGTTGAAAAGTTGAAAGGTTGAAAAGTTGAAAAGCTCTCTGTGTTTCTCTGTGCCTCTGTGTTAAAAAGGAATGCTGAATCGAAAAATCGAAAATCTCACATTGCCGGGTTGTCGAATTCGCGAACGACATCGAGAAGTATCTCGGCAAGGTCGGGGTCGACTTCGAAGATGTTGTCGCTTTCGGAATATGTATAGTTGGAGATATTGGCCTTGACGGCGATGAAGCGCGAGAATTTGTCCTTCTTCGAGCGCTTGAAACTCTTTTCGCGGTCGAGGAGTCCGTGGTTGACGAGATTCTGGAAGATGTCGTTTATGTGCTTTGGTTCGACGCGCACGCGCTGGGTCTTCATCGTGTCGCGGTCCATCGACTTTGCAAAATCGTTGGAGACGTGGTCGGTGGTGCCCTTCCTGAGTTCGACGAAGCCGTCGCCCTGGAGGTATACGGCGACGCGGCGCGGCGGATTGCGGTTCAGGTTGTAGTAGTGTATCTCCACCCAATTGAGATGGCTTTCCTCGACGGTGATGTATGGGTTGACCCAGAACGGTCCGCAGCCGGGGACTGCGAAGAGCGTACAGAGAACGAGCAATATAGTCAGGTAGCGCATAAATAAAAGAAATAGGAAGCAGGAGGTAGGAAGCAGGAGAACAGGACTTCCAGGACATCTAGAACAACTAGGATTTCTAGAACTTCCAGGTCTTTCAGACCCCGGCCTCTGCGAGCAGTCCGACGCCGTAGAGCGTGAGATCGGGGTCGAGCGTGAAATCGATGCCGGAATCGGCCAAGGCCCATTTCGCGAAACCGCCTGTGACGACAAGCTTGAAGCGTTCCTTGAAATTGCGTTCGAGCGTCGCGGCGATTTCCTTGACCATGCCGCGGTAGCCTACAAGCGCGCCGAAGCGCATCGCTTCTTCGGTGGACCTGCCGATTTTCGGGACCTTGGCGGAGGAGAGTTCCATTCGCGGGAGCTTGGCGGTGCGCTCGAAGAGGTAGTCGCGCATGAGGGGGAAGCCCGGGGCGATCACGCCGCCGCGCCAGACGCGGTCGGAGGTGATGGCGGCGGCGGTCAGGGCCGTGCCGAAGTCCATTACAATGACCGGCGCGCCGTACCTCGCCACGGCGGCGGCCGCGTCGGCAAGGCGGTCGGCGCCAATCGTGGCAGGGTCGGGGTAGTCGAGCTCCAGCGGGCAATCCTTCCACGTCGGCTGGAGAAAATCTACGCCGGCGCGCCTGGCGAAGGCCGCCCATTTCCTGTCGCGGCCGGGGACGACGCTTATGTAGGCGATCGCCCCGGCGCCGGTCTTCGCAAGCAAATCCTTCGCGGCCTCGGCGGCTTCGTCGAACGGCCCGTCGCAATGGGATACGCGGCCCACGCGCCCCGCCTCCCAGAACCCGACGGCGGTGGACGTGTTGCCGACGTCCACGACGACGTATCTGCCGCGCCCTTCTTTCACACCGCGCTCCACTCCAGAGAGAGGTCCACCGAGCCCGCGCTGTGCGTGAGGCAGCCGAGCGAAATCGCCGTCACGCCCGTCGAGGCCACTTCCTTCGCGCGATCGAGCGTTATGCCGCCGGACGCCTCGGTTTTTGAAATGCCCTTGCACATCTTGACGCACTTTTTCATGTCGGCGATGGACATGTTGTCGAGCATGATCCACTCAGGCTTGGCCTTGAGCGCACTCTTGCATTCGCGCAGGCTCTCGACTTCGACTTCGACGTCGAGCTTCGGGAACGCCTTGCGCGCGGCGACTACGGCCTGGTCGAGCTCGTCCGGGTTGCCGCCCTTCCAAAGGCGGCGGTGGTTATCCTTCATCAAGACCCTGTCGTACATCCCCATGCGGTGGTTCGTGCCGCCGCCGCAAAGGACCGCGTACTTCTCGAACACGCGCAGACCGGGCGTGGTCTTGCGCGTATCGAGGATGAGCGTCCCGTAGCGCTTTGTGGCGTCGACGAATTTGCGCGCAAGCGTCGCCGTGGCGCACATGCGCTGCATGAAATTGAGGGCGGTGCGCTCGGCCGCGAGGATACTGCGCGCCTTGCCGCGAAATGTCAAAATCTGCTCGCCGGGTTTGGCAAATTCGCCATCTTTCTTGAGGATCGTCACCTTGATTTTCGGGTCGACGACCTTCATGACGGCCCTGGCGACGGTCGTGCCCGCTACGACGCATCCGGCGCCTTTCGGGTGTATCTCGCCTGTCGCGACGGCGGCCGGGTCGACGAGAGCAATGCTCGTTGCATCGCACCAGAGCGACGCTTTCGCGTCGGTCGCAGAACACAAATCCTCGTCAAGGGCCAAACGCACTGCGGCCTTGGCCCTCGAAGAAAGCATTACGTCCTTCATGACGCCCTCCTTTATCACGCCGGCATCAGGAAATCCCAATGCTTGTAAAGGACGAAGACGAGCACGCCGGAAGCCGCGAGGGCGATGAACGCCGCTATAAACGCCGCAAACGTAGCGGTCTTCGAAACTGCGGGCGCGGCAGGCGCCACCGCATCCAGTTTGAAGCGGTCTGCAATCGTCGCTCCACCCGTCGCCGGCGCAGGGGCGGCCGGAGCCTTCACTGTCATCGGTTTTTTGATTTTCATACTCGTATTATATCATTTACAGCGGCGCTTGTCTAGTGCGCTTCGCGCAAGTACGGGATCGAGCCGTCGCTTTTGCGGGTGTATGGGACGATGCAGGCGGAGCGGCGGCATCCGGCGCCGCCGGGCAGCGATGCATCGTGGTAGAGAAGATACCACTGACCCTTGAACAAAATACTGCCGCCGTGGATAGTGCCGGTGCCTTGAGGCTCGTCCATTATGCGGCCGCCGAAATGCCACGGGCCGTGGATCGACTTGGACCATGAGTAAGCCCAGTGTTCAGGCATGCCGCCTGCGGCGTATTCGAGGTAATACGTATCGCCGACCTTGTAAATCCAAGGGGCCTCTTCGAAGTTTGTGTCGATAGGCTTGTGGGCGCCGGCGCCGGCCTTCTTCTTGAGAGGCTTGCCGAACGCCGCCTCGTCCATCAACCCCGGCACGGGTTTGACTTCGCCGGCGAGTTCCGTCATGCTTTCCTTGAGCGGCGCGTACCAGCAGCCCGGCGTGCCGCCGCAATTGCCCCAGAACAGCCACGCCTGGCCATCGTCGTCGATGAACACGGACGGGTCGATGAACCCGCCGCCCTCGACGAGCGGCCCGCCGATCGCATCCGTCCACGGACCTGTCACCTTGTCGGCCGTCGCAACGGCCACGCAGCTGTTGCCGCCCTTGCGAAAGACGGCGACATACCAATACCATTTGCCGTCGCGCTTGATCGCCTGCGAGGCCCATGCGCCGTCAGGCTTGGCCCATTTGAACACCGAACCGCAGTCGAGCACGGCGCCGAGCGCCTCCCAGTGCTTCATGTCCTTCGTCTTGAACACCTGCCAGTCGAACATCTTGTAGCCGCGCGCGGTGGGGTCGTCGTGGCCGGTGAAGAGGTAGAACGTGTCGCCGTCGACATATCCGGCAGGGTCGGGGGTGAAGTGCGTCTTGACGATCGGGTTGGAGCCGTCGGACATCATGAGCGTCTTTGGGTCGGGCTTGGCCGAGACGCGGAAGAAGTCGAAATCGGCATGGCCGCCCGGGGTCTTCGTCGAATAGGCGAAAAGCGCGAAGCGGTAGCCTGTGAAATGAGGGATTGTATAGGGCAGGTACATCGCCTCGCCGAGCGCGGTCCAGTTCGCGCCGTCGGTCGACCAGTAGAAGCGCGCGGTGTCCTGGTGGGCGGGGATTTTCGTATAGTCGGGATTGGGCCACGGGCGGAAATCGCACACGACCTTGAACCAGACGTTCGAGCCGTCGCCACCCTTGAGCGGCATCGACAGGCGCTTGCGGCTGGCGGCGGCGGCGTTCTTTGCCGCGCCCTTGTTGTTGCGGTTGGCGGCGTCGACGCGGTTTTGCCAGAGGACGACCTCCGGTCCTTTGGCCGTCATTTCCACGGCCGCGAAGCCGTAGAGCTGCTGGAAGAGCGCCAGCCCCGCGATGTCGCCTTCCTTGAGCCCTGTGTAGTCGAGTTTCGCCACGCCTTCGCAAACCGGCCCGAACGTGCGCTGCGTGAGGGTGTTCTTCGCGGCTAGGATGTCGCTGTCGACGCGCGAGGTGGTGATGCGATACGCGCCGTCGACGAGCGCCCAGTTGGCGTTGTCGGGGTTGTGGTTCCATTGCCAGACTATGGCCGGCGCCGCGCCATCGAATTCATCGCTCGCGCAGCATCCGGGGATCGCATCCTTCACGACGCCGGACACCTCGAGCGCGGGGCGGCCTTCGGGGAACTTCGGCCAGTCCGCCTCCCACGCGATCGGTATCATGTAGGGAATACGGCCTACGCCCCCGCGGTCGCCGAAGAGATACGCATACCATTTGCCGTCGGGCGTGTCGACTATCCCGCCTTGCGCTATTCCCTCGCAGTCGTAGACGACTTTCCCCTCCCACGGACCCGTCAGCGCCCGTGCACGGTGCACCGTCACCATGCGCCCGTGGCCCGACGGCCAGCATATGTTGAAGAGGTAATACCAGCCATCCTTCTTGAAAAGCTGGCTGCCCTCCGCAAGCCCCTTGCCGGTGGGGACGACTTTCGATATGTCATGGATTATCTCCACGCCGTCGTCCTCAAAGCCGCTCAAGTCGTCCTTCACCTTGAACAGCTTGATCGCCGGACGCATGGAGGCCGTGAAGTAGAACTTGCCGTCCTCAATCCAGAACGAGTGGTCGTACATCTGTTTCGGCAGACGGAAACGCTCCCACTCGCCGCCCTCGATCGACTTCGTGCGGAAGACGTAGGTGGCGTCGATTTTATGATTGAACGAAGTCACGTAAAAGTAGCCGTCCGCGTCGTTGTAGCGGATGCACGAGGCCCATGTGCCGTAGAGATAGTCGTTCTTGCCGTTTTCGAGGTTGTCCTTGTCGCGGTTCTCGATCGTATCGTAGCAATAGGAGACGATCTTCCAATTGACGAGATCCTTTGACGCCATCACGGGGATGCCGGGATTGAAGTGCATCGTTGTCGACGTCATGTAGTATGTATCGCCGTGGCGAAGAATGGAGATATCCGGGACGTCCGACCAGAGGACCGGGTTCATATCGGCGGCGAGGACGCAGAGCGCAACAGCCGCGCAAAATGTTGCTAGGATGTGTTTCATAAGGAGGCGTATTATACCAAAGTCCCTCCGGTTTGCGCAAGTGCCCGCGCGGCCTCGGAAGAGACATGGGAATGTCGAGAAAAGCTGCAAAAGAGTACATCGGCATGAAAGGCCGCGCTTCAGCGCAGTCGTGCGGCGTATTTCAAATATTCCTTTTCCGTCTCGTTTACGAGGTGCTCGTCCACGCGCGTATCGCAGATGTAGCCGCGGCCGCCCCCGGCGCCGGTTTTCAGAACGGTATTGAGCGCTTCGGTGCCGCGGAAACCCACCATCATGTCGGATACGCAGGCGTTGAACGCGCCTTCGCAGCGGATTGCCGTGTGCCGGCGACCCTTGTTCGGCGCGTACCAATATGCAATACAGGCCGTCATGACTGCGGATCTACTCTTCGCGCCGAACAAAAAGCCTGTCGAAAAATGGTCGCTGTAGCAGCGATTGTAGGAATTGTCGTTGCCAGTGTCGTAAAAGCCCACGCTATCGTCGTACTGGTCCATTGGATTCGCGTAAAGGGGATGCAGGTTCGTCATGAAGTTTCCCGAGCCCGTGAGCCTCACGCCGGTTTGCACGTCCGCGATGCGCATGTTGGAGAGGGTGTTGTCGAGGCCGTCGACAAGGACGCCGATGGAACCACGCGCCTTGTTGCCGACAATATTCACATCGGCGATGTCGCAATCCGACGAACCGTTGTTGACGCCGCGTTTTATGTGCAGCCCCACGTGCACGCGCTTCATGGAGACGTCGCGGACTTTTGTTTCGCGTCCTGAATCGATCGAAACGCCCTTGGCGACGCCGCTGCCGTCGATGATGCCGCCCGTGAGCGAATAGCAACTACCCGGCGTGCGGATGTCGTTCGCCTTGTGCATGCCGCCGAGACGCACCATCGCCTCGTCATGGTGCCAGCCGGGCGCGGCCTTGATTACCGCATAGTTCGCAAGCCGCAAATCTACGCTGCGCCTCGGGTCGGCGGGCGTGCAAATGGGCTTTGATATAAGATACGTCCCGTCCGGAAACCATATCGTGCGATTCGGGTGGGTGTCGATCACGCGCTGAATCGCCTCGGCCACGTCCGTTTTGCCGTCGGTCGCGACAAAATCGGCGATATTCACCACGCCCGGCAGAGAATCGGCGCAGACGCCAATCGCCGCACAGACGAGAAAAACGCAAAAGATAGATGTTTTTTTCATTATTATCTCGGGTTCGTTGCATATTATACCATATAGCGAGGGAAGGGACAAGGCAACAGTTTCCTTTCCGTCGCTCGCATCAATCAACCACTCGCCCAACTGACACTATATCACTTGACCAACTATGCCGGCGACACAGCTCCAAAGGAGCCGCCAGAGCAAATGTGAAAATGTGGAAATATGGAGTTTGCGACTTTTCAACTTCCCTCGATTTTCCCCCTTGTTTTCCACAGAGCGTTTTGGTATAATATTTGCGTTTTGACCCCCGCCGGACTGTAGCTCAGTTGGTAGAGCACGACACTTTTAATGTTGGGGTCGCGGGTCCGATCCCCGCCAGTCCGACCATTGATTTCCCCTAAAACCTTCGAAAAACGCAGGATTTTGCGGCCTGACAAGCATGATTCAGGCGGTGCATCCTGCGTCTCTTCGCTCCCGGATGCGGACGGAGGGAAGTTCGGGGGAAGGTGGATGCGCCTACGCCTGGCTGCGACGGAATTCGACGCGGCGCAGGAAGCGGATTTGCAGGTATGTGAAACCGATGAGCGCCATGCCCAGGAACCACGCCATGGACGTCGCCGTCGAAAAACGCAAGTTGTTGTAGGCCTCTTTCCAGATTTGCAGCGAAAGGACCTGCGTCGCATCGCCCGGGCCGCCGAACGTCAACAAAAATATCGACCCCATTCCCTGGAATGCGGCGATGAACGCGCCGACGAAATTTATCACCATCAGCGGCGCGAGCTGCGGCAGGGTCACGTGGCGAAGTCGCTGGAAAAATCCGGCGCCGTCGATCGCCGCCGCCTCGTAGTATTCCTGAGGGAGCGAGGAGAGCGCCGCAATGTAGATGAGAGAGCTTATGCCCGCGCCGGCCCACACGCCGGGGATTATGCAGCATGTCATGGCCCACGCAGGATCGAGCAGCCACGAATGGCGCGCCACCCCCAGAGTCGCGAGAACGCGGTTGAGGATGCCGTTCTCGGTCGGGTCGAACATCAATTTCCAAAGGAGCGTCACCACGAGGGCGCTCGTCAAATGCGGCAGGAAATACATGAAACGGTAGAGAATGCGGCCGCGCGGGATTTCGCAAAGCATGATCGCGAGGACGATCGGCGACGTGAACCCCAGAGCGAGGGTGATCGCGACGTACTCGAAAGTTCTCCCCCATGCCTTCCAGAACCCGGCGTCCGATGCGACGCGTATGAAGTTGTCGAGCCCTGTCCAGACGCTTCCCCCGACGATTCGATAATCCTGAAACGCCATCACGGCGCCCTTGACGAGAGGATAATAGCTCCACACGAGAATCGAGAGCACGGCAGGCAAGAGAAAAAGCCAGGGGACGAGTCCGAAGTCCGAAGTCCTAAGTCCTGTATCCAAAGCGGAAGCTTTGGACTTGGAATTTCTTATCCTGAGTGCAATGAAAACGAGAACGAGAATTGCGACGAGGCCGAGTATGACACGGGCGAGGGGGCGGTGGCGGTCGATGTTCGACTTGTCGCCGTCGAACATCAAGCCGCGGTTCGCGTCGACAGTGATGGCATGGAGCGCGGCGCGGCAATCGAGGTTCGCGCCGGCGTCGGAAAGGAGCAGGCCGAGGAATCGGCGCTGCATGAGATCGCTCGCCGCCTGCCAGAATCCGACCCACGGCTCAGTCACGGCCTTGATTCGGCCGCATTCTAGATCGTCGTACATTTCCCTGATCGCCTTTGGCAGAGCATCGCGTTCCGCGGTGAAGCCGAGGCGTTCAAGGTCGCTCGCCCTGCACCACATCGCCCGCCCGGCGGCCACGTTGCGCCGCACGTCTTCATCTGCGAGTTCCCCCGAGGCAAGCGCGCTCAGGCACTTCCACGCCATGTCGCGCTCTTCCTTGGACCTGTGGGCGACGGATTCGCTCATCGCATAGAAATGCCTGTGCGCCTGGAGGACGCGCACGCCGCCCTCCTCCGCCGCCGGGAATGGCATGAGGCCGATTTCATCCGCCGGGAAATCGAGCGTCTCGGTGAGGCGCGTCACGAGATCCTCGCCACCAAAGACGGCCGCGATTTCGCCGTTTGCAAAGAGCGCGCCGACCTCGTCGGCGAGAGAAAGAGTCGGCAACGCCCGCACCGAGCCGTCGGCGACGAGCGTCTGGAGGAACTCCGCCGCCGCCACCGCCGCATCCGAATCGAAACATGCTTCATAGGGGGAAGAGGGAAGAGGGGTGGGGGAAGAGGAAAGAGGGGAGGGGCGCGTTTCGCGAATCACATCCCCGCCGGCAGACTGCACCCACGGCAAAAATCCCCACGGGCGGTTCTCTATCGCAAACGCCTTGCGCCCGTGCACAGTCAAGCGGCGGCACCACTCGCGAAACTCTCCCCACGTCTTCGGCGGCGCCTCAGGATCCATGCCGGCGAGGCGGACGAAATCCTTCCTGTACACGATGCCGTAATAGACGGCCTTCGGCTGCGCCAGTGCCCAGACGTGGCCATCCACGCAGCGCACACGGTCCCACAAGTCCGCAGGCTCGGCAGGCGGCGCGACCCATTCATCGAGCGGGTAGACGAACCCCTGCGAAATATCGTGGCGCAGGATATGGAACCACGCCTTGTAGATGTCCGGGGCGGTGCCGCCCGCGAGGGCGAGCATGAATGTCGCGCGGCCGCCAGCGCCAGGGAGTATCAATCCGCCCCACTTCTGAGGATCGAGCGAAGGATCCTCCTTGGCGAGCTCCAGAATGCGGCGCGTCGCTGGCTCTTCCGGATGCTCGGGATTGTAGGCGAAAAGAAACGAGACGGGGATCTTCGACTGGCAGAAGCCGGCCAACCCCGTCGCAATCGCCAAGAGCAGCAGAAGATTTTTCAATTTGCGATTTGCGATTTTTCGATTTGCGATTTATCGCAAGTCGGAAAATCCCTAGAATTTCTCGAGCTCGCTCTCGACCTGGGCGTTGGAGACGAAGCGGATTGCATTCCAGCCGGCGTCGCGCGCGCCTTGGCAATTCTCCTCCACGTCGTCGATGAAGACGAGTTCGGAGGCAGGGAGATTTATGCGCTCGCGGAGAAGATCGTAAATCTGGCGCTGCGGCTTGTGCATGTGTTCCAGGCCGGAAATGACCATAGCGTCGGCGAGCGAAATGAAGTCGGCGAAATGTTCTTTGAAAAGCGGCGCGAAATCCGGCGCCATGTTCGTGAGGATGCCAAGCGTGCGCCCTTCCGCCTTCAATTCGCGCATCCACTCGAGCGTACGCTCGTTGCGGTAGAGCCAGCTCGCACGATCGGCCGCGACGATTCTCTCCGACGCTTCGGGGGAAATCTCGACGCCCGCATCGTTCCAGGTGCGCCTGTACATCTCCGTCATATCCATTTCGCCGGCGTCGTAGGCGTGGCGATAGCGGCGGAAACCGCGCTCTATGACGCTCCAGTCGACGCCGTATTCCTTGGCGAGGTCGCGCACGCGCTCGGGCATGGTCGACGTGGTCATCACGCCGCCGAAATCGAAGACTACGGCTTTCATAGGGCGCGGTGGGCGATGTCTCGACGGCAGAAGGAATTTTCGAAAGCGATCTTGTCGACGGCGCGATAAGCCGCGTCGACCGCCTCGCGGAGGGTCGAGCCCTCGCCGGTCACGCTGAAGACGCGTCCGCCGGCGGTGACGATAGCGCCTTCGGGCGTCGCCTTGGTGCCGCAGTGGAAAACCGTAGCGCCCGTGGCCGCGGCGGCATCGAGGCCTGCAACGACCTTGCCCTTCTCATACGCCCCCGGGTAGCCGCCCGAGGCGATGATGACAGTCGCCGCAGAGCCGGGCTTTACCGAGATGTCGCTTTGCGCGAGACGGCCCGTCGCCGCATGGAGGAGCGCCGTCGCAAAATCGCCGTCGAGCCGCGGCAGGACGGCCTCCGTCTCGGGATCGCCAAAACGGGCGTTGAACTCGACAACGTTGACGCGAGAGCCGCTCTTGGCGAGTTTGCCGCCCTCGGGCGTTATCATGAGACCGGCGTAGAGGATGCCGCGATACGTGATTCCGCGCTTGGCGAGTTCTTCCACCACAGGCTTGATGATGCGCTCCTTGATTTCCGGCAGCATCGCATCGGTGACGACAGGCGCGGGCGAATACGCGCCCATGCCGCCGGTGTTCGGGCCCTTGTCGCCGTCGAAAATCCGCTTGTGGTCCTGCGATGACGGGAGGAGAACGACTTCCTTGCCGTCGGTCATTGCGAGAATCGAGCACTCCTCGCCATCGAGGAATTCCTCGACGAGCACCTCGGCTCCGGCCGCGCCGAATTTATTGGCAACGAGCATGTCGTCGATTGCCGCTTCGGCGTCGGCCGTTGTTTCTGCGACCACGACGCCCTTGCCCGCCGCGAGGCCGTCCGCCTTGATGACGACCGGCAGACCGAATTCAGCGAGCGCGGCCTTGGCGGCGGCAGGGTCGGTGAAGACCTTCGCCCGTCCGGTCGGCACCCCGGCCGCGTTCATCACATCCTTCGCAAACTGCTTCGAGCCTTCCATCCTCGCTCCGGCCGCGCAAGGACCGAACGCCGGTATGCCGACTTCGGCCAGTGCGTCGACGACGCCCTTGACGAGCGGCGCTTCCGGCCCGACGACGACAAGGTCGGGACGGTTCTCGCGCGCCCACGCCACTATGCCGGCGACGTCCTCCGCGCCTATCGCGAGATTCGTCGCAATCGCGGACGTGCCGGCATTGCCGGGCGCCATGAAGAGTGTGTGATGGACGGCGTCTTTCGCAAGCCGCCACGCAATGGCGTGTTCACGCCCGCCGGAACCGATGATGAGGATGTTCATGGGAAAGTTGAAAGGTTGAAAAGTTGAAAGGTTGAAAAGTTCAGGACATCTAGGACTTCTAGATCATCTAGAACTTCTAGACCATCCAAAACTCAGGAGGCTTGCGCGGGGGCCGGGCAGTCTTCGCAGACTTCGCAATGCGTGCAAGCATACCAAAACGCGCCGGCGGCTATGGCGAGCACGATTGCAAGCACAATCATGCAGCGGCAGAAAAGCGGATCGCGGGCGCACTTCGTGAACTCCCTCGCCTTCCTGACCGAGAAACGCATCGGACGGTTGATCGCCCAGCCGCTCGCGTTGAGAATCGCGCCAATGTCGCGCTGGCGCAGTTTGAACCACGTGAGGATGACGCTCGGCAGCGATACGACGAGAATCACCGCAGCAATCGAGACGAGGATCTGCCACCAGTTCATCGACGACACCGCCGCCATGATCGACGCGAGCGCCGCGCCCATCATGCCCACCCCGATGCCGATCGCCGCAACGCTAGACGCCATCGCGGCGCCCCCGGCCTGCGCGCTCTGCGTGCCTTCGGCCACCTTCGCCTGCGCCGCCGTCTCGCGGTCGCCAAGGAACTTCTTGACGCTCGAAGCAATCCCCTCGCCAAGCTTCCTCCACGGCGCCCAGAACGCTTCCTTGAGCGAGACTTCGCTCTCGACGACCTTCGTCACCACGGCCTCCCAATCCTTGCCTTCGCGATCGTAAAAGACGCCGTTGCGCCCGGCGTAGAGCCCGCGAACCGTACCGGCCGTCACGACAGCGCACACGAGACGCTCGAGCTTCTCGGCCGGACGCGTGAGCTTGAGATACAAGAGGCAGCACTTCGACTTCTCCGCAAGCGCGCTGTGCGCCGCCTCGGAATCGACGTGGAAGCAGAGGTTCATTTCCTTGGCGTCGATGCGCAGCGTCCCCGTCTGGAATATCGCAAGGTCGTCCTTCGAGTAGAGATGGCGCATGTTGACGTAGTTCTCGAGGAATTCGAGGAACGAAAGTTTGTAGCGCAAGATTTTCTCTTCCTCGTCGAGCTTCGCCTTTACCCCGCTGTTCATCACCGGCTTTGCGGCGATGTGTGCGCGGTAGGCGGCGAAGGCGGACTTGATCTTCTTCCACTCAAGACGCGTAAGACAGGTCTTCTCGCCGAGGACAGGCTTTACGCACTTCTCGGCAAATGCGACAAACGCCTCCTGGTATTTGGGGTTGATGTTCGCGAAAAGCGGCAGCGGCGCATCGGTCGCGTCGGTGACGACGAGAGGCAGATCCTCCGGCGGGGTGAAGAACGCGTCGATCGCGCCCTCGACCGCCGCGAGAGCCGCGTCGGCCTCGGCCGTCGCCTCGCCGCAAATCGCCACCTCGGGGGACTTCGACTTCGCCTCCCAATCCGCCATCGCCGCCTTGTCGGCCTTGGAAGGCTCGACCTTTGCGAGATCCGCCTGCTTCTCAAGGACATCGGCGAGCGCCTTGCGATCGGCGTCCGACGGGTGGAAGAGCTCATCGAGCTTCACGCCCTTCGCTTTGAGGAATTCTATCGCGCCAAGCACCTCTTCGGTCCTGATGCGGCCATCCGAATCGGAATCGAGGAATTGCAGCATCCTCGCGTCAAAGCGACTGCCCTTGACAGGCATGGAAATCGCGAGCCAATATTTCTTGTCGAGTTTTGCAAGATTGGCAATATCTTCGCCATTCTCAAGGCGGACCTGGGTCATGCGGCCGGCCTTGAACCATTTCCAATTGTATGTGTCGTTCATGGGTGCATATTATACCATTTTTTCAGGGAACAGGGAAGAGGGAAGAGGGAACAGGGAAGAGGGAAGAGGGAACAGGGAAGAGGGAGAGGTCCGCACCCAGTGCGCGGCCGCCCAAGGGCCCCTGCGAGACTGGCGCAGGCGAAGGCCGCGTCTGGCGCAGTCTCGGCGTTTGCTTAGGGGGCACTCGACGTTTGCCTAGGGGGCACTCCAAAACCGCTTCCCCGGGAGCCAATCGAACAGGGGAGGGGGCTCTTTTCCCCTCCCCCTTGCCTATAAATTAAAAAGCGAGGCGCGGCATGACTGCCGCGCCTCGCTTCGATGCAAACCGGCGTTACTTGCCGAACTTGTAGACGTCGAGCTGCTTGTAGTTGGTGTGGAGGAGGTGGTGGGCCTTCTCGCCGCCCTGGGCGCCGGTCTTGCCGTCGAGGTAGTCCCTGTAGAGCGCCTGGACCTCGGGGTTCTCGTGCGACATCCTGAGGACCGACTTCTCGTCGTCCGTGTAGATGCCCTTTGTGCGCAGGGCGCGGACCTCGTCGGTCGCGAGGCAGGGCTGGCCGCCGCCGCCGATGCAACCGCCGCGGCAGGCCATGACTTCGATGAAGTCGTAGCGCGGCTTGACGCCGTTCTTCCTGTCTTCGCGGATCTGGTTGAGGACCTTCTCGACGTTGCCCATCTGGTGGGCGACGGCGATGTTGACCTTGGTGCCCTTGATGTCGATGGTGGCGGTCTTGACGCCATCCATGCCGCGGACTTCGTTGAAATCGATGCTCGGCGGCTTGGCCTCGCCGGTGATGAGGCAGTAGGCCGTGCGCAGAGCGGCTTCCATGACGCCGCCCGTGACGCCGAAGATCGTGCCGGCGCCGGTGTAAGTGCCGAGAAGCTTGTCGGCCTCCTCTTCAGGCAGGTCGTTGAAGTCGATGCCGGCGGCCTTGATCATGCGGGCGAGTTCGCGCGTCGTGAGAACGACGTCCGTATCCTGGTAGCCGGTCGACTTCATGTTCTCGTCGCGGATGATCTCGTGCTTCTTCGCCGTGCAAGGCATGATGGACGTGACGTGGATCTTCGCGGGATCGACGTTGTTCATCGCAGGCCAGTAGGACTTGGCGAGGGCGGAGAGCATCTGCTGCGGCGACTTGGCGGTGGAGAAGTTCTCCGTGAAGTCGGGGGCGTACTTCTCCATCCAGTCGGTCCACGCAGGGCAGCAGGAGGTGAGGAGCGGGAGCTTGCCGCCTTCGGTGAAGCGCTTGATGAACTCCGTGCCTTCCTCCATGATGGTGACGTCGGCGGAGAAGTTCGTATCGAACACCTTGTCGAAGCCGAGCATCCTGAGAGCGGCGTAGATCTTGCCGGTCGTGAGGGAGCCGGGCTTCATGCCGAACGCCTCGCCGAGCGCGACGCGGACGGCCGGGGCGATCTGGACGAGGCAAATCTTCTCCGGGTCGCGCAGAGCGTCCCAAACCTTGGAGGTCTCGTCGTTCTCGTAGATGGCGCCGACGGGGCAGTGGGCGGAGCACTGGCCGCACTTGATGCAGGGCGACTCGGCGAGCTTGACGCCGGCCGCGGGGGCCATCACCGTCTTTTCGCCGCGTCCGATGAATTCAAGCGCCCAGACGTTCTGCATCTGCTGGCACACCTCGGCGCAGCGGCCGCACTTGATGCACTTGTCGGAGTTGAGGACGATGGAGGGCGTGGAATTGTCGACGTCGCGGTGGATCACCTCGCGCGGGAACGGGACTTCGCGGATGCCGAAGTCGGCCGCGATGGCCTGCAGTTCGCAGGAGCCCGAACGCGGGCACTGGAGGCAGTCCGAGGGGTGGTTGGCGAGGATGAGCTCGAGCACGGTCTTCCTGACCTGGACGATATCCGGGTCGTGTGTGAGGATGTGCATGCCCTGGGTCGCTTCCGTGCAGCAGGCGCGCAGAAGCTTGGGGCTGGGGACGAGCTTGCCGTTGTCGGCCGGGTTGCGGCTGGGAACGAGCTGGCGGACTACGCAGATGCCGCAGCTGGCGCCGGCCTTGAGGTCCGGATGGTAGCAGAGGGTCGGGATCTTGATGTGCGCCGCCTTGGCCGCATCGAGGATGCTCGTGCCCTTGGGGACCTCAACGGTCTTGCCGTTGATCTCAAGAGTAATCATTTCCTGTTCCATGGTGTAAAGCCTTTCTTTCTAGACGTCCTGGATCAGCCGTGCGAAATGGCGCCGAACTTGCAGTTCGCCTCGCATTGGCCGCACTTGATGCACTTGGTCTGGTCGATCGTGTGAGGCTGTTTGACGGCGCCCGCGATGGCGTTGACGGGGCACTTGCGCGCGCAGAGCGTGCAGCCCTTGCACTTGGCGGGGTCGATCTTGTACTGGATGAGCTTGGAGCACTTGCCGGCGCGGCACTTCTTGTCGTTGATGTGCTCGAGATACTCGTCCATGAAGTACTTGAGGGTCGACTTGACGGGGTTGGAAGCCGTCTGCCCGAGGCCGCAGAGCGAAGCCTTGCACATCGCGTCGGAGATTGCCTCCATCTGCTTGATGTCGTCGAGCGTGCCGCGGCCGTCGGTGATCTTGGTGAGGTAGTTGAGAAGCTTCCTGCCGCCGATGCGGCACGGGGCGCACTTGCCGCAGGATTCATCGACCGTGAAGTCGAGATAGAACTTTGCGACGTCGACGACGCAGTCCGTCTCGTCCATGACGATAAGGCCGCCGGAACCCATGATGGAGCCGATCTTCGCGAGCGACTCGTAGTCGATTGGCGTATCGAGGAACTGGGGCGGGATGATGCCGCCGGAAGGACCGCCGGTCTGGGCCGCCTTGAACTGGTGGCCGCCGCGGATGCCGCCGCCGATATCAAAGATGATCTCCCTGAGCGTCGTGCCCATCGGCACTTCGATGAGGCCGGAGTTGTTCACCTTGCCGGTGAGCGCGAAGACCTTCGTGCCCTTGGTGGTGGCGGTGCCGATCTTGTTGAACCAGTCGGCGCCCTTGTTGATGATGACGGGAACGTTGGCGAGCGTCTCGACGTTGTTGATGACGGTCGGACGGCCCCAGAGGCCCTTGACGGCCGGGAACGGAGGACGCGGCTTGGGCATGCCGCGGTTGCCTTCGATCGACTGGAGGAGGGCGGTCTCTTCACCGCAGACGAAAGCGCCCGCGCCGAAGCGCAGCTCGATATCGAACGAAAAGCCGCTGCCGAGGATGTCGTCGCCGAGGAGCCCGAGGTCGTGGGCCTGGCCGATTGCGACCTGGAGGCGGTGGATGGCGAGCGGGTATTCAGCGCGGATGTAGATGAAGCCCTTCGAGGCGCCGATCGCGTAGCCGGCGATGGTCATCGCTTCAAGGATCGAGTGGGGGTCGCCTTCGAGCGTGGAACGGTCCATGTACGCGCCGGGGTCGC
>DFGB01000067.1:0-34397 GCA_002371135.1 Verrucomicrobia bacterium UBA3761 | reverse complement strand
TCGTCGGCGTTGCAGACCATGTATTTCTGGCCCTTGGGCTGCTGCTGGGCGAATTTCCACTTCATGCCGGTCGGGAAGCCCGCGCCGCCGCGGCCGCGAAGGCCGGACTTGAGCATTTCTTCGACGACCTGCTCGGGCGTCATCTCGAAGAGCACCTTCTCGATCGCCTTGTAGCCGTCGCGGGCGATGTAGTCCTCGATCTTCTCGGGGTCGATCACGCCGCAGTTCCTGAGGACGATGCGGTACTGCTTCTGGTAGAACGGGATGTTCGCCTCGGCGACGAGCTTCTTGGCCTG
Source organism: Verrucomicrobia bacterium UBA3761 (assembly GCA_002371135.1). Taxonomy (GTDB): domain Bacteria; phylum Verrucomicrobiota; class Kiritimatiellia; order RFP12; family UBA1067; genus UBA1067. The sequence goes on along the minus strand of DFGB01000067.1, from coordinate 34,101 downwards.
CTCGGGGTCGTAGCAGAGGCGCTGCACGACGCGGCCCTTGATCAGATGCTCGGCGACGATTTCCTTGACGTCCTTCGCCTGCACCTGCACGTAGAACGTGCCCTGGGGGAGGATCTTCACGATCGGGCCCTGTTCGCAGAAACCAAGGCAGCCCGTGACGACCACCTGGACCTTCTCGGCAAGACCGTTCGCTTCAAGCTCTTTCTTGAATTCTTCGACGACCGCTTCGCCGCCGCCGGAGCAGCACGCCGTGCCGCCGCAAACGAGTACGTATGATTCGTAAGCCATTTGTTTGCTCCTTTGATGGCGTTAGCCGTGCTTGATGATGTCGATCGAGGGGCGATCGAGAATCTTGTCGTTGATGAGCTCGTGGCCGATGATGTGCTTCTCGACGACTTCCTTCGCCGTGGCGGCGTCGACGTGGCCGTAGATGACGGCCGGCATGCCTGGCGCCACGACTTCGACCGTCGGCTCGGAGTGGCAGAGACCCATGCAGCCCGTCTGGCGGATCAGCACGTTCGTCAAGCCCTTCTCGTTGATTGCGTCGACGAGCGCGGTGAACGTATCCTTCGCGCCGGCCGCGATGCCGCACGTCCCCATGCCGACGATCACCTGCACGTCCTTGTTGGACGTGTCGCGCATTTCCATCGCCTTCTGCTTCTCTCCGCGCATCTTGCGCAGATCTTCGAGAGTCAACTTAGCCATTGTCTTTCTCCTTAAGATAAATTCTAGCCGCGCTCGCGATAGAGCTTGAGGATGCGGTCGACGTCCTTGGTCGTGAGCTTGCCATGGACTTCGCCGTTCACGACCGCCACCGGGGCGAGGCCGCAGCAACCGAGGCAGCGCACGGCCTCCACCGAGAACATGCCGTCGTCGGTGACCTTGTTGAGGCCGACGCCGAGTTCGCGCTCGAATCCCTTGATGATGTCGTCGCCGCCGCGCAGATAGCACGCCGTGCCAAGGCACACCTGGATGTTGTATTTGCCTGCCTTATCCAGACGGAAAAAGTTGTAGAACGTGATCACCCCGTAGATCTTCGCCAGCGGCACGTCGAGAATCTTTGCCGTCTCGATGGCAATCTCGCGCGGTATGAACCCGTACGTCTGCTGCACGCGGTGCAGGACCATGATAAGGTTGCCCGGCTTGGACTTCCATTCTTCCACGAAAGCCCGCAGTTCCGGCGTCATCTGTATCAGATTGTCGCTCATTGTGGTAATCCTTGGTTGCTTATGTTGGCTATAATTATACCAAATCGCCCCCGTGTTAGTCTAGTCTAAAATACGCGCGTAGTGCTTCGCGCTAGACCATTATCCAGTCGCCGGTGAGGAGTATCTGGCGACGGACGCCGAGGTCCTGCATCCAGCATTTCGTGTAATTGGTGAGGAACGGGCCGGAGCCGGGGCCGTTGACGCCGCCGAGATCGTTGTCCCAGAGCCATTGTGGCGTGGGCCAGACGCAGATTTCGGGCCGCACCGCCTCGTAGAAGCGCTTGTCCGCCCCCGCCTGGCCGTGGTGGGCCATGAAGCACACGTCGCACTTGAGTTTTTCCAGAGGAAGATTTGCCACCATCTTGGTCCCCATTTCGACGCTTACATCGCCCGTGACGAGGAGCGACTTGCCGGCGTCGACGACGCGGTAGCAAATGCTGGAGTTGTTTATGGCGTCGCGGCGAATCGTCAAATCCGGCTCGTTCAGGCACTCGAAAGAGAGGCCTTCGCCGAAATCGTAAACCTTCCCCGGCCTCGGACGCACGCTCTTTATGCCGCTTCGTTCGAGATTTTCGATAAATTCCCGCACATGGGGAAGGCTGGAAGGCGAGACTTCTTCGATGAAATCGAGCGGGGGGAAGTCGAGCGCGACGCGGCCGATTTCGATCCCGCCGCAACGCGGCATTGCGAGAATCGCGCCGAGCGCGCCGTAATGGTCGCTGTGGGCGTGCGTTATGAACCACGTATCGACCCGCCCGCCCAGCCGCTTGATTTCCGGGACGAGGAATTCCCCGTCCACATCCCATCCGCCATCAACCATCACGATTTTCCCGGCGGGCGAGCGAAAAAGCGTCGAAAGGCTGATATCGGTCGTGCGGCCGGCGAACATGTGCATCGCCCAGCCGCCGCCGAAATATTCGAACGTGCGCGACGCGGGGAGGGCCGCGCTCCGTCGCGGCCGCGACGGATGGCGGACGCGCAAGAGCGCGTCCCTCCCGGACGACCGCAGCGGGAGGGGCGCGACAAGCGCCAGCGCGCCCTTCAAGAATTGACGTCGATCCATGCGATTACCTGACGACTATCAGCATCCCGCGCGTGCGGCGCAGATAGACGCCGGACGATTCATACTTCAGCGACCACCCGTTGGGCAATGCGCTTTCGTCGAATTTGCCGACGTAGCCACCGGCCGCATCGAGAATCTTGTATGAGGTTGCTTTATCGAGCGCTTCGTCGTTCACGACCTTGACCTTGAGGTGCGAGATATCCTGCCCGGCCGCGACCTTGAGGAGGCTGCAAGCGCCATTCTCGCCGATCGTTATTTCCAAGTCTCCGGAAAGCGCGCATGTCGTCTGGAATTCGATCGTGCCGTCGACCGACGGCGCAATGCCGCCCACTGAGGAGGCCGTCATGTTGTCGAGAGCGCCGCTGCCTTCGACGCGGGAGATCGTCTGGACGGTCGCGCGCGCCGGGTTCTCGGTCTCGTATGTCCAGGCCGTGAATTTCGTCTCCTCCCCGCCGCCGAGCCGCAGTGTCGTTCCGTCCGGGACGGCGTGGTCGACACGCGCCTGGATGCGTCCGCTCTCGATGACTGTCGAGCCGTTGTAGTAGTTCCGGGAGAGAAGGACGAGAATTCCCGTGCCTTTCTTGAAGAGGCCGCCGTCCGTTTCGCCCTCCGCAACGCCGCCCTGGAGCGGCTTGCCCCACCAGAGATTCACGCCGTTGGAGAGGTCGAACCCGGCGCCCTTCTCGCCGACTGTGAACGAAACATTCTCCCAACTTATTTCAGAACCGGCGTAGAATGCGCGGTTCTCCTTCGTCGCCTGCAAGGAGCCGCCGTTGAACGCGAAAAGCCCCGTCGAATTATTGTCCATGCGAAGCTGATGAACGGCGATGAGTCCGCCCTCGTCGAGATGCACCTCGGACCGGTTCGCCCCCGATTGGCTCACGCGCAGCTGGTTGACGGCGAACACGCCGCCGTTTGCGACCGTCAACTTGCCGGGGCTGTTCAAGCCGTTGATCCACTGGACGCCATTCGTCATCACGACCTTGCCGCCGTTTTGGACTACGACCTGACCATATGCGCCGACGTCGACATAGCGATCCTTGCCATCTTCCATCGCCGGCGAATAAAGTTCGCCGCCCTCGACGAGAAGATAACCGCGGTCGGTCGAAAATGTCGTGCCATAGCCCTTCACGTATGTTATCGCGTCCTCGCCGGCCGAAGTCGCCGGACCCGTCACTACCGTAGTGCCGCTCGCGAGTTTCAGGCGGCGCGTATCGACGAAGAGGCGTCCAAAAGCGTTCGTGCGGTTCTCTCCGGGGTCGAACGTGACGAGCCCGCTCCAGTTGCTGCGAATCTTGACGAGCGTATCCTGACTGTAGTCCGAGCCCGCATCCGGTTCAGCGACGATTTGCGACTTGTAAGTGAACGGGCTGTTCGAGCCCATCCAGAGCGCGGCGCCGGAGGCAATCTTGACAATGCGGTTGGCGTTTACCGTAACCGCTCCGTTGGCGAATATTGTGGGGTTGCCGCTTTCGATGGTGATGTTCTCAGCCGGCGCGGCGGGTGCGGGCCCGAACGAACCATCGCCCTTCGCCATCAGGAAGACCGTTCCGGCGAGCACCGTCTTCGTCTGGAGATTGTCGACGCTGTTCAGATACGCGCTTCTCCAGTCGACGCCGGTCGAATAGAAACGGAGCGCACCGTCGTCGCGTCCGCTCGCGAGAGGGACGTTGAAGTTCTGATCCTTCGCGCCGACGGGCGTGATCGTGCCCTTGACGCGCAGAGGGCCCGTGCCGTTGAACGTATAGGCGACATTGTTGATCGCGAGGTCGTTCACGAGGCGTTCGGCGGGAATCGTCACCGTCGTCTGCGAAGACGCGCCGAACACGGCGTTGTTGCCGTCGGCCCACGCCGCGCCACCGTTCCAGTTAGCGCTGGATGCGTCCCACGTCCCGTTCGCGGGAGAGGCCATCCATGTGTAGTTCTGCGCGACGATCTCGGCAGGCGCCCACTGCCATGTGAGGCGCACTTTCTTCGTGGTATCGTTCAGAGTGCAGGATGTGCCGGTGCAGGCGACGGCTTCTCCCCAAGACTCTCCATCCCATGTTTCGAGCGTATAGCCAGTGCAGTCGTAGACTTGCCCTGCGAGCGTCGCCTGCGCCGGCGCGGTGAACGTGTAGCCCTCGGAGTCGAATGCGTATTCGCCCGACTCGTTGCCGTCTAGCCCCGCAATGGACGTCGTTACGACGGCGTGGACGGGGACGGTCCCGAAGAAACGCGCTTCGTCGAGAGCGCGGTTCGCGGCGAGCTCGGCGTCCGAAAGCGCCTTGTTGTAGATGCGCACGGCCTTTATCGTGCCGACGAGCGAACGCCGCCACGCGCCGTAAGTCGATGAACCGTACGACGTGCCGAAAGTGAGCGTACGCGTGCCGACGGCGGGATTCTTGCTTGTCGTCTCGCCGACCGCCGCGCCGTCGAAGAGAGACGCCTGCGAGCCATTCGCCCATGCCGTCAAGTAGTGGTTGCCCCACGCCGTTTTGTTGACGAACACGTCAAAGTTGCCGTTACCCATCTTGGCGTTGACGCGCTGCTGGCCGCTGCCGCAATTGTAGTAAATGTTGCAGTAGTCTTTACCATCAATATCTGTCGTGCCTATAAACCCCGGCCACTGGAGAGGATAGTTCGTGCCTGATGTTTCTGTGATGACACCATTTGAATCCGTGTAGCGCGTCTGGAACTTGCCGGTATCGACGTCGCACACGATCTGTATCGTGTATGTGTTGCCGAGCGTCAGCGCGCCGCTCATCTGGAGAAAGGTGACGCCGTCGAAGTAATATCCGTCGCTCGTCCATCCCGCCGTGCCGTCTTGGAGCGAAGTCGCCGGAACGGAGCGTCCAGGGATGGAAGAAATGGCGCGGATGGCGGCGGTGCGCGAGGACTTCAAATCCACCCACGCAGTCGCCGCGCTGTCGTGGGGTTTGAGGGCGCCGGCGTTGCGGATGCCGTCGAGTTGCAGGACGAGGTTCTCCTGCGCGGCGTAGTTGCCAGGTTCGTAGAGGAGGCCGGCGATGGCGCTTGTCCCGAGGAGCGCCGCCGCCGAGATGAATGCAATAGCGCGATACGTCTTCATGGTTGTTTTCCTTTGGTGTTGAGATTTATACCGTTGGATTGGGTGTCGATGAATTCGTCGATGAATGCGTGCCAACCGTCCTTGCCGCCGCGTCCGGCGGCGGCGACCATCCAGACTTGACCGTCCGGCTCCCACGTTTCGCCGGCCTTGAGGGCGGTGGAGCCGACGGGCGAGAACATCGCGTCGGGGTGCGGCCTGCCGTCGCCGGATATCCAGTAGACGAAGTAGCGCATGGTCTTGGCATATGTCGCCCCGCCGCACCACGCGCCGTCCGCCGAGCGTATCCAGACGGCCGAGGAAGGAGCCTTCCAGACGTTCTGCGGCGCGCGGTAGCCGCCTTTCGCCCAATCTCCCGCCCACGGCGCGTATTGGCGGAAGAACACCTTGATGTCCGTGAAATCCTCCTTGCAGGTATTCTCTACCTTGACTACATTCGCCGCGAACCAGGGTTTGGACGCGAACGGGATTATATCGTAGACGAGCCGGAACGACTTGCCGCCCTTTGCGCCGACGCCGGTTATCCTGAGCGCGCCGCGCTCCGCCAGCCATTCTGCACTTTCCACGGAGTCGATGTCCTGATAGTCTCCATGATAGAGCATGAACGTGAAGGGTCCGCACTCCAGCCCTTCGACGGAGACGGAATCGAACGCATTGCGAGCGCCGACGCGTCCCTTGAGGACGAGGCCGGCCTTGGTCGCGAGCGTGTAGGCTGCGCCGTCCCGCGAAAAGACGGCATCGCGAGAGCCGGCGGCGTCCGGCGGGAAGACCGCGCTTGCCGCGGCCGCGCGACGCGGCCGCGCAGGCGGCATCTCGCCTTTCGCGTGCAGCGCTTCGGCCTGCGGATTGAGCCGCGCGAACATGGACGTAATCCCATGATACGGCTCGCCGCGCTCGTTCACAAGCCCGTAGTTGGAGTCTTCAGGAAACTTCTTGGAAATCCCTAGCGCGGGCTCGTCCACCCACATGAAGTAGTCGTAGCCGACCATAAAGGGCAGCGCGAGGAGAGTGCGTGCGAAAAGTTCCGTGGCCCTCGTTCGATCGGCCTGCGTCCTGAAGCGCTGCCCGGCGCCGCCGGAGCACGGGAGCCCCGCGTCGAGCGCGGGAAAGCTCCACTCCGTTATTATCATCGGCTTCTTCGCCCATTCGTAGCGCAGGCGGTAGGCGTCCGCCGCCTTGATCGAATCCTTGCGCGAGAAATAGACGACGTTCTCGTCGAGATCCGCCCACGGGTAATTGTTGAATGTGAGGATGTCGCAATATTTGCCGGCCTCTTCCCAGACGACCTGATGCGCGGAGCTGAGGCCCGCGAAACGAGCGCCGAGGAGGAGGTGGTTGGGATCGTGGCGGCGGACGGCGGCGGAGATTGTCTCGAAATACCTTCGCGCGGCGAAACGCAGAAAGAGCGTCTTCATCTCTTCCGGGATTGTGCCCGGCTCCGGGTCGAGGCCGCATTTGGCGAGGAACGCATCGAGCGCCTTTCTCGCATGGCGCGAGGGCGGCATTTTCATGACTGCGTCGAACATTCCCGTCGAAGACGCGCCCTTCGCGCCCCACGCGAGTTCATTGTCGAAGAAGTAGCCGAGTATGGAGACGTCGTTTTTCTGTCCGGCGCACATCTTGGCGGCAATCTCGTCGCAGAACGCGGCGAAGCCGGGGTGGAAGACGTCGGGGAACGCCGTGCCGGGCGTCCCCTCGAATCTGCTTATCGCATATTCGTCGCCCTTGGCGCAGAACTTCTCGCCGATGCCGAGAAATTCGATATGCACGAGCCCCCGCCGCCTGAGTTCGCGAGAGCATCCGGCGCCCAGCGCGTTGAATCCCCAGGCCTTCAAACGTTCAAGGGTCTGCACCTCCCACTCGCCTTGCGACGAGAAGCGTTTTTTGTTTTCCTCGCGGTATGGATTGCAGGCGAGCGCCTCGCAGTAGTGGCCGTTGTAGTTGGCATGGTCTATGCCGCGCAGGAACATATCCCTGCCGTCGGGTGAAACGAGCCACCAGCGACCGTCGCCGTCCTGCCGCGTTTTGATAAATCCGCCGGACGCGGCATCTGGCGCGGCGAAGAGCGCGACGCAGAGCGCCGCAACCGGAAGCAGCAACTTCTTTGTTTTGGTTTTCATCCCCATGTTCATTTTTCCGATTTCACTACCATGCAATAGATTTTTATCGCAGAGATTCACTGTCATGAAATAGATTTTTATCGCAGAGACGCAGAGTCGCAGAGATTCAATGGCATCGCTTTTTCGATGCGATACGCGCCTGGGGCGTATTCTCGCGCAACCTCCCCGCCCGGGAGGGTGACGAGCGCCTTGGCGCCGTCCGGGACGGTGAATTCCCAAATCCATTTTTCGCCTTCGTAGCGCCACTCGCTCTTCACGAGCCCCGCCACGCTGCGATATTGCGCGCGGCAATAGCCGACGCGCCTGTCGGGATGCGGCGCCATGACGATGCAGGGGGCGGACGGATTGCGGAAATCGGGCGCGATGCCGGCCATGACGCGATACATCCAGCCGAGGACGGCGCCGTATGCGTAGTGGTTGAAGCTGTTCATGCCGACGGGGCCGAAGCCATCGGCCTTGGTGTAGCTGTTCCAGCGCTCCCACACGGTCGTCGCGCCCTGGTCGACGGAATACAGCCAGCTGGGGTTCTTGTGCTGCAAGAGAAGAGTGTATGCGACGTCGCTCCTGCCCGAGAGCGTGAGCGCGTCCATGATGAAGCTCGTCCCGAGGAAGCCGGTCTGGAGGCAATCGCCGTGGTCGCGTATCGAGGCGAGGAGAATATCGCGCGTCGCATCCTTCGCGGTGCCTTCGACAATGCCGTGCTTGAGCGCGAAGACGCATGCCGTCTGGAGGTCGCGCATGGGCGCGAGCAGGAGGCCGTCCTCTTCGAGGAACTTCTCCCTGATGTATGCAAGCGCTCGTCCGGCGCTCGCCTCGAACCAGGCCGCATCCTCGTCGCGGCCGGTCGCGCGCGCCATGTCCGCCATGAGCCGCGCGTCGTAAAGCCAGTAGCAGGCGGCGAGATACCGGCGGTAGTTCTTGGCGTCGGGGTCGTCCTTCCACGTCTTCCACCAGTCGCCGAACGCGTTGCCGCACGTCTCGAATTTTTCATACGAGAGCCAATCGGCGTAGATATATTCGAGTTTGCCCTCGAAATCGTATTTCGTCTCGTCGAGGCGGCGGACGAATTTTTTCATCGCCTCCCAGTTGGCGTCGACGATGGCGGTATCGCCGAACTGCCGCCATATCGTCCACGGCACGATTACGCCCGCATCGGCCCAGCCTAGGGAAAACTTTTCGTTGCCGTATTGCGAGAACGGCGAAACCGCGCTGTAGCCACCGTCCTCCGACATAGAGTCGCGCATATCGCGCGTGAATTTGGCGAAGAAGCGGCGCGTATCGGCGTTGAAGGCGCCCGCCTCGCAGAACACCTGCGTATCGGCCATCCATCCAAGGCGCTCGTTGCGCTGCGGACAGTCGGTGGGGATCGAGAGGTAGTTGGAAAGCTGCCCCCAGTAGATGTTTTTGATGAATTGGTTGAGCGAGGCGTCGCCTGTTTCGAGCGACCCCGTCTCCATCTCTCGCGTGACGGACGAGACCGGGATCGACGCCACGCGTTCGATTTCAACGTCGTCCGTGGCGCTCAGCGAAAGATACCTGTAGCCGAAGAACGTAAAGCGCGGCATGTACTCTTCGACGCCGTCGCCAGCGAACGTATAGCGGATGCGCATGCCATCGTCCGGCGTGCGGAGGTTGGCGCGATACACGCTGCCTGCCGGTCCGTCGCATCCGCGAACGCCCTCGTCGGCGTCGTTCAGCATTTCGGCGGGCAGGGCCGTGAGTACGGTGCCACGCGGCGCGCTGAAACGGAACTCCGGCACTGCCGACGCATTCTGTCCGAAATCGACTACGAGCGTCTCGCCCGCCTTCAGCTTGAACGGTCCGCACGCGATGGCAAGATCCCTGCGCAGCGCGACTTCGGCGCCGCACGTCGGCAAGAGTTCTCCCTCGAACTCGGTATTCGGCTCGGGCGCGGCGCAAAGGCCCTCGCCGTCCACGGGAGCGGGAATGCGCGCGTCGTATTCTTCGCCGTCGAAAATCGCGGCATGCGTCACGGGGCCTGCAATGCCGCAACGCCAGCGCGAGGTATCGGTTTCGATACGCTCGTGCGAGCCGTCGGCGTATACGAGCTCCAAAACGCCGTGAAACGCGCTTTTCTTCCCCATGAAGCCCTTATGCGAACCGGGGGTGAGGATTTTATCGCGCCACCAGCCGGCGGAGACCTCGGCTGCGATGGTGTTTGCTTCTCCGCGTCCGCGCTTCAAAAGCGGCGCGACGTCGTAGGCGAACGAATATTTCGTTTTCGCGTAATGCGTGAAACCGGGTTTCAGGAAGTCGTCCCCGACGCGCGTTCCGTTCGCGAACACCTCGAAAACGCCGAGTCCGGCGACAGTCCATTTCGCGCTGACGACGTCGCCCGCATTGGTGAAAGTGCAGGCGAAGAAACTTGTGCCGTCGGCGGCGCGGTCGAGAACTTGCGCATCGCTGCGGGTTTCGCCCTCGAACACGGGAGCGTTCGGCACGGAAATCCACTGCGCGGCGCGCAGCAAAATCGCGGCCAATACGGCAACAAACAAACACATCCCCTTCCTGAACATCTTGCCAGCCTCCTTGATTATGCTACAAATTATATCATATTCAAAGCGCCTTCCCCGCCTGATACACGCAGCCAAAAACGCCTGTATCGCGCAATGCGCTTCGCGCTACGCGCAAAGCGCAAGTAGGAAGTAGGAGCGCTTCGCGCAAGTAGGAAGTAGGAAGTAGGAGCGCAAAGCGCAAGTAGGAAGTAGGAAGTAGGAAGTAGGAGATAATACTTGCGTCCCGCCTGAACAGCAAATTTCCTACTTCCTACTTCCTATTTCCTACTTGCGCGAAGCGCAAAGCGCGAAGCGCTCCTACTTCGCGCGAAGCGCGTAGCGACGCCATTCGCGCATCGAGAGGCCGTCGTGGGTCTCTTTGAAGAGCTTGCGCAGCAAGGCGCCGGACGACCAGCCGCACAAGCCGGCGATCGCGCCGATATCCTGACGCGGATTGCGCAAGAGGCGCTCGACGTTTTTCATCCGCTCGCACGTCAGTTCTTCATGGATGGTGCGGAGAGTGCATTTTTTGAACACCGCCTGCGCCATGCGCCGCGAAAGCCCCATCACCTTCGCGACCTCGTCCGTCCCGATGTTGTCGGAGGAATTGCGGCGTATGAATTCCACGGCCTTGGCGACGCGTCTGTCGGCATGGGCGCCGCGGCGCATCGATTCGCGGCGAACCACATCGACAACGCCGTATTTGACGGATGTGGAGACGAAGCCTTTCTCGTGCATGGCGCGGTCGAGAAGTTCCGCGCAAAGATAGCCGCCGTATTCGAAATCTATGCCAATCGACGAAAGAGACGGCTTCGTGCGCTCGCATATCACAGGATCGTTGTCGACGGCGATCACCGCAAGCTCCCCCGGGACGTCGATGTTTTCAAGCGCCGCGAGTTCCAGCGCCTCCGCGCCGACGGGATCGTTCACGGCGAAAAGCCCGCAAGGCTTCGGCAGCGCCTTCAGCCAGCGCCGGAGTTTTTCACGCCGCCGGAGTTCGCCGCCGCCGGAATGCGCAAACACATCGACTCTGCAGCCATGCAGCTTCACGGCGCGCTCGAATGCATCGCGCCTGAGGCGGCTCCAGTGCACATCCTCCCTCCAGCCGATGAATGCATAGTTCGGCAAACCCATCGCGAGAAGTTCGCGCGCCGCTTCCTCGCCTATCTGGACGGAATCCGAATTGACAAAAAGCGCGGGAGCCTTCTTCCCTCCGGGATCTTCGTCGAGATATACGACAGGCAATTCCCCCAAAGTCTTCCGTGATATTTCAGGCACGCCTCCGCCACACTCCGCGACAACCCCCGCGGGCCGCCAGAACTCGACGATTTTCTCGACGTCCAGCGCTCTCTCCGCGCCGTTGCGCTCGATCACCTGGACGCGCCATCCGGCCTTGTCGGCGTACCTGCGAACGCCGTCTATGCGATTGGCGCATGTGTATCTGTTCGAATAGACGAAGACAAGTACGGTTTTCATGGCAAGGTGGTGGATTTGACGCTATTATACCACAAATCGAGGGAAGAGGGAAGAGGGAAGAGGGAAGAGGGAATGTTGCCAATGCCAATTCGACTTGTTTTTAACACAGAGGCACAGAGGAACAGAGAGAGATTTTCGATTTTCGATTTGCGCCCAGGGCCTCTCGGGCATCTCTGTGACTTGAGTGACTCTGTGTTAAAAAGGAAGGCTTGAAATAAATCGAAAATCGGCAAAAAATTTTTCAAAAAATTTTCGCGAGGCGTGGCGAGGCGGTGGCGGTGCGGGGGGCGCTTTCGCGCGCGCGTACGCACACGCGCACACGCGTAATAAAAAAAACAATAAATTAGGTTCTCTCTTTCTTTCTTTCTCTTCTTTCTTTCTCTTCTTTCTTTCTCTTTAATTCTTTTGTTTCTTTTCTTTTTTCTCTTTCTTTCGAAAATTATATATCCGATATATATCCGTTATATATTTTCGAGTCGCCCGGAATTCCGGTTCGAATCAACCGAAAAAACGTAGACGGCGATAGTTTGCCTGCAACGCTGCGATATATCGGAAATGCGCGTCGAAACTATCGTCCGCAACGCCGCGAACGTGCCGCCGCCGCCGGCGACAAGGCGGCGAAATTCCATGAAAGCCTTTCGGGGCTCTTTGCGTAAATTCCCTTTGCGTACTCTGCGTTCTTTGCGGCAAAATAAAAAACGGTATATTTTTCAGCCGCAAAGAACGCAAAGATACGCAAAGAATTTTTCGCGTCTCGCCTGTTTCTCCGGGACGGGCCTCGCTACGTCGAGTTGCGCGGCGACGCGGAATCCGCGCGCGCCGAAGTGCATTTTCGCGGCCTCGCGCATCTCTGGCAGACGAGCCTGGAGCCATTTCAGCAGGCACTCGTTGAACTCGGGCGTCCGTCCCCTGTCGAAGAAAGAAATCGCGCACGGGAGGTTGCCGTTGGCCGTGAAACTCGCGTACCACGGCGCATACCACGTCCCCGCCCAAAGCCCCTGGAGATTCGGGATGTGGTCGCCATACGTGGAGGAAATTATGTTGTAGCGCCCGGCGTTGAAGTTTCTGACGATTTCAGCGGCATTCGCCGGCCCTTCGCGTCCATCGCCTCGACGATGCACTCGCCTGTGGAGAAATCAGTCCGCCGCGAATACGACACCACCTTGCCTATGCGCGTCAAAAGCTTCAGGTCGCACGCGGCGATGAACCCGTCGCGGTCGTTGTAGTCGCCGGGGCGTCGCCTGGGATGATTCACGAGCGCGGGCGCGGTCTCGCCCGCCTCCGGCAAGTAGAGCGGGAGGGCCGCGAGGAGAGCGCGGCCGCTAAAGCGCGGCGCTGAAAACGATGCGGTCGCCGAGGACGTCGTGGACGACGAGGCGGAGTCTGCCGTCCTCGATGAATCCCTCGATGACGGTGGGGAAACGTCCCGGCCCCTGCTCCGGGCCGCCGCCCACGACCTGCGCCCAGCGACGCCCTGGCGCGGGCGGATCGAAGCGGAAACGGTGCGTATGGCCGCAGACGACGAGTTCCACGCCCGCCTCGTCCAATATCGGACCCCAGAGCGCGGCGCATTCGCGCGACCACCAGGCGTAGTCCTCCGGGTCGATCTTCACGCCGTCGTGAGGATAGTCTACGGAGGCGGGGTCGGCGTAGAGGGGAATGTGGCAAAAGACGATCTTGTGCTTTGCAGAGGCGATTTCGGGGCGCGCCAACTCGCGGCGCAGCCACTTGGCCTGCGCCTTGCGGTATGGCTCGAAGTTCGCAAGTCCGAACCACTTCGGGTGCGCGTCTGGCTTGTCTTCGCCGGTGTCGAGCCCGATGAGCGCCATATCGCCCAGGCGCTGCGCGAAGTTCCACTTGAGATCCCACTCTTCGCCGCGCCGCTCGGCGGGATCGCGCGGCAGGACGACCTCCTCCTTCTTCGAAATCCAACTGCCGCGAAAGTCGTGGTTGCCGCTCACGAAGAATACGGGAATGCCCGCCTGCCAGTCGCGATCTTTGATGGGCGGCGCGAGGAATGTTTCAACGGCCGTCTTTTTGCGTTGCGTCGTGTTCGTAGCATCGCCATTCCATATGACGACAGAGGGAGAAAGCTCCTTTATCTTGCGCACCGCCATCTGGAACGGCTTCCACCTCCTGTGCGTATCGTTGATGACGCAGAAACGGGCCTTCGCCGCAACGCCTGGCGTCGTGAAGGTGTGGACGGCGGAAACGACCGGCTCGCCAAGTTTGGCGTCATAGATGTTCGAGTAGTCGGTGAACGGCGTCGTTATGGTGCGATACCAGTATTGCGTGGCGCTCTTCAGCCCAGTGAGCCGCACTTGCAGCGCCTCGACGTCGATTGGAACGAGGCCGTAGCCGCCGCTCTTCGCGGTTTTTGCGCCTTCCATCGCCGGGTTGTCGGCATATTCGACAACTCCCTTGGCAAGACCCGAAACAGCCCAGCTCACGCCCATCGACGTCTCGCCCGGCGCCTGCAGGCAAGGCTCGCCTACGACAAGCGGCGCGCCGCCTGTGCCGAGAAACGGATCTCGCTCGCGCGGCGCTTCCACTGGTGCGGGCTGCGTCGGCGCCGGCTCCGCGCGAGATGCCATCACGCCCCCTGCCGCGACGCCCAGCCCCGCCAGAAACGCCCTTCTTGTTATGTCTTCGTTCATATCTCCTATATGTCCTAGTGGTTCTGGTTGTTCTAACTCAAAAATTACACTCGACGCCTATTCCAAGAATCGGATAGTCGCATTTCGACCAATAGTTGTCTTGCCGTTTTATCGCTCTGCGCGACTGGTTGTTTATGACGTCATACTGCCTCACGCGAGCGAAAAAGCGCCAGTTCTCGTTGAAGCGCCACGTCACCTTGAGGCCTGTCACCACGCACGCGAACGCGCCGCCGAAGACGCTCGTGTCCGGCGCTCCGCCGTAGCGCGAACGGTAGCGCTCGCGGTCCATCCACACAGTCTCGATAGACGGCGTGAGGGTCCACGCCTCGCCCAGCGCGAACGACCGCTCCAGCCCCATCCTGATGCGAGCGCGCGAATACGGCGAGAACATCCACAGCGCATTCACGTAAGGCACCACCCATTTGGTCTCGAGGCGCTGCACGCAATGCCAGCCCCAGTCGCAGTTGTGGCCGTGGTCGTAGCCGATTTGCGGATTCCACAGCGGACCCGTCTTCGTCTTCAACGCAACTCCCGGGCGTATCGTCCAATCGTAGCCATAATAGAGTGCGGTCTCGAATTGGTTGAACGCCATTCGATGGGATTTGCCTTGCTTGTCGTGCAGGGAACTAATCGTCCAGAAATAACCGGAGACCTTGCCGAAATCGTGGAAATCGAACAGCCAGTCGGCCTGTTGAACCGTGACAGGATGCGTATCGCTCAGCGATCCGCTTGAAGAGAGGTATGCGCTTGCCACCTCGGAATACAACCGGCCGCGAAAATCCGGCGCGGCGGCAAACGCCCCGCCTGTGAAAAAAACTACAATCGCAAATACGCTTTTCCCCAGACCGCACATAGTGCAGTACATTATATCATAATGAGAGGGAAGTGTGAAGTGGGAAGTGTGGAGAGGGAAGAGAGAATGTTGCCAATGCCAATTTGACTTTCTTTTTATTGTGGTGGCCAGAGTTTTTGTCAGTATTTTTATCGCAGAGACGCAGAGACTTGAGAGTGTGAAAAGTCCTGATAAACTCTGCGTTCTCTCGGGTCTCTGCGATAAAAGGGAATCGGGGAAACAAACGCCGTCGCCCCGTGTCAAGGTCATTGCGGTTCGAAAGAGACTTCCACGCGATAAAAACCCGCCTCGCCGGCAGGGCGTTCGATTGCAGTGCCTTTCACTTTTTCGATGAACGGCAACGGCGAGATAAGCGTTTCACTGCCGTATAGCGACGTCCATAGCGCAACGCCGTCGAGCGAACGTGCGCCTTCGGCGGTGATGATTTTAACTTTGCCCGCGGCCGCATCAATTTCGACACGCGCCTTGAGCGTATCGTCGGTGCGCCATGTCCTGTCGAGGCCAAGCACGTAGCAGGCCCAGCGCGAATAGCCGTTCGCGGCTTTGCCATGCATGAACTCCTGCCATGTCGTCTCTTCTTCCCATTCTTCCGGCTCTGGATTGTAGCCGCGCTCTTCCATCCAGCTTTCGAGGGCGGAATCCCAGGCGATATACGCTCCATCGCCGCCTATATCCATCGAGTTCGCAGGTTTGGTCTTGACGGCATACACGCCGTCCTCCAAGACTTCCAGATACCAGCCGTCGAGGCCGGTCAGGGTGAAATTCCCGCCCGGTTTCTCGCTCCAGGAAACAAGCTTTTGCCGGTTCGCCGCAGGCGCGACGCCATTGTCAAAGGCGATATTCACCGTGCCGGATGAGAATATGCACTTTTGCGCGAAAGCGAGGGAGGCATCCGCCGCGTCGAAGCGGATCGTCGCGCCGTCTTCGAGTTTCAAGCCCATCTCCGCGTCGTTCTCCCGGCAATCGAGCGTCGCGAGCACTCCCTTGACGATCAGCGTTCCGGCGATATCGACACCGTGATGCGCATACCACTTCGCACCGCCGCCTATCGCCGCCGCCGCGCCGGATTTCACCGTGACTGTGGCTGCCTGAGACGGCAAATCGGACGCGCTTGCGATAGCGCCGAACACAATACGTCGGCCGATGATGCTGCCGCTGTTCATTGCCGCGACGATGTTGATGGAACCCGTGAAGTTGGTTGCGGCGTTGAATACATATGCCTGGCTTTGCGCCGTCGAGAACGCCATCGAGCCGCCGCCGCGCAATTCGCCTATGACGTTGTAATTGTTCGAATATCCATCGTTCGTCGAAAACGCAGACAAGCCTTCCAGTTCGAGGACGCCCGCGAACGTGGCGTTGTTGTCGGCGAGATATTGAATGGCACAGCGCACGAGTTTGATTTTCGAAGCGCCGTTGCCGTATTCCTCGAACTTGAAATTCTGCGTCGCCGTTTCGTTGTTCAGCCCTTCGAACACCACGGTCCCCTTCCAGGCGGCGTCCGTGAAACCGTATTTCGCGTCGGGCAGCGTCGCGCCGCAATAGAGCGTCCCTTCGCCCGTTATCGCCGTCGTATCCGCCGGGACGCTTGCGAGGGCCACGGTTTCGCCTGCGGCGATGTTCAGAACCGTCGAGGGCACATCTGCGAGCGCGATATCCTTCAACCACACAGCGTCGTCCGCCTCCGGCGTCAAATCCTTGTTGTCGGACGGATTCTTCATCGCGTAACGCTGCGAGAAGACGAATACTACATCGTGCTTGCCGTCGGGAATGTCGATCGCCGCCGCCGTCCAATCGTTCGTGCATTCCGTTTGCGCGAGGACGGGCGAATCGTCGAGAAGTACGTCGAAATGCGAATAGTTGTCGCCGCCGAACGCGACGCCGCCGAAGTAGCTCTTGTGGCTGAACGAGAGCCTTTTCGGACCTGCGATCGTCGCCTTGAGCGGAGTTGTGCACTGGTACGTGTAGTCGGTCTGATTGAAACTGCGGATTGTCTCGCCGTCTACAGTCCAAGGATATTCGAGGCAAGTCTGCCAAAGGCCGTCCTCCGGCACGTTGGCGGTCTTCGTGAATCGGATGGTGCGGACGGGCGAGAGCGTTTCGCCGTCGAGGTAGGCGATTTTCAAGTTTCTGTCGACGGTGAAAGTGAACGTATACGGCGACGTCTGGTGCAAAGTATCGCCATCGAGCGTCGGCTCGCTCCCATCGAACGTGTAGTATAGTTCGGCGCCTTCCACCGGGGCGACGACCTTCACCTTGAGCGAACCGTTGAAGAAGCAGCCGGAGAGGATTTCGTTGCCGTTTTCGTCATATGCCCTGATGTCGCGAGCGCCCGGCACTACGCTTGCGCGCCATTTGGCCACCTCGCCGCACGTCTCCTTCAAGACGCGGGCGTTGTTGTTTGTCTTGTCGCCGAGCGCAAATCCGAATTCCTTGGACGTGGTGGAGAAATACGGCGAGGGATGCGCATATACGCCAGTACCGTCGACATCATAGGCCATTATGGTGTGGCGTTTTGTCGTTCCATCCATGAAGTAGCACCCGCGTCCGTAGTCGAACGGCGAATTGATTGCGCTCTGCTTTCTCGCATGTCCGCACCCCATGTTGTGGGCGTTTTCGTGAATCATCGTGTGCTGCGCACCCGTATCGACGGCGCTGATGCTGCACACGCTGAAGGCGCAATCGTGCCTGCTTGCGACGTCGGTGCTGTGAGAAAGCGGGATGCTGTCGCCCAGCGTTGCTCCGCCAGAGGCATTTACGAGAAGCGTCACCGTATCGGCGCCGTAGAGTTCACGCGCCGCTCGCAGCGTGACGAGCGCTCCTGCGCCAGAGACGAGACTGCCGGAAACAGATTCAACCGTCGGATAAGTCGCATCGACCTTGCACGTTCCCGCGAGGCGATAAGAATAGAACCTGTCGAGTTTGTTGGTGGCAAGAACGTCGTTCATCTTGTTGATCTGTGTCTGTGCGAACGCCTCTAGCGAAGCTCCCTTGTTTGCCACGTACGACTGCGCGCCTTTGTCGTATGCGACGAGAACATCGACCGTCGCAGGCGATGCAGGCGGCGCGGGGTCGAGATCTTCGTCGGGCGATTCTCCCGGCGCGGCCACGCCTTCCGCCGTCTGGTTCGCCGGCAGGCACGCAAGCTTCTCCGCTATCGTCATTCCATCGTATGCCGCGTCGAAGTTCAGCGACTCCATCACGGCCGCCTCGCTCACGCTGCGATCGTCAGAGCCCAGCTCGATGTGCGAAGCATACACCTTGAAGCCGGAAATGGGATTCGGGTTGTCGTTGTAGCTTGTCGTCAAATTGTTCCACGGCCCGCGACCGAAATCGACCCGGTTGGCAACATAGCATGGATTGTCCACATATCCATAAGATGCCGTCAGAATCTGTACGCCATCCTGGTAAAACCCAAACCCCTCGCCTTTACGGTATTCAAGCGTGTAAAGATGGGGGTTTTCCACGGATGTATCCGGTGGATTCACGATGGAATAGTAATATGTTCTGACGTATCCGTTGCGGCTGAACGAGAAGGAGCCGTCCCCGTTGTAGTCTATCTGCCCCGGATACGAGTAGCCATCCGTTTCGCTCTTCGCCCAAACTCCCAACAAGCATCCCGGCTTGTCCGCAGGGAACGACGCGACGATGGAGACTGTTATCGAGTCGGCTGACTCAGGCAGCGACGCATCCAGCAGCGAATTATCCATCGAGAATCCGCCTGCGACGGCGTTCGGGAAGATTGCCGGAATTGCGTTCTGCGGCGACTTGTTCTGGATGAGGTAGTTGTACACAATGCCGCTCGTGCCGGTCATGTTCGGGAGCGGCAGAGTGCTGTTCGCCTTGAGAATGCCGAGGCCGCGCAGGACGAGCCCGGCAAACGGATATTGCGGCGTCGCGTCCGCCATCGCGCCGATAGCGAGTTTGGTTACTGCCTTCTGATGCCACTTGAGATCCGTCGCCCAATAAGCCGGCGAATCGTCGACAAACGCCCACGTGCCGCCGTATTCGCCGTAGTTGTAGCCAATCTTGATTGTATGGCGGCCTGCCGTCAATGCTACGCTGTTCGTGATGTTGGCGGCATGGTTGCCGCCGTTGTAGAAGAAATCCAGCACTCCGTCGGCGAGCCTCACGCACCGCACGATGTTGCCCCCTTCGACTATCCACGAGCATATCGTCTGCTCGGTTGCACTTTGCGTCTCCGGGATTTCGACGTCGAGCGTGAACGCGACAGCCGTATCGCCAATGGAATCTACGACAAGCGGATTCGAGCCTACCGCGACCGCGCCGTATGCGACCGTTGCGTCGTCGGGAATTTCGAGCGTCAGGCTGTCATCGACGCCGACGATGGTTATCGGATCCTTCGCGTCCGCCTCATCTACTACAGTCGCGCAAAGTACGCCGTCGGCATTCTTGGCGAATTTCCATGCGAGGCCGCTTGCAAGGGCGGGCATCAGCGACTTGTCTATCTTCACTATTCCCGACAAACCGTCCTGCGCCGCGACAAGCGGGTAGCTCTTGCCAAGTCCAAGGTCTGCAGCATCCGTCAGACGGATTGCGACATTTGCAAGCGCGACGGAATTGGAAACCGCCAGGGGCGCGGCTGCGGCTGCGGGAAGCTCCAAAATCGCGCCGGATGCAAGTTCGAGCTTGGGGACGGCGAGCGAACACCCCTTCGCGACTTTCAGCGCCGCGCCTTTGGCGACAATCCAATCCATACAGTTCGTCGTCGTCGAATTGTAACCGATCGTGAACACGCCGGCGCTCACGGTGTTGGTGCCCAGGTGCCCGAGTTCGCGAAGGAACAGTACTTCACCCAGGCCTTTCTTGACTATGCCATATATGCCTTTCTCGTTATACGTGCCCATGTCAACGGTGAGCGTCTTGCCGCCTGATACGGTAAATGCGGAATCGCCGTCGACGAGCGACATCCGCGCAACTCTGTTCGCCGTCTTGTCCGCTATCGTCGAATCTTCCGTGACGGTTATCTGCGTCCTGCGTATTTCGAAGCCGCGGTTGGCCGCTTTGTACACTTCGACGTTTCCGCCGTTGAGCACGAGGGGGCGCGATGTGGATTCGAGGCCATTGAGTTTAAGCAGACCTCCCTCGTTCACTGTCACCGGGTTCGGGTTCGCGTATCCCAGCACCCATCCCGGCGTTAGCGACAGTATGCCGCCGGCGTCAATCCTCAACGCGCAATTTTGGAGCGTAGCAATGCCGTCATAGTCGTTCGCGCTTCTTGTTACACTCAATGTGCCGTTGGAGATTGCAAGCGTAGAGCCTGTCGCACCCTGCGCGAGATATTTGTTCAGCGTCACGGTATTTCCTTCTCCCGGCGAAAGCGTCAGCGTGGAATCGCTGTGGATGTTCCAGTTTTCGAAGGAGAATTTGTCGCCTGTAAGCGTCGTATTTCCCATCACATGGAGATTGGTGGCAAAGAGAGCGTTATCAGTCGCGACAATTTCCAGCGAGTTTGTTCCGTTAGCGACAAGCATGCCAAGGTCTATGTTTCTATTGACCGTCAATACGCCACTAGCATCGACTACCGCCGTCTTATCCGAACTTGTGTTCCAGTAGTAGGCATATTTCGCGTTGCCGTCCTGATCGTCCCAGTATTCCGAACTCCACCCATATCCATACAATTCCTTGAGGATGACATAATCATCTAGCTCCACAGATGCGGTATATGTCTTTTCCGCAACAGTGCCGAGAGTGTTGTCACCGACGACGGCGACAGCATTTATAGTCACCGACCCGCTAGTCAACATTATCGGTCCTTCGTAGAGCGTGGATTCGCGCGTCGGTTCGCTGCCATCGGTCGTATAGCGAATTTCGTAGCCGCCGAGATTTGAGAGCGTAATGCGATATGCTTCGCTACCAGATGGAGATATAGTCACATCGGAGGGCAGCGGGATCGCCGTATCATGCCAGGCGGCGAACGCGGCGCACGTCTCGCGCAACGCCCTCGTACAGTCGTTGGAAAGCGCCGTACCGATGACGGTGCCTTGATATGTATAATCGGGGGACGAGAAGTATGGGATTTCGCGATATCCCGTGTAGTTTACATCCTGGTCGTAGGCCATTATGGTATGGTATGGCATGTTGTCGTCCTTGCCCCAGAAGTTGTAGCCGTTCGAGTAGTCGAACGTGCCGGGACTTTTCCAACCAGCGAGCGTGGGACTGTGCGCGAGGCCCATGTTGTGGCCGACTTCGTGCGAAAGCGTGTATTCGAGGTCGACGGATTGAATCGCGCAGCATGAATAGCACCATGGCCTGTAGGCAAGCCATGTGCTGTAGTTCGTGCCGTGCGTTATGTAGCCGATGCCGGTCGTGCCCCAGTACGTGCCGGTGTCGATTATGAGCGAAACGAGGTCGGCTCCGCACGCCGCGCGCCGCTCCTTGATCGGCCCGTACGCGCCGTCGCCGGATTCCGCGCCGTCCTTGACGATGCCGAGAATCTGGTCGTCGATTACGGTGTATTTCGTATCGACCGTCATCACATCGACGAGGCGGTACCAGAAATTCGTGTGCAGACCTGTATTGGCGAGGACGGAGTTCATCTTCGCGACCTGCGCGACGGCGAAATTGGTGATGCTCGTGTATTTGGAGGAACTCTCCACCCATTCTCGCGCGCCGTTGTCGAAGACGAGCATTATATCGACGCAGACGGGGGCGGGCGCGACGACGTTGCCGTCGAACGGATTTCCGGGGACGGCAAGCATCGATTTTTTCATCGGCGCGACGCTTTGCGGCACATCTATTGCATCCGCTTCGACTTCAATGCAGCCGCCGCGCCGCACTTGCGTCAAATCCACCTCTTCGATATTCGCCGCGCCGCCGTCGACCGACGCGCGATACAAACGGCCCGCCGCGATATCGCGCGCTTCGATGAACACGCCGTCCTCGCGCAAAACCACAAGCGACGCAAACACGCCATCGCCGAGATGCGCCGCGAACGCCCTCGCGCCGCCGTAGCCGGGCGACTCTCCGCCGATTGCCAGCGTCTTTTCCGCATCGCCGAAAAACCGGACCGCCAGCGTATCGCCGGACGCGACAGACTGGAGTCCAGGTCCCTCGAATGCGCCGGACGCCGCGCGAACGACCGGAACGCCGGGCGCTACAGCGGCCGGGCATGTGGAAAAATCGAGCGTGTACGACGCGGCGGAAGCCGTGAGTGCAATCAACGCGCCGGCGGCGAAAAGAAATACCTTCTTCATTTCCCGTCTCCCTTCAATCTTATGCGAATATTATAGCATAACGGGAGGGAAGAGGGAAGAGGGAAGAGGGAAATGTGGAAATGTGGAAATGTGAAATCAAACATCCCTTTTTAACACAGAGGCACAGAGTAACAGAGATTCACAGAGGTTTGATGTGTTTGAACGCAAATCGAAAAATTCTCTGTGCTCCTCCGTGCCTCTGTGTTAAAAATGGATGCTTGATTTCACATTTTCACATTTCCACATTTCCACATGCTTCGCGCAGCGATGGCGACCGGGCGGAAGAGGCCGCGGAGCGAAGCCAAAGGAAAGAAAGCGCCGCTTTCGGGATTGTAGCGGAGAGACAGAACTTCGCCGGAGCGTTCGCAGGCGACGAGCGCGAGCGTGTCCGTGACGAAGATGAAATCGCGCGGCCACGAGCCGGAAAGAAGCGTGCGCGATTGGAACGAAAGCCGACCCGTCGATTCGTCGAAGTCGTAGACGACGAGCGAATTCTCCCCGCGGTTCGAGACGACGATTCGCTTTCCGTCGGGCGTGAAGCGAATCGCGGCGGCGAGATCCGTGCCGGTCGTGCCGATCACGGGGCCGACGGGGAGCGCCGCCCGCTCCAGCGTTGGCAGTAGATCGAGAAGACGGAAGCCGTCGACCGGATTCCACGCGAGCGACGAGACGAGATTGCCGAGCTCCGAGACGAGAAAGGCGAGACGCCCGTTCGGGTGGAAGAGGAGGTGGCGCGGCCCCGCGCCGGCGGGCGATGTCTTGAACCGGCGTCCGCTTGGATATTCGACAAGTTCATCCAGCCCCAAATCGCAGACGACATAGCCCGAACCATCGGGCAGCGGGCACGATTGATGGCAGTGCGCGGCGTTCTGGCGCGGGAGATTCGGCCCGCTGCCGCTGTGCCGGTGGATGACGAGTTCGCCGAAGTGTCCGTCCGCAACCGCGACAGAGCCCGCGAAGCCGCCGAGATAGTCGGCGAAGACGACGCGGTCCGTCCGCGCGGCAACGTGGCAGACGCAAGTGCCGAGCGCCACCGCGTCGCGGCGCGTCAACGATGCATCCGCGCCGACGGCGAACGAGGCGAGCCCTTCGCCGGTGCAGGAATAGAGATACTTCCCGTCCGTCGAAAGCGCCTGATAGAGTGCATTCAAGACGGGATAGTCGGCGACGACGACCATCGCGCCGGATGCTTCATCCAGCTCGATTGTCTTCAGTCCGTTCGGGTGCGTATCGTCCGTGTAGGAACCGAGAAAAATTGTCATGGCCAGAAGTCCCGTCATGGTTTAGCCGTGGTAATACTTCACGCTGTCCGGCGGCCGGATGTTGGTCAGCGTGCCGACGTAGTGCCGGAGCCAGTGGTCGGCCTTCGGATGCGCGGCGACCGCATCTTCGTTCAGCTCGATGCCGAGGCCGGGGCGGTCCGAGGGATACATCAAGCCGTCTTTGAAGACTACATCCTCGTCGATCACATCCTTGCGCCAGGGCACGTCGTCGAAGAGTGTTTCGTGAATGCAGTATCCCGGGGTCGAAACGCCGAGAGCGAGCGTGGCGGCGTTGGCGACGGGGCCGGACGGGTTGTGGGCGCAGAAAGGGATGTGGTGCGCGTCGCATATGGCGGCGATCTGCTTCATGCCGGTGATGCCGCCGGCGTGGGAGGAGTCCGGCTGGAGGTAGTCGCAGGCGCGAAGTTCGATCGCGTCCATAATCTGCTGCGTGGTGTAGAGGCGCTCGCCGCAGGCGATGGGAACGCGTACGCGCGAACGGACGTCGGCCAGGGCGCGCATGGTATCCGGTATGACGGGTTCTTCCACCCAATACGGCGAAAACTCCTCCAGCGCGTGGCAGACGCGAATAGCCGCAGGCGTGTCGAATCGTCCATGGCATTCGATGAGGATGTCCGCCCTGCCTGCCGTCGCCTCCTTCACGGCGGCGACGCATGCGATCGCCTTTTTGAAATCCTCCGGCGGCAACTGGCGGTAGCACCTGCCGAACGGGTCCCACTTGAGGCCGCGGAAGCCCGTCTCCACCGCCGCCGCCGCCTTTTCGGCGAACTGGGCAGGTTCCTTTGCTCCGCTGAACCAGCAGTTTGCGTAGCACGGAACGCCTTCGCGGCACTTGCCGCCGATTAGTTTCCAGACCGGCAGGCCGAGCGCCTTGCCTTTTATGTCCCAAAGCGCCATGTCGACTGCGGAGAGGGCGGACATGAGAACCGGTCCGCCGCGCCAGTAGGCATCGCGGTAGTTCTCGTGGAAAATCCATTCGGTGTCGAACGGATCCTTGCCGGCAAGGGCGTGAGCGAGGTCGGCGATGGCGCCTGCGAGCGCGTTCTCCTTGTATTCGAGCGTGCCTTCGCCTATTCCGTGGATGCCTTCGTCGGTCTCGACTTTGACGAACACCCAGTTCGTGCGGTGGCAGTCTACGGTGAATGTCTTGAGTTTCGCGATTTTCATTCGAGCACTCTGTCCTTTTTGAAGGTGAAGAAGAAGCTGAACGCCATGAGCGCCGCGCCCAGAGCGTATGCGGCGGCCATGACGCCGAAGCCGATCTCGAAGCCGTGCACGCCCCGGCTGTGCGACAGCGCCCCCATCGCCACGCCGGAGAGCCCGCCGAAGAAAAAGGCGATCATGTTGAGCAGTCCGACCGCCGTCGAGCGGTGCTGCGGCGCGACGACATCGAAGAGCGACGCGTGCGTGTTGACCTCGAAGAAGCCGCGAAAGACGCCGTAGACGCTCGCGGCGATCAGAAGCGAGGTGAAGGACGGCGCGCGTCCGATCCAGACGAGCGCGGGCGCGCCGCAGAGAAGGGCGACCGTCTGGAAGCCGAGACGGAAGCGCGGCATCTTCCTGACGAAACGGTCGGTGAGGATGCCGCCCGCGAGAATCGCCGCAAACGCGAAAAGATGGTGCCACAGCATCACGCCTTTGCCCGCCTCGCCGACTGCTATGGCAAATTTCTCCGCCGCGAACTTCGGCGCCCAGAAGAGATAGGCGTTGTTCACAAACACTATCGCGACAAATCCAGCCGTGGCGCAGAGTGCCGACGGGTTGCAGAAGTAGGCGCGAAGCCCGTCGGAGAGGGCAGAATTCTCTCGCGGCGGCGCGGCGGCGCGGAGATCGCGGGACTCGCTCTGCGTCTCAGCGTCTCTGCGCGAGTCATTATCTCTCAGCCCCCAGATGAAGAAAACTCCCAATGCGCAGCCGGCCGCGCCGAAGGCGATGAAAACGTTGCGCCACGAGCCGAGCAGCCCGAGCGCCCACGCGACGATCAGCCCCGACGCCATGAGCCCCACATAGAGCGCGGCCTGATGGATGGAGAGCGCGACGGAACGTGTCTCCTTGTGGTGAACGGCGATGAGCGCGTAGGCGCTCGGGGCGTAGAAACTCTCGCCCACGCCCGTTGCTATCGAACGGAAGAAGAGCGCCCCGATGAATCCGCCGATAAAGCCCATGCACACGGTCATGAGCGACCACGCGATCAGCGACAGGGTGATGATCCACTTGCGCGAGAAGCGGTCGCCCAGAAAGCCCGCGACGACCGTCATCGCCGCGAGCGTCCACGACAGCGTCGTGTTGATCCACCCGATCTGAACGTCCGTGAGATTCAGTTCGTCCTGAATCGGAATGGTCAGCAGCCCGAAGAGCGCTCGATCCGCCTGATGGAAGAAGAACGCGCAGCTGAGCATTCCGATGAGCAGCCATTTGTAATGCTTAGACATCCACGTCCTCCGGCATGTGCTGGCACGAGCAGCCCGCGTCGCACGTGACGATCTCGCCCGTCATGTTCGCGGAATCGTCCGAGGCCAGGAACGCGACGACGTTCGCGATGTCGGCGCCTTTCGCCTCGTGCCGGAGCGGACAGTTGAGGCGGCGGCGTGCGGCCTTTTCCGGATCGAGCGTGAGCCAGCGTTCGGTGTAGATGTAGCCCGGCGCGCAGCAGTTGACTCGGATGCCGAGCGGCGCGAGGTCGAGCGCGAGCGCGCGCACCATGGAGTTGATCGCTCCCTTGGAGGCGCAGTAGGCGGTGCGGTGGCGGATCGCGCGCATGGCGGTGTTGGACGAGAGGAAGACGACGACGCCGCGCGATTCCTGCTTCATGAAGAAGCGGTTGCACGCCGTCTGCGTCACGCGGAAGCCGCCGACCACGTTCGTCTTGAGGACATCCCAGAAACGCTCGGCATCCATCTCCAGCGGCCCGCCGTGGCCGAGCCCCTGGTTCGCGGCGTTGTTGACGAGAATGTCCAGCCGCCCCGCGTCGCGTTCGATCGTGTCGAACAGCGAGGCGACCTGCGCGGCATCGGAGATGTCGCACGCCTGCGAAATCACGCCGTCCAGCCCGCGCGCCCTGAGTTCGGCGGCTCCCTTGGCGGTGGAGGCTTCGCTCGACCCGCACATGTAGACCTTCGCCCCGTCGCGGGCGAACCGCTCGACGAGATCGAGCCCCGTGTTTCTGTTGCCGCCCGTCACCAGGACGACCTTGCCGTCAAACCTGCCCATAATCCTCCTTGTCGTGATTGTCAGACTTGTCGTAATAAGTGGAACACTGCATATTATAGCAGATGGCACGGCTGATTGTAATTCCGTTTGCGATTGATATTGCATCCTGTTTGCGAATATGATATACTGATGCGCATGGAGACGATTCTCTACTTTCAGTCACAGTCCAAGACAAATGCGGCGGAAAAGCTCGGCGGCGTCCAGGATGTCGCCGCGAAATGCGGCTGGCTGGTGCAGACCGTTCCCGGTCTGCCGTCGGCGAAGCGGATCGCGGCGCTGGTCGAATTCTGGCACCCGGTCGGTGCGATTGTCGAATGCGGCGGCACGGCGGCGACGGTCGCGCCGGCCGTCTTCGGCGGTCTGCCGGTCGTGTTCTTCGACCACGATCCGTCATGTCTGCCCCGGAACGCCTTCTGCGTCACGCACGATTCCGCGGCGACCGCGCAGATGGCCGCGCGTGAGCTCCTGCGCACCGACGCGACGGCCTTCGCCTTCGTGCCGTATCCGGAGCCGCGGTTCTGGAGTGCGGCGCGCGAGCGCGGCTTTGTCTCGGCGCTGTCGCTGAACGGACGCGGCTGCCGCGTGTTCACCGGGCGGCCGTCGCCTGCGGACCCCACCCGCTACACGCGCGAACTGCGTGCATTCGTCGCGGCGCTGCCCCGGCCGTGCGCGCTCTTTGCGGCCAACGACGGCGTTGCGGCGGAGGTTCTGTCGGCGGCGGTCTTCGCGCAGGTCAAGGTGCCGGACGAGCTGGCCGTCATCGGGGTGGATGACGCGCGCGACATCTGCGAGCACACCCGGCCGACGCTCAGCTCGATCAAGCCGGACTTCCGGCGCGGCGGCGAACTGGCCGCGCTTCTGCTCGCCGCGCGGCTCAGGGACCGCGAGCAGTTCCGCGGCGCGCGCCGCCGGACGTTCGGGCCGCTCGCCGTGGTGCCGCGCGCATCGACGCGCCGGCTGCGCGCGCACGATCCGGCTGTCGCGGACGCGCTCGATCTCATCCGGCGGGAGGCGTGCGCGGGGCTCACGGCGGCGCGCGTGCTGGAGCGTTTTCCGTGTTCGCGGCGTCAGGCCGAGATGCGCTTCCGGAAGGCCACCGGCCATTCGGTTCTCGAAGAGATGCACGCGATCCAGCTGGCGCGCGCGAAGGACCTCCTGCGCGAGGGGACGATGCCGCTCAAGGCGATCTCCGACTTCTGCGGCTTCGAGAATCCGAATTCGCTCCGCAAGTTCTTCAAGGCGCAGACCGGCCAGACGATGTCCGGCTGGCGCGAAGCCGCGAAACTGTAGAACCGATCTCAGGGCTTGCCGGCAAGATCAACGTGAAATGCGATCTGTTCGCCGATTCGTCCTGCAACTGGGAGGCCTGCAATATTGCCGGAAGTGCATCGTGACCCAGCGGATCGCTTCATAATCGCAACTGCGATTCTTGGCAATCTGCCCGTTGTCACGACAGACCGCCGTTTCCGAGATTATGAAATCCAGGTGATTGCGTAGCGTCGTTTCCTACACCACCACCCGCGACGCGAAGGAGATTGCGAAGCTGGTTGAACATATCCGTGCAGGCGAGGCAAGAACAGGGTGAGGCGAAGCGTTCGTGATCGTGCAGAAAAGTGTCAATTTGGCGGCATTGATCGTGCTAAAAAGTGTAATGCAACCTCTATTTATCGTGCAGAAAAATGTAATCGTCCTTGACGGAAGTTGCGAAGTTTTGGTAGAATACATCAGCAAAATGCTGTGAAGGGGCTTGAAATGGAAAGATTCTCGTACATTGAGAGGCTTGAGAAATGGCGCAAGTCGCAAAGACGCAAGCCATTGATTCTTGAAGGCGCGCGACAGGTCGGCAAGACCTGGCTCATGCGCGAGTTCGCGTCTTCACACTATGCAAACCAGGTTTACGTCCGTTTTGACAAGGACAGGCAGCTGAGGCGGATATTTGAGCGTGACTTTGACGTGGGCAGGATCATCCGCGAACTGGAGATTGCCTTCAGAACGCGAATCGACCCGGCTGACACGGTGCTGCTGTTCGATGAAATCCAGGCATGCAAGAACGCGCTGACATCGCTGAAGTATTTCTGCGAGGACAGGCCGGAACTGCATATCATTGCGGCAGGTTCGCTTCTCGGTTTGGAATACAGGGATGACAAAGAGGACAAGGCGGATACGGATGGCGAAACCCAGACGACAGGGTTCCCTGTCGGCAAGGTTGATATGATAGGGGTTCATCCGCTCTCGTTCGTGGAGTTCCTGTCCGCTCTTGGCGAATCCGCCCTTGCCGGCGAGATATGCGGCCGCAACTGGGAGACGGTCGAAACGTTTCGCGAGAGACTGATCGACCTTCTCAAGCACTATTACATCGTAGGAGGCATGCCCGAGGCGGTTGCCGCATACGCCGAGACGCGCAATTTCATTGACGTCATCGAGGTCCACAGGGCTTTGCTGGCGGGCTATCGAAACGACTTCGCCAAGCATGCCCCGAAAAACGATGTGCCGCGCATCGGTATGTTCTGGGACGCCATACCGTCGCAGCTTGCCAGGGAAAACAGGAAGTTCATGTATTCCGGCATCAGGAAAGGCGAGCGGGCGTCATCTTATCGTTCGCCGATTTCATGGCTGTCCGGCGCAGGCCTGATATATTTGTGCAGACGGGTGTCCGTACCGAGGCTGCCGCTCAAGTCGTATGTCGGCGAATCTTTCAAGGCGTATGTGCTTGATGTCGGATTGCTGTCATCGATGTCGGGACTTGACAGCCGCATTGTGCTGGACGGTTCCAGGGTGTTTACCGAGTTCAAGGGGGCGCTGACCGAGCAATACGTCCTTCAGCAGATGCTGGCCGAATACGAGATAGAGCCCTGCTACTGGAGCACGGACGATTCACGGACGGAGGTGGATTTTGTCGTGCAAAGGGGTATGGATGTCGCGCCGGTGGAGGTGAAGGCGGAGGAGAATGTCCGGGCCAAAAGCCTTAAGTCATACATGGAAAGATTCAGGCCTCCTGTTTCCTATCGCCTTTCAATGCGCCCGTACAAGGAGCAGAAGATCGAGTCTCCCGGCAACCCGGAAAGGATGTTGATCAACATTCCACTGTATGGCATAAGATGAAAATCTTGTGAATCTTGTAAATCCTGTCAAAAACGATTCTGCGTGAGGTATGGCCTGATGCGGCCATTTCGCAAATGGAATGTTTTTTTCTTCGTGAATGGAGCCGCATCATTCGGCGCGATATGCTATAATCCTGCGCATGAACATCAACAGGATAAATCCATCGACCCTCAAGATAACCGACATGCGCTTCGCCGACATCGACGGGGCGCCAAAGCGCTGCACGCTGATGAAGCTCTACACCAACCAGGGGCTTGTCGGCTATGGCGAGGTGCGCGACGCAAGTTCGCGCACCTACGCGGCGATGCTAAAGAGCCGCATCCTCGGCGAGAACCCTTGCAACGTTGAGAAGATATTCCGCCGCATCAAGCAGTTCGGCGGCGATTCGCGGCAAGCTGGCGGCGTCTGCGCTGTCGAGCTTGCATGCTGGGACCTCTGCGGCAAGGCGTGGGGACTTCCCGTATGGCAGCTCCTCGGCGGCAAGTGGCGTGACGAGATACGCTGCTACTGCGACACCGACTCCGAGGGCGGTGGACGCGACATGGGCGCGGCGCTAAAAGAGCGCATGAAGATGGGATTCACCTTCCTCAAGATGGATCTTGGCATAGAGTTGCTCACGAACGTCAAGGACGCCCTCATAGCGCCGCTCGGCTATCTCGACTACATGCGCAAGATGAAGCACGTAGTGCAGACGCCGCACGGCTCCATCGATCCGCGCTCCATGCGCGGCGAGGCGTTCGAGCTTTTCACGACGGCGCACGGCCACACGGGCATCCACATCACCGAGAAGGGTCTCGACTACCTGGAGAAATACATGGCCGACGTCCGCAACGTGATTGGCTGGGAGGTGCCGATAGCTATAGACCACCTCGGCCACATCCCCTACGAAGACTGTGTGCAGCTTCTCCGGCGCCTTGAAAAGTACCACCTCTCGTGGGCGGAAGACGTTCTCCCGTGGCGCAATACGGAACAGTGGAAGCAGCTCCACGCCGCGACGACGACGCCGCTTGGCACCGGCGAGGACATATACTTGAAGGAGGATTTCAGGCCTCTTCTCGAATCGCATGCCCTTGCGGTCGTCCATCCCGACCTCCTCACCTGCGGCGGCGTCATGGAAACAAAGAAAGTCGGCGACATGGCGGAGGACTACGGAGTCCAGATGAACATCCACATGGCCGAGTCGCCGATTGCCTGCCTCGCAGCGGTGCATACCGCAGCGGCGACGCGCAACTTCATGGCGCTTGAACTTCACAGCGTTGACGTGCCGTGGTGGGGCGACCTCGTGAAGCCCGCGCTTTCCTACAAGGGCGGCTTTATCAAGGTTCCCGACAAGCCCGGCCTCGGCATCGACGAACTCAACGAAAAGCTGATCAAGAAGCAGGCGTGCGCAGACTTCCCGCCGCCGTGGAACCCCACAAAGGAATGGGACAGGGAATGGTCGAACGACCGGAGGTGGTCGTGATGATTAAGGAGAAGTTCAACCTGACGGGCAAGGTCGCCCTCGTGACGGGTTCCACGCGCGGAATAGGCAAGGCGATAGGCGACGCATTCGAGGAATACGGCGCGAAGGTCATCCGCCACAACACGAAGGTCTGCGACCTCGCAGACCATGCGGCGATAGACGCTTTCTTCGACGCTCTCGAAGAGCGCGGCGAAATGCCAGACATCCTCGTTGCAAACGCCTCCATTCAGGCGAAGATTCCGTGGACTGAGTTCCCGATGGACGAGGCGCAGAAGGAGATTCAGGTGAATTTCCTCGCCACGTTGCGCATGTTCCAGCGCTGCTATCCGAAGATGAAGGCGCAGAAGTGGGGGCGGCTCATCGTCGTCGGATCGGTGAATGAGCGCCGTCCGCATCCCGACATGTGCGTCTATGCCGCGACAAAGTCCGCGCAGGAGAATCTCGTCCGCGGCATCGCGCGGCAGGTCGCGGCGGAAGGCATAACGATCAACAACCTTTGCCCGGGCGTGTTCTATACCGACCGCAACAAGGAGTGCCTTGGCGACCCCGTCTATGGCCCAAAGGTGACGGCGGCCATCCCCATGCACGACTATGCGATGCCGGAGGACGCGGCGGGTGCGGCGCTTCTTCTCGCTTCCGATGCCGGACGCTACATCACCGGCTCGACGCTCATGGTTGACGGCGGACTCTCCCTCCCCGGCTAAAGCCTAACCCCTATGCACTACAAATGGCGAGCATTGGCCCTTCTTTGGGTGGCGTTCTTCCTTCAGCAGGGAACGCGGCAAATATTCGGCGCGACGCTGACTTCCATTCAGGGTTCGCTGGGCGCGAGCGCGGCGGCGATAGGCGCGGTGGCGACGGTGTTCACCTTCGCCTATGGGCTTTCTGTGCCGTTCGCGGGCGTTGCTGCAGACCTCTTCAACCGCAAGTGGATGGTGGTGTCGGGAGTGTTCGTGTTCTGCCTCGGAATTTTCGCCTCTGGTTTTATCGCGTCACTCGGATTTCTTGTCGTTTCCTACGGCATCCTTAACGGTTTCGGGCAGTCGTTCTATTATCCCTCTGCGACCTCTATCATCGGCGAGTTGCACAAGGAGACGCGAGCAACGGCGCTTTCCATTTTGCAGATGGGGCTTTATGCCGGTATAATCGGCGTTAGCGCGGCGTCGGGATGGCTTGCGGAATCTGGCGCGGAAGGCTGGCGCGTCCCGTTCAAGGTGTTTGGTGGCATCGGCATTCTTTGGGCCGTCGTGCTGGCGTTTGGACTGAGGGGGAATAGTTCTGACAGGATTGACAAGATTGACAGGATCTCAAAGACGGACAATCCTGTTAATCCTGTAAATCCTGTCCAAAACAAACCAACCCTTAAGGAAGCGTTCAAGGTCTTTGTCGGCAACCCCTCCGCGCTTCTCTTGGCTGGGGGGCTTGGCATGATGATCTACGTCGATGTCGGCTTCAAGACATGGATGCCCAGCCACCTCTCCGAGTCGTTTGGCGTCGCCAAGGGCTCCGCTGCACTGAATGCCGTGCTTTGGCACTACATCGGCGCGTTTGTCGGCGTGACGCTCGGCGGCAGGATTTCTGACAGGCTTGCAAAGACGCGTCCGTCCGTCAGGATGGAGACAAATATCGCGGGACTCGCCCTTGCCGTGCCGTTCATCGTCTGGATGGCATACGCGCCGTCGCTTCTTTTGTGCGGCGTTGCAATGGCGCTCTTCGGTGTGTTTAGGGGAGTTTACGATTCCAACCTGATGGCTTCGCTCTTTGATCTCATCCCGCAACGCTACCACGCATCCGGTGCAGGGCTGATGCTTTCCTGCGCGTTCGTATTTGGATCGACCTCGCCTGTCGTGCTAGGACTCGTCAAAGACGCCTTTTCTTCAACTGCCGCGCTTGCCTCGCTCGCGGCGTTCTACCTTGTCGGAGCAGTTGTCATCTTTGTAGCGAGACAATTGAAATTTCAAAATGGTGCGACACAATGTTAAACACAGAGACTCAGAGACACAAAGGCAAAAAAACAAGTTCAGAAAGGAAATAATAACATGCCATCACTAGCAGACATGCGCACGAAGGCCAAGGAAGCTGGCCTTATGAAACTGGACAAGCTGATCGCAAAGCGTCAGCATATTCCCGCGAACGAGTTTCCGGTTCCCGTCAAGGAAATCTGCGAGCGGTTCGAGAAGCTCTACACCGGCTGCGTCAACGACGTCATGCGGGAACTGACGCTTCTTGACCAGAACCTTCCGCACGAGATAATGCCGCTCCGCGACGAGATGGTCGTCTGCGGCGAGGCGTTCACGGTGAAGTCCGCGCCTAACTGCATGATTGAGGGCGAGATGACTTTCCGAGCGCAGATGCTTGACGACTTCAAGCCGAACGGCGTCGTCGTCTGGGACACTTCCGACGATGTCGAGGCGTCGCTTTGGGGCGGTGTTATGACTGCGACGGCCATCACAAAGGGCATACGCGGCGCGGTGATTGCGGGCGGCATACGCGACACGAAGCAGATACTTGAGCAGAACTTCCCCATATTCTACAAGTACCGCGTCTCGAACGGTTCCCTTGGCCGCTGCATGATCACTCACTACCAGGTGCCGGTCAGGATCGGCAAGGTGACGGTAAGGCCAGGTGACATAATAATGGGCGACATCGACGGCGTAATATGCATTCCGCGCGAGATTGCCTACGACGTGCTTCTCCGCGCCGAGGGGATCGAGCGCAACGAGACGGACATCTTCTCGTGGGTGCGTCAGGGCGACACTATCAGCGAAATCATCGACAAGGGCGGATACTTCTGATTCACGAAGATTGCGCGAAGAGCAACCACAGCAACGCCTAAATTTGGTATTATGGCATAAGATGAAAATCTTGTG
>DFGB01000063.1 GCA_002371135.1 Verrucomicrobia bacterium UBA3761 | reverse complement strand
CGGACCGAACAAAAAGACCGACTTCCTCTTCAAGACATCGGCCAACTTCAGATTTCGTTCGATAAACATTCCTTTTTCTCCTTTCTCGGTACATAGTATACCAAATTTTGCGCCTATCCGTCAACGGAATATGCCACCACTCTTGGCATATTCCATCGAAATCTGCCGACACACACAGCAGATTTCGTCATTCTCCGTCGCCGATTGTCAGAGATAAACGCGCCCTGCAGCGCGTGATTCACTCCGCCATGTCATACACCCGCACGTAGTCAACGACGAAATTGCCGCCCGGGAACTGCCGCTTCGCGGGGAGCTACCCGATTCCAAGGCCATTCAGCGGGTTAAGATCGCGGAAATCCCTGTAAACCGCGCGGTTTGCAGGGTCGCTGATCAGTTCATTTTATGCTGACATTTCCCGGATAGAGCGTGATGCGTCCGTTCTGCTCCGTCACGAGAAGGAATCTGTCTCCGTCCAGCGGACATAGCGAGTTCCAGAGTCCTCTGTCCCTTCCGAACACCATGCCGGGCGGAGTGGATTCACCGCGCATGGTCGTGAACCGCCCGTCCTTGATTTCTCTCTTCGGCACGGCGGCGACACGCGCAACCGATGTCGCGGACGGATCACCCGGCAGCGGCGTTTCATGCCACGACAATAAGATGTAGTTCTTTGTCGCAACGATATATGGCGCGCTGCCATGATGCTTGCACCAGTCGGGAGGATTTGCAAGCGGCTCGAAACGGTCGGGCGACGGCGCAAGAACCGGCGTTCGCCAGTTGTCGCGTATCCTGATTCGTACAATCTGCGGATGAAGGCGCGTTTTCGCCGGATTCGACTCGATTGCCATGTATCGCCACTGGCCAAGCTCCATAACGACCGGCATCCCGTCGCGTCGTTCAGGCGTGTAGCTCGCAATTCTGGGGGCGCTCCAGCTCTCGCCGCCATCGGCGGTTTCAATCAGCGAAATATTCTGCCACGCACATTTCGCGGCGGAATACGGCGACTCGTCCGCGAAGTAAATCTGCGCGGCATTCCCCTTAAGCGGCAGAACGAACGGCTCGTAGCACCCGTGCGGCACACCATCGGCAGGAAGCGCCACGTCCGCACGATAAAGCACCTTCAGCGGCGACCATGTCCGCCCCGCGTCATCACTCGTCGAGATCGCGATGGCGCAGGGATGGATGTCGTGCCGCCATCCTTTCGGCCGCAGATTGCAGGCGTAGATGATGCGTCCCGTCTCAAGCTGCGCAAATTCGGCGTTGGCAAGATGGACGCGCACCGCCTCGCTTCCGTTCGTCGCGGTGAAGTCCCGCGCCACCACGACAGGTTCGCTCCAGTCGCGCAGAGCCTTCAGCGTCGCAAACCGCGCGACAACACCGCCGCCCGCCGAATACGCCGCCATGAACCGTCCGTCGGCAAGGCGGTGCACACGCGCATACCCGCCCGTACCGAGATCAATCGGCCGACCCCATTTGATCGTCAGGCCGTCCGACGCCGCCACGCAAAACGATCGCATCGCAAACAACGCGAAGAAACCAAGCCAAAACGTCCGTTTCATGAATTTGCAGTCCATCATGCAGAACCCGGCACGATCATTTCGCAACCAGCGAACCGCCGAGCGGATAGAATATCTTCCGAGCCACGGCGTCATAGAGGCAGCCCGCGCCGTTCTTCATGCACGGACGGAAATCGCGCACCAGCTTTCCATCCTGCCATATCTTGACGCCGTAGCAGCGAACCGACGACTTGAGCGCCGCCGAGCCGTTCTTATTCTGCGCGAACAGATACATGTTCAGGCCGGTGTCAATCGCGGCCTCCGAACGCACAACATTGATTTCCTTCGTGCCGTTCAGCCGCATCGCATACTTCACGTTCTCGCCGTCATGGATGATTCCGCTGGCGATGCGAACGACCGCATCAGGATTGCGCACGGAGGCGGTCGTGTCTCTCGCTCGCTCATACCCGCCGTGCGCCATATAATAGTGCCCGAACGATCCGCCCTGGTTGGAGCAGAGTATGAAGCGCGTATCACCGCCATCGCGGCGCGAACTGAGGAATGAGGAATCCGTGCCGCTCCGCCACTGTATCGTCATTTCGGCATTCGTGCCGCAGCGTCCGACGATGCCGGTGTCGATATACTGCGTGCCGTTGGACTCAACGTATTCAACGAACGCGTCTGGCTCATCTGAAAGCGAGAACTTCGCCGTCAGCGCATGCCCTTCCGCGCCGAGACTGTTGCGCGGCGCGACGCGGATGTCAAGGTCGCCACTCGCGGAAAGCGCGCCGAGCGCAACCTTGAAAACAGTTGGAGACTGGGCGCGCTTGCTTGTCGCAGACCGGTGGAAGCCCTCGGCGAAAACAAATTTCTCGTCCGTCGCCCCGTTCGTCCCCGCAATCGTGACGCGATAGTCAAACACGCGTCCCGCCACAGGTCTGTTCGCGGGCGGGATTTCGATTTCAAGCGCGACTTGATCTTCCGACTTCACGCCACCGCCGCCGCGGTTCTTGCCGCTGCCGATGCGAACCGTCAGCGCGGCGCCTTCCGCGAACTGCGGCGCGGCTCTGCCGTGCCGGACGGAAGCGCCCTTTTCAAGCGGCAGAACCCAGTCTTCGCCCAAAAGCCCCATATCCTCGAAATCGCGACGTTCAAAGATGATGCGGTCGTCATAAACGCGCGCGAGAAGCCCGTGATGCCCGTCGCCCGTCGACATGCGCCGCATCACCCGCCGGGCCAGCATCTCCGCCGACAGGCCGTGCATACCGCCGTCGTTCTCGCGGATGTTCGGCGCGAGGTCGCCGTATTCCAGCCCCGTGTACTTGAGCGAACCGGCGTTGATCGAGACGAATTCCTTTTTCCAGATCGCGCGGTCGTCGCTCAATGATGCATGCGAATGCCCCGTCAGCGCAATGGCATTCGGGAAGGACGCCGCAAAGAGTCGCGTCATCTCGCCGATGTCGTGGCCCCAGTGCCACGGACCGTGGCAAGTGTTCCTTAGCGGCGGATGCTGCAGATAGAAAAACGGCTTTTTCGGATCGAGCGTTCGCATGTTCGACTTGAACCACGGGGCCGCCTGCGGAACGCCGATTTCGTCCCATCCGCGACAATGGTCGGCAATCCAGTGCGCGCCGACAAATGTGTAGCCCTTGACTTCCTTGCGCCATACGGGGGCGTACTCTTCGTGGAACGCCGCACGCCATGCCGCTCCGAGGTCTTTGTTGATCGCATGGTCGTACCCTTCCGCGCCGAAATACTTCCTGGCCGCGTCACCGTATTTGTATCCCTCCCAGTCGTGGTTGCCATAGACGAAAAGCTTCTCCACACGGCGTCCGTCCGGCGCTCTGTCGTCGGGAAACACCGACAGCCAGCAACGTCCGACGGCATTCAACTCCTCGCGCAACCCCTGGTCTGCCATGTCACCGCATATCACCACGGCGTCCACCCTGCGCGACCTGAACCACTCGAACGTGCGGCGCAGCACCTCCTCGCCTTCAAAAACGACCTGCCCGTTCTTTCGGCGCATCGAAACATGAACATCGCTGACAATGCCCAAGACAAGGTTCGGATTGCCGGACGCCAAAGTTTCCGCAACCGCGCGTAACGGATGCGCTGCGGCAAACGCCCCCGAGCAAAGCGCCAGCTTGAGAAATTCGCCGCGCGTCATCCCGGCTCTGCAATGCTGAAAACTATTCATGCATTCCTCATCTCTCATTTTATGCGGCATTCGAGAACGCCGCCAGAATAATCCCTGCGCAGCTTGACGGCAAGGCGTATCGCCTGAGCGTTAACGGGCGTCGGGAAATCAACCGCGCAGAAGCGGTCCTTTTCGCACGGACCGGCGACGCCGATATCGCGCCACGCGGCATCCTTCGCCGGACGCCACTCGACTTTCCACGAGTCGGGTATACGGCATTCACCGCTCCCCGTGTCGTCGAACCAGTAGACTTCCACACGGCGGACTTCCTCCGACTCGCCGAAGTCGTACTGGATCCATTCGTCCGTGCCGCGATGATCCCAGAACGTGAAACGTGGCACCGACTGGTCGCCGGACGATTTGGGCAGAACGCCGTCAGTGAGTGCGGCAACCGTGTCGCCGGAATGGCAATGCGAGGCTGTGATTGCATAGTCGGGCGCGGCATTTTCCTCCGTCGCCTCAGCCGGGAACCACGTCTGCATCTCGCCCGCACCGCGATGGCACCAGGCGAAATAAGGAACGAGCGTCAACACGCAGGGCTCCTTGCGCAAGCCGCCCTTGAGTCCGCGCCGCACGGACACGGCGGGAGCCGTGAACGCCGGATAGACGTTCCCGAGGATATTGCATGTCGTACGCGTAAACTTTGCATCCGCCGCGAGAACCTTGTCGAGAGCGCATCCACCGTTATCCACGCCTTCCGCGCAATAGACGACCGGGCCGCGCTCCACGGCCAATCTGCCGCGATCCGCCGCAACCTTGTCATGCGCCTTGATGCGACGGACCGGCATGTTCATCGCGACTTCGACAATATCGCCCTTCTTCCATTCGCGGTCTATGACGCAGTAGCCCTTGACGGGTGCGACTTTCACCATCTGGCCGTTCACTTTGACCTTGAAATCCTCCAGCGATCCCGGCACGATTTGGGTGTAGAGGTCGCTCGGCACGGGACGCCCCACGCACCAGCCGGGGATGCGAATGGCGAGCTGGAAGTTTAGAGGTTTGGAAGGTTGGAGGTTTGGTGACGGCTCGACCACGATGCTGACATTGCCATTCCACGGATAGTCCGTTGTCTGCGAGAGCTTCACTTCGCCGCCCTTCAGTTTCAGCGTCGCGTCGCTCTCAACAAAGAGGTTGACGTAGGCCGCATCGTCGCGCGTCGCATAGGCGAACTGCGTAATTTGCGGGATGAACCGCACGACGT
Source organism: Verrucomicrobia bacterium UBA3761 (assembly GCA_002371135.1). Classification (GTDB taxonomy): domain Bacteria; phylum Verrucomicrobiota; class Kiritimatiellia; order RFP12; family UBA1067; genus UBA1067. The sequence continues at coordinate 237 of DFGB01000063.1, read as the reverse complement.
TGACGGGGCAGCACGAACAGCCGAACCACTTGGAGCGCGCATAGCCGCCCTTGGACGCGAGCGGATTCGGATAGAAGAACTCGTCGCCGCCGAGCGAAACACCGCTGATGATTCCGTTATAGAGCGCGCGTTCAAGAACGTCGATATACTTCGCGTCGCCGTGCAGAAGGAACATGCGCTGGTTCCAGAGCGCATTGCCGATTCCCGCGCACGTCTCGTTGTAGGCCGTCTCGTTCG
>DFGB01000046.1 GCA_002371135.1 Verrucomicrobia bacterium UBA3761 | reverse complement strand
CGCTTTTGCTTTCCACGCGACACCACATTTTCACAGCTGCCCCGCCAATTGCCTTGCGGGCGAAAATTTGGTATAATACGCACCATGTCTACGAGAAGAGCGAATATGGCGGTGGTTGCGGCTGCGATCGCGGCGCTGGCAGGTTGCATGAGCGTCCGCGAGGCGCGTCTTGCACAGGAAGGCATCCGCGGCAGGGCGGAGGGGCTGGCAGCGGAAAAAGAGGCTCCCGTGTTTGGCGACACGCTGGAGAGCCATGTCGCCTATGCAATCGCCAACCGTCCCAACATGTGGAACGCCGGTTTGGAAGTGCGCGATGCCAGGTTGCGCATGAAGGAGATTGCCGCCGATGCTCCGCTTTTGAGCTCGACGCCCTGGGGGGCGCTCTCTGCGAGCGGCAATCTCGGGCACAGCGAGCAGAGCAAGTCGGCGCATTTCGACAAGATGAAGCACAAGACGGACGGCGTCGCCTCGGGCGGCGTATCGGTCGACGTGCTTCTTTGGGATTTCGGTCGCAACGCCGCGAATGCGAATGCCCAGGCGGAGCGGGTGATCGCCGCCGAGCTCTCCGCGCAGGAGACGGGATATTCGATTTTCGAGGAAGTCGCGAATGCGTATTTCGCGCGCCTCCAGGCGGCGGCGCTTCTCGAGGTGGCGTTCACGAATGCGCAAATGCGCAGCGAGCACCTCGTCCAGGCGCAGGAGCGGTTGAACGCCGGCGAGGCGCAGAAGCTAGACGTCCTTCGCGCGCATCTCGACTATACCGAGGCGCAGGAGCAGATCGTCTCCGTTTCGAACGACTACGTGACCGCCGGAGCCCGGCTCGCGAGTGCGATGGGTCTTGAGGCGACGTGGGGCGACGACATACCGACTGGCGTGGCGACGTTCCGCGATTCGGTGCGCGTGTTTGAAGACACCGTGGATACCGCCGCAGACCTTTATGAATTCGCGAGGACGAATTCGCCGTCGATGCAGGTGGCGCGTGCGCGTCTCAGGGCCGCCACCCACGCCGTCGATTATGCGATTTCCGATCTCATGCCCAGTATCTCCGCATCGGTCTCGCTCAACTGGACCGATCCGTTGTGGTATTGGCGCTGGGGTGTGAACGGCGTTCAGAGCCTTTACAGCGGTTTCGGCAGGATGACGGCGCTCGAACGCTCCGTGGTGGCGATGGACATGGCGGCCGCTGCGGTCGACGAGGCCGAGCTCGCTCTGTCGCTCTCCATCAATCTCGCCGTCGTGGAGCGCGACAATGCGCGCGAGGCGTATCTCACCGCCGAGGCGACCGTCCAAAGCGCGAAGGAGAACCTCGACACGGTATCCGCGCAGCTGATGGTCGGTGATGCGAGCCGCGTCGAATACACCGACGCCGTGGCCGACTATGTGAGCGCACTCGCAAATCGCGTCAAGGCGTTCTACCGCGGCCAGATCGCCGAGGCGAAGTTGTTCACGCTCGCCGGTGTGATGCCTGTCTATTTCGAGGAAACGAAAGGAGAAGGGGAATGAGAAAGTTTCTTCCGCTTTTGCTGGCGCTCGCGGCGTTCGCGGGCGGTTGCGGCAAGGATGGCGCGCTCGCGCCAAATAGCAAGAACGCGGCGTATCGCTTCGCGCCGGTCGTGCGCATGGATGTCGTGAGAACCGTCGAGGCGACGGGGACCGTGACGCCCCGCAATTCACCTTCCGGCATTCCCGTCGGCGCGCAGGTCAACGGCAGGCTCATAAAGCTTTTCGTCGATTACAACTCGACCGTCACCAACGGTCAGGTGGTCGCGCTGATCGACCCGCTCGTCTACGAAGCGAACTACAAGAGCGCGGTGGCGCGGCTGCACGTGAACAAGGCGAACGTCGAAGTGAGCGAGGCGACGGTACGCTCGCGCGAGGCGGAGCTCCAGCTCGCGGAAAAGACGTTCTCCCGCAAGAAGCAGCTCGTGGAGAAGAACCTCGCGCCCGTGGCCGATCTCGATAGCGCGGAGGAGGCGCTGCTCAAGGCGCGCGCCAGCCTCGATTCGGCCAGGGCCAGCCTCAAAAGCGCCAAGGCATCGGTCGAGCAGAGCGAGGCGGATGTTTCGCAGGCGTCCGCGAATCTCGAGTATTGCACGATCGTCTCGCCCGTCGATGGGATCGTGATCGACAGGAAGGTGGAGGAAGGCGAGACGGTAGTCTCCTCGATGAACGCGGTGCCGGTTCTTACGATCGCCGAGGATTTGAACACGATCTGGGTGGAGGCGACGGTCCCGGAAGCCGACGTCGGCAATATCAAGATCGGGCAGAGCGTGACGTTCACGGCGGATGCGTATCGCCGGAAGTTCACTGGCCACGTGATCCAGATCCGCCGCGCGGCCACGACTACGAACAACGTCGTCACCTTCCCTGTCATAATCGAAGCGGAGAATCCCGATGAAATGCTTTTTCCGGGCATGACGGCGACGCTCTCGATTGAGACCGCTCGCGCCGAGAACGTGCTTGCCGTCGCCGCCGCCGCGTTTAGATTCCGCCCGAAGCAGGAAGACATCTCCAGACTGGGCGAAATTCCGCGCGGCCGCAAACTGTGGTTCCAGAAGGAGGATGGCTCCATCGAGCCGTTCGTGGTCGAAGAAGGTGTGAGCGACGACAGCTTCATCGAAATCAAAATGGAGGGCGTCGAGGCGCTTGAGGGCCGTTCGGCGATTGTCGGCTACGAGACTGCGGTCACGGCGAAAATGGACGACAAGACGAATCCCTTCTCGCCCAAGTTCCCGGCCCGCAACAAGAACAAAGGCACCGCCCCGGAACCGAAGAAGCAGTAAGGCTCTGTCATGGCCCATTTGATCGAGATAAAGGACATGTTCAAGATATATGAACTCGGCGACGAGCCGGTTCATGCGCTTGACGGCGTGTCGCTCAGCGTGGACTACGGTGAATTTGTGGCCATCATGGGCTCGTCCGGCTCCGGGAAGTCGACGATGCTGAACATCCTCGGCTGCCTCGATACGCCCACGCGCGGCTCGTATCTGCTCGACGGGCTCGAAGTGTCCGCGCGCAGCGCGACGCAGCTGGCGAAGATCCGCAACGAGAAGCTGGGGTTCGTGTTCCAGAACTTCAATCTGCTGCCCAGGACCAGTGCGCTCGAAAACGTGGAGCTGCCGGATTTGTACATGGGGCGGCTTTCTCCGAAAGATCGCCGGAAGCGGGCGATGGAACTTTTGAACCGCGTCGGACTCGGCGGACGCCACGGCCACACGCCGGCTCAGCTCTCGGGCGGCCAGCAGCAGCGCGTCGCCATCGCCCGAGCATTGATGAACAACCCGCCTGTCGTATTTGCCGACGAGCCGACCGGCAATCTCGACACGAAAAGCTCGATCGAGATAATGAATCTCTTCACCGAACTTTCCAGGGAAGGCATCACGATCGTCATGGTGACCCACGAAGACGACATCGCCGCCTACGCAAGGCGCCATATCGTCATGCGCGACGGCAAGGTGATGCGCGACGACATGGGCGAAGGCGGTATGAAGACGACGGAGCAGGTCTCGCAGCTCGTCAAGGAGGCGCTTTCCATGTAGCATTTGGCATTTCGCATTTGGCATTGCATTTGTTCAATTGTCCATTATGACATTTCAGGAGCAAGCGGCCATGGAGCAGAAGAGTTGGTTGGGGAATTCATCTTGTCGCACCGGGAGGTGTAAATGCGAAATGCCAAATGCAAAATGTAAAATGCAAACACTACAATGCAATAGATTTTTATCGCAGAGA
>DFGB01000022.1:13837-38671 GCA_002371135.1 Verrucomicrobia bacterium UBA3761 | reverse complement strand
TCTGCGATAAAAATCTATTGCATGCGACCCGACAGAGATTCGCAAGGAGTATGCCTACAAGATGGAACACATTTCAAGAGTAAGAGATGCAAGCCGGTCTTCAAAAGAAGGGCGCGATGTTATTGTCAACGGCTACCATGGATGCATGGTCGCAACCTGCACAAGCGCCTCAAGAAGGACGGTCCCACTGGCGTTTAAACTCTGGTCGTCGCCTGTCTGCTTGATTAAGCCGAAATCACCATAAGTCGCACGATCATCCGAAACGAGCAAGGTCTCCAGGGATTGCATCCACGTCAATCGTCTGCCGCAATAGGCGCGTCACTAACCCAGACCTTGTAGAAGCCTTGTGAACCGCCCTGCTTCGGGAGAGTCAGGACATCGCCAGTCTTCGCCGGCTCCGCCGCGCCCGGACGCTTCAATGCCTCTATGGTTGCCGCCGAATCCGCCGCGTAATAAAGCCCCGGCACGACCTCGACATTCAGCGTCACACTTCCATCGCCGTTATCAGACCACAGCTCGGACGATTCTTCAGTATCACTATCCACCTCGTAAGGGCCCAGTAGCGCCACCGTCGCCGTCGTTCCATCTACCGCGACCTTGAACCCAGCCGTCACGTCAACGCCGCCGACAAAGACCTTCACATCCTCCACCGTCGTTCCCGCCGCGACCGCCGCAGTCCGCGACTTCCCGTCCACAGCCGTCTCGAACTCAACCGCCACGCTGTTGACCAGAATCGCAACGCCCTCCGTCTCCTCGCTAGGCGTCCAACTCACCGCGTCAATCCAAGCGCAGTCGCCGTCCGCATCACGGCCGCTCGTGCGCAGATACGTCCAGCGGATCGTGTGCGTTCCCGTGCCTTCCACATCCACCGTCTGCTCCTTCCAACTCTCGGTCTTGCTCTCCTGCGCCTGCTCTTCGCCGTCAACCTCGACCTTGGCGAATGCAAACGGCTTGTTGCGGTAAATACCGCCCATCACATTCCAGCGGAAAACAAGCGTTCCGGCGCCGCTTACAGTCGTCTCGATCCACGACGACTGTCCTCCGTTCACCACCGCTCCGCTTTTGGCAGAGACGTTGTTCGTGCAGCCGACTGACGCATCGACCGACCAGTCAGCTTCGCCACCCGTCGTGAACGAAAGCGCCGGGGCATCAACCGCCTCGCCGAACGTCCATATCTTGAGTTCCCATACCGCCGTCAGCGTCACGTCCACTGACGAGAACACATAAATCGATCCTGCGGCATAAACCGTCTCGCCGTCGGACCAGCCCACGAACTGGTACGCGCCGTTGGCGAGCGTTCCCGCGCCGGGAAGCTCAAGTTCGTAGCCCTGGTACTTCTCTACAGCCGGCGGTGCCTCTCCCTCCGCCGCGCCGCCGGCGGCGAACGTCACCGTAACGGGCTTTGGCGTCCATACTACGCCGTCAACCCACGCGGCGTTATCGTAGGCGGTCTCGTCCTCGTCGTAGTCGTCGCGGATGAAGGTCCACGCGAGCGTGTGCGTCCCCGCGCCGGTTACAGCGAACTCCACCTGCTCCCAGTCGGTTTCGCCCGCGATCTTCGCGATCTCCACGCCGTCTATCGTGAACACGGCATAGTCGTACCACTCGTCATACTCCTCGTCCATGTCCTCGCAGCTGACCTTCCACCAGAACGAGCCCGTGCCCTCGCCAAGCACACTTGCAGTGAGCGTCGTCAGAGTCCGCTCCCCTTCTTCCGCCGCCGCGATTGCGCCGCTCCTGAGAGAAACGCCGTCCACCACAAACGTCTTCCGATCCGCGTAGGCGTGGGAAGTGTGCCGATGGCGTTTCCTCTCACAATCAACCGCGATGTTGCTTCGACACTTCCTCCGTTGGCATTGAAGGATATCACAAATATGTTGTATTCGGTATGCATTCCAGTGGGGCATCCTTCAAACACATCATCCGATAGAGTCCCTTCAAACCAGCCAGGCATAGTAACGCTCGTAAGCCCGCTGCAGCCCCAGAACGCCCGATCCCCGATGTTCGTCACGCTGTCAGGTATCGTCACGCTCGTAAGCCCGCTGCAACCGTAGAACGCACTATTCCCGATGCTCGTCACGGGCTTACCACCAAGCGTTGAGGGAATCGTCACGGCACCTGTCGGCTTGGGCGAGATAGCGGCAGAATAGGAGTTTTTGTAAACCTCCGCCGTGTCGCCGTTGATTTGATATGTCCACATGTAACCCGTATCTGGGTCGGTCCACGTCGCGGCCCATGCGCCAAACGCCACGGCAAACGTTGCAACCATCATCATCAGTTTCCTGGTCATTTCAGCGTTCCTTTCAAATCGTTTTCCGTTTATTCGCCCTCTTCTTGCCTTCTTCCGCCTCTATCGCATAGGCGAGTTCGCGGCGCAGCTGTTCCTTGTCGGGGAGGTATAACTGGTAGCGGCTCACGAAGATGCGGTTGGTGATGCCGCGCATGGCGTATTCTACGACCACCTGGTCACGAATCGAACCAAGCACGATCCCTATCGGCGGATTGTCGCCCGGAGCAGACATCTCTGCCGCAAAATAGTTGAGGAACAGATTCTTCTGTCCGATATCCTTATGCGTCACGCCCTTGCGCTTGAGGTCAATGAGGACAAAGCATTTGAGATACCAGTTGTAGAACACAAGATCAACCTTGAACTGGCTTGCGCCTATTAGCATCTTGTACTGCCGCCCGACGAAAGCAAACCCCTTGCCGAGTTCGAGCATGAAATCCTGAAGCCTGCTGCAAAGGCGCTCTTCCAAAGTCTTTTTCGTATACCGCTTTACAGGATTGATTCCCGTGAACTCAAATACGAACGGCTCGCGCAATGTCTCCGTCGGCGTCGCAGGCTCTGCGCCATGCTGCGCCAATTTCAACACGCCCTCCTTGTCGCGGCTTAAGGCATAGCGTTCATAGAGTGATGAGCCGATCTGACGACGCAGCTCACGGACCCCCCAGTTAGAACGTGCGCACTCCAGCGCATAGAACTTCTGCCCGAGCGGATCCGACACCTTTAGGATTTCAAGGTAATGGCTCCAGCTCAAAAGGTGCGACAGTGTCGCACTTTTTGGAAAGGCGATGTAGAAGAGCCTGGCGTAAATCAACTTGCTTCGGCTGAAACCACGCCCATGCCTCGCCGTGAGATCATGGGCCAATCTATCAATGAGACCCGTCCCGTATTTCGCCCTTGCGCTCCCGTGTTGCTCAAACTCGACTATGTACCGCCCGATCCGCCATTTCGTCTGCACGTATTCAATGTTTACCGCACGGATCGCGTTGTTCCGTCCCCGCTCCCATTCCGCGCCGATCTTGTCAACCAGTTCTTCGTAAGACATGGTTGACGCTGCGCGTACGGCCGTCGCACGCACTTCAAGATTCATTTTCTCGCGGACTTCATAAAACACCCACCATGTGAAATTATACCATATAGTCATTCAGCAGCAACATTCACCTCGATTTTGCCGAATCATAAAAAGGTTTTTAGACACTAGCATCCCATTGTTTTTTCAACACAGAGCCACAGAGGCACAAAGAACACGGAGTTTTTCATGGTTTGCCATTTACAAATCTTTGATTCACGCAAAGTTTAAAGACTCAACTTTTTCTCCGTGAACTCTGTGGCTCTGCGACTCTGTGTTAAAACATTTTTCCTATGGGATGCCAGTGCGCTGAGTTCGAAATAAAAGACAGATTTTTACAGACTTGCAGATATTCTACATCACTCTGCGCCTCTGCCACTCTCGAGTCTCTGCGTTAAAAACCGAGTTTCGCAATTACCTCGATTTACATGATTACAGTTTTTGGCCTTTTCGTGTCAATCTTGTAAATCCTGTCGAAAAAAACTGCAAACTGCAAACTCTCCCCGTTCCCCGAGCGCCGTTCCCCGTCATTCGTCATTCCCCGAGCCCCGAGAGTTTGTAGAAGCGCTGAGGGTCGGTGGTGGCGTGGCCGAAAGTGAATGTGCCGTCGGGTTCGAGCGCAAGCGGCTTGACTTCCGCATCCGACCAGTCGGTGAGGTCGGTGGTGGAGAGCACCTGCAACGTCACGTCGTCGGCGTCCTCGTTGAGATCGCGGAAGGAAAGCACCGTCCTGCCCTCGGCGTCAAACCCAATTCCCGTGAACGGCGAGAACGCCTCGTGCGGAACGTCGAAGGCGTAGCGTATGAGATACTGAATGCCGTTGTAGGCCTCAGAGGGATCGACATTGACGTTCAGCCCGTTGTCGGCGAGCCACTGCTCGAATTTGCTTAAGAACTTGCCTGTGGCGAAGAGATACGGGGTCGTCTCGCCTTCGTCGATCTTCCACGTCGCGACGAAATCGAAGTTGGTGAAGCTCTCGGCGTGCAGCATTGCCTCGTGCGTGAGCGGCGTGATGCCGGTATGCGCCAGAGAATTTGCGGAGCTGTTGCCACCTTTCGCAAGTCGCGGCGTCGCTTCGCAGTCGTAGTACGAGTTGGTGACGACCCCATTGCCGATGGAGCCGATGAACGCGCCACCGTATGAGGCGGCGTTCGTCACGGAGCCGGAGCAGTAGGACGTCTCGATCTTCCCGTTGCTGGTGTAAGTTCCATCGATCCTCCCGACGAAGCCGCCGGCGTATGAGTGGCCGCTGCCGGACGACTCTCCGGGCGACGAATTTACGGACGCGAGCGAATAGCAGTCCATGATGCGCACTCCGCCGCCCGAAGACGGAGACATATATCCGGCGAATCCGCCGCAACCCCTGTTCGTGGTATCGACTATCACCTTCCGCACGGCACCCGTTACGCAGCAGCCCGCAACGACCGCCGAATCGTTGATTCGGCCCGAAAACCCGCCCGCGCAATCGCCCCAGCACGTCACGTCGCCCCGGAACGAGCAGTCATCGACAAACGCTCCGGAGAATATCGATCCGGCAAACCCGCCGGCGCAGCGGTCATTGCTCGTTTCTGATTTTACAGTGACGTTGCCCTTGACCCGCAGCCCGTTCACGCGACCGCCGATGCAGCCGAAGAACCCACCGCGCACGACGGAGCTGCTGAAAAAGCCGTCAACGGAAAGGTTGCGTATCATGTGCCCGTTGCCGTAGAATTCGCCGTAGAAAGGATTGTTGTTGTCGCCGATGGGCGTCCATGCAACGCCCTTGAGGTCAATGTCGTTGTCAAGGATGTAGATGCCGTCAAGGTCGTTCGTCACGGCGGCGAGTTCCTCGGCGGTGGAAATGTGAACCGCCTTGGAGAAATCGCGCGCCAAAGGCGCGGGCCATCCGGCGGTGCGCTCGGCGACCTCCTCTGCCGAAAGGATTCTGCACGGGAAGTCGTCATCACAGCCCGGACGTCGCTTCGCGGTGCGACCGTCTGCGACGGCGCAATCGATCACCGAGGTCGCTCGTCCCCCGCTGCCGGTGAACGACCCGACAGCGGCTGACCGTCCCCATACCGAGCCAGAACACCAGCAGTTGGAAACGACCGCATCCCTTTCCTTGCGGGGAGTCCAACTTGTATCGATTGCCAGGTAGCCCGCGAAACCGCCGTAGGACTGCCCCGAGCCACCGTTGTTCCCGCAGACGTCGCCCCGCGCCGCGCTGTCAAAGAACGCGGAGAAGTAGCCGGCCGTTCCGACGAGTCCGCCGACTCTGCCGCCACCTTTGACGAAACCATCGGCACGGCAGCCAACCACCGTCGTGCCGCTAATCTCGCCGACGAGCCCGCCGAAAGGTCCGTTGCGAGACGAGCCCAGCGGATTCACCTCCACTCTCGCCACGCAGTTCGTGATAAGGCACCCCTTCGCCCTGCCGACAAGCCCGCCAACTTCCTGAGACCCGTAAACCTTGCCGGAGACCTCAATGCCGTCGAGAGTCGCGAAGGAAACATCGCCGAAAAGGCCCACATAACCAGTGCCCCCGCCAAAGCCGTTGGTGCAGACAAGATTGTCGATTGCATGCCCGAAGCCAAAGAACTTGCCGGTGAACGCAAAGTTGTAGCCGTTGCCGGGGTAGCCTATCGGCCTCCATGTCGTTGTCTGCGGCCCCTCTTCCGTTTCAACCTTAAGGTTGGAGAGATTGATGTCGCAGGCAAGGCCGATCACGCCGTCAAGGTCGTTCGTGACCGCCTGAAGCTCGTCGGCGTCGTAGATGTAGCGTCCGAACTGCGTCGTCGCGACGCGGTGGTTGTCGAGCGTCAGCGTCGTATGAGCATTCGTGGCGTCCGCATACGGAGCAGAGCCAGTCCAGCCCACGAAGAACCGGTTTTCGTCAGGCGTCGCGGAAATCTCGACCTCCTCGCCCGGCTCGTATTCGCCGCCGCCGGAGACCGTGCCGCCGCCGGAGCCATAGACAAGGGTGTAAACGGAGAGATTGCCGTCCGGCGCGCTCCATGTGAGATAGGGTTGCGTCTTACCATCAACCTGAGACCAGATGTGCGTTTCGCCGTCCTCTGCAATCGCCGCGTGGAACGCTGCGAAGTTCGCGTATGAGCGGAAGCTCGTCCCTCCCAATTCGGCGATGTTGGCGTGTTCCGTCGTGTTGGAGTAGGAATTGCCGATGGCATGGGCCGGCACGATGCCGATGGGATACGACGATACGCCGCCTAAGAGCGCCGCGCAGTTTGTGACCGAAACACTCGAACCGAGTCTCCCCACAAACGATCCTGTCTGGTAGGCGTAGCCCTTCACGATGCCCGCCATGTAACAGCGATTCAGGGAAGAAGAACTGTCAATATACCCCGCGAAACCGCCGACATAATCACCCCATCCCGTGACATTGCCAGTCGCGTAGGAGTCGCTTATTGCCGCCGCGCGTTCGATATAGCCTGCAAAGCCACCGACCAGACCCTCATGGCAGACCACGTCGCCGAGGGCGAAACATTCGTTCACGCTGATACCCGAACATTTGAAATCGCCGCCGAACCCGCCAACATACTTGTCGCCCTTCACGAGACCTGCCGACATTGAGCGGCGATATGTATCGGCGCCCGCTATACAGCCGACAAAGCCGCCGATATAGTCACTGGCCGATGAGGAGACGCCGCCAAGGGCACGACAGCCTTCATACGTGATGGCGGCAGAGGACGATCCACTTGTTCCTGCGAAACCGCCGCAATTTGATCCTCTACAGTGTGTTCTAGCGGATACGCAACCGCGCGCCTCGCAGTCCACAAAGCACGAACGGTTGCCCGTGACGGCACCTACGAATCCGCCAAGTCCGCTTATACCGGTGACCGTCCCTGATGCGACACAGGTCGTGAACACGACGTTCGTTCCCGGCACTCTACCGGCGAATCCGCCAACGCTGTACTGGCCGCAGTTATAGACGTCTCCAGACGCCGAGCAGTCAGTGAAAGTCGTGCACGGAGCGCTCACGTCCCCAACAAATCCTCCGGCACCGTCCATGTACGAGTTGGTATTGGTGACACAGCTCGAGGCATGGCAGTTGCGGAACAACGATTGTGCGGCATTGCTCGTGAGATTAGCGATAAAACCGGCAGGGAAAGAGTTGCCGCCGCTCGTGACGTTCCCCGTCGCCTGGGAATCCTCGCACACAATCCGGCTGGACGAGTAGCCGATGAAGCCGCTGACGCCGTCGCCGTTGCCGTTTACGTCCCCGTTCGCGACGCAGCGAAGGAACGAGAAGGTACCGCACTTGCTTTCGATTTGACCGACCATTCCAGCAAGGTTGCTGTGCCCTGAAATGTCCACATCTGAGGTGCAGTCGATGAACGTGCCTGATGACGAGCCAGACCTCACAATCCCCACGAAACCGCCGACGCAGGATTGCGACTGGATGGAACCTTGCACGGAACACCTCTCGAAAGCAACCGTTCCATTCAAGACCTCGCCGAAAAATCCGCCGACCAGTCCGCTGTTGTCGGTAGTTATGCTGCCGTTGACGCTACAATCCTGAACCGTAACGCCACCCTTTACGGTTCTTGAAAGAGCACCGAAAGTCTGCCCGGTATGGATGAACTCGCCCTGGATGGCGACGCCCCTGAAGTATGCGTTGCTGATTGTGTTGAATACGTTGTTTTTGCCGTCTGCGGTGATGGTGTGTCCCGCGCCGTAGAGACGCCCCTGGAAGGCATAGTAGGTCGGATAATTGTAGAGCGAAGCCCAACCATCCGGAAGGACGATGTCGTTGGCAAGGCCGTATGTGCCTGTCAGGTTATTCGTTATGTTATAGAGGTCGCTGCCGCTCGTAATCATCGTTCCGTAGAGCGCCATCGCGGTGCGGATGTTGTCGGCCTTGACTAAAGTCTGCGGCAGATAGGGCTTACCGAAATCGTCGTTCATGCCCGTCCATTCGAGGAACGTCCTCCCATCCGCGAACGTCTCAGAGGGCTTGGATGAGTCAGCCGTAATCGTCACCTCGCCGCCTGGCGCAACCTGGGTTAGACCGAAAAGCGACGCGAAGTTCACAGCCGGCGCGGCGAGCGCGTTGCGGGCGATCGTCATGGTGACGAGCGGCATCTTGCCGTTTTCGTCGAGGCACCACGGGAAATAGGGGTGCGTCGCGCCGTCTCTCTGCGTCCATGGCGTATCCTCTTTTTCGAGGAACGCCGTGAAATTCGTGACAGAGCGCATTTCGTCGGCGGTGAGCGCTATGATGTTCGCGTGGCCTGCGCTGCCGACATCCCTAATGCCTCTCTTTTCTTCGATGTCGTAGTGGCGGCGCACGCAGTCCGTGATCACGGGCGCGCCGGTGCTGACGCCGATGAAGCCGCCGACGGATGCGCCCGACGCGATTCCGGCGCTGTAGCAGCGCTCGATGCGGACGTCGCTACCGCCGACGGTCCCGGCGAAGCCGCTGCCGCCCTCGACCTCCGAGACGGTGTACGAGTCCTCGACCGCCGCCTCGCCGCCGATGTATCCGGCGAAGCCACCGCTTTCGGCGTTCGTCGCCTTCACCGCCCCGCTCGCGAAGCATTCGCGGACGCTGCAGCTCGTGACGAAGCCCGCGAAACCGCCCGCCTTGACGCCGCTGACGTATCCGGCGGCGAAAGAACGCGAAATCTCCGAATTCGCCGTGCGCCCGACAAGTCCGCCGGTATATCCACTGTCGGAGCCCGACTCATTGCCGTCAACGGACGCGCCAAGCGCCGAGCATCCACTCACGTTCGAAGAGACAACCTCGCCCGCAAGCGCGCCGCCGTGCTCGAACGAAATTATCTGCGGGGCGACGAGCCGGACATCCTTCACGTCCGCCTCCTGTAGCCGCGCGAAGAGTCCGCCAAACGTGCCAAGCATGCCTGATTCATTGTGCGGCGAGAAAGATTTCCTGGCGACGACGTTGCTGATGGCATGTCCCTGACCGTCAAAAATGCCGAAGAACGGATAGTAGGCGTTGTAGTAGTTATCGTGGTTGCCGCTATAATCGATTTGGGCGTATCTAACACCGCCGATGGTCGTGAAGCCGAAGTCCGCCATATCGATATCCGCTACGACGTGGTAGATGCCGGAGAGGTCTTCCGTGACGGCCTGGAGCTGCGCGGGCGTGGAGATGTTGCGTCCCCAGATGCAGCTCACTGTGCAGTGGTTGTCGGCGGGGAACGTCGTGGAGGCAGCCGCGCCGTCGGCGTAGGCGGCTGCGCCGTCCCAGCGCACGAAGAAAGCGTCGGAAGATGGCGTCGTGCCGGCCTTGACCGCGACGCTCGCGCCCGGCGCGGCGATGGCGGGACGGGTAATCGTCGTGCCGCGGGACCGCGTGGAGAGAATGCGGAAGCCGCCGTTATCGAGCGACCAGGCGAAGTACGGCGTGGTCTGAGCTTCTGTCATCGACCAGACGCCGCCCAAGTCGTAGCCGGTCCACGATTCGCGGGAAAGGCGCGAAGCGAACGGGATGGCGATGGACTCCGCCCCCGTCGTCCACTGCATATCCACGCCGGGCACGTCGATGAATGCGCAGTTCACGAGCGTGACGGAGTTGATGGTCTCTGCAAAGCCGTAGTTCTTGTGGAGACCGGCTCGCGCCGTGCCGCCGAACCAGACGTTCGAAATTGAGGGGCCGGAAGCCGGCGTGTAAAGCGTCCGCGCGATGCCTGCGGCGACGCCGTAGCCTGTATATGCGCGGACCTCGGCAGTCGAATACATGTCGCGCACCATCGCGTCGTTGTGGGCTATCGAGACCGACGCGGCGATGCCCGCGCCAGTATCGGAGCCATAAATGGTGCCGGAGGTGACGATCTCGCGCACGAGGACCCGCGCCCCGTAGCCGTCGCCGACGTCGAGGCTGTTCGCAAAACCCGAGGCGACGCCTCCCGGCGCCGTCGCGTAAACGTCGCAGAACGACGCACAGCGGGCGATTTCGCCGCTTCTCAGCGAGACGCCTCCGAAGAAACCAGCCGCGCGGGTGCTCGCCTCCATCGTCCCCGTCACCGTGCAGTCCATGACGGTGACGGCGCTGCCCACGACGTTGCTCGCAAGGCCGTAGTATTCGACGGTCTTGCTGACATCGCAGTCGACCGAGCGGAAATCGACGTTCACGGTGCAGTTCGAGACGAGAGTGTTTTCCTCTATCGTAAGCGCGAGACCAGAGACGAGCGCCCAGCTGTTCGACGCGGAGACGTCCACCGTGAGGTCGCGCAGCTGCGTACCGGACTTGATACGCCCGAAGAGCGCCGCGCGCGTCTTCGTAATAGCTCCGCCCGTCTTATCGTTGAAGCGGAGGCCGGAGATTGTGTGTCCGCGCCCGAGGAAGCGGCTCTTGAGATCGCCGAGGAGAGGCCTGTTAACGACTTCCGGGAGCGCGCCGGAAAGGTCGATGTCGCCCGTGATGACGTAAGGCACTGTCGGGTTGCCGGAAACTGCCAGCAGTTCCTCGGGCGTGCCGACCTTCTTCGCGAACGCGGCGGCGATAGCGCCGATGTTGCGAGCCGTGTAGGTCGTCTCGGCGGAATCCGCATCGCCGTAGCCCACGCCGACCCAGTGCGAAAATTCATAGCCGTCCGCCGGCACGGCGCGGATCTGGTGGACGGAGTTCTTCTCGTAAGACGCGAGCGGCGACTTGTCGTCGACGAGAATAGTTCCTTCGCCGGCCACGACGACTGCATGGGTCCAGTAGCGGCCGGATGGAGTCATCGCGGCGGGGACGTCCACCGGGACGTCGTCTTCAAAGAGCGACCAAGTGTCGTTTACCGAGGCTTCGTCGTCGCGGAGTAGCGCGATTCGCTTGTCGACCTGGGCAGCCATCGTCTGCATAACCGCGCCGATGCATCCGCCCTGCAGCGTCGCTCCCTTGATGTGCTTGGCGAAAAGCCCCGCGCCGTACTGAGCCTCTTCGTCGGCGTAGTTGTTCGCCGAGATCGCGCCGTGCGCCGCGCAGGCGGTGACTACCGCGCCCGCGTTCAGCTCTTTCGCGAAGCCCCAGTAGCCGGTTCCGTCGTCGGGACTGAACCCGTAGAGGCATGCGACGCGGCAGCGGTTGAAGGCGTTCTCGCCCTTCGTCGTTTCGACGAACCCGATGCGCACTGTCGCGCCGGTGACGGTGCAGTCCGAGTATTCGCAGCCGCCGCCGGACGTCTTGACGAAGCCGGCGAACGCCGAGCCGCCGCGCACCGCGCACGATGAGAACACGGCGTTAGTCGGACTGCCTGCGAAACCGGCATCGCCCGACTGGACGGACGCGACTGTGCAGCGCGTAAAGCGGTTTGTGCCGATCTCGCCGCCGATCTTGCACTTGTGCTGGACATCGCAGAAGCCGGCGAGCGCGCCCTCGGCCGTCGCGGTGCAGTCTATGAAATTCGCCTCGCGCGAGCCGACTGACGCCGCAAAGCCGCCAAGGGCGACGTTGACGACCGAGCCAGTCGGGTTGAGGGAAGCTACGGCCGTGCAGTTCGTGAAAAGCTCCGAGCCGCCAGTCCAGCCGACGAAGCCGCCGGCGTAGCCGTGGACGCTGTCGACAACGCCTGCAAACGAACAGCCGTCGAAAATTGACGCGCCCATCGTCACGCCCGCCGCGCCGCCGGCCGCGACGAAGTTGGCAGTGCCGTCCTTGCGCACACCGCCTGCCGTCGCGTAGTCCCAGTCGATCCCGGCAGTGGCCGAGCAGGCGCGAAACACGGAGTTGGACGCGAAGCCGACGAGGCCGCCGCAGCCGCCGTTCTTGAGGCTTCCGGTGAAGCCTCTCGGTCCTCCCGCCATTTCGCCCGAAAACGTGCAACGGGTGTAGGTGGAGCCTTCGTCGGAACCGGCGAGACCGCCGAGCGTCCAGCCGCCTTCCAAGCGTCCCTCAAACGAACAATCTACCGCGAGAACGCCGAGGCCTTTCGCGACGAGTCCGCCGGCGACTGCGTTCGTCGCGGTGAACACCGTAGCGTTCGCCGTGCAGTTAGTCAGCAGGATGGTCGGCAGTTCTGGCGCGTACGGTCCGCGATAGGTGGTGCCGACGAAAACCGCCGCGCTGTTGACGTTCGATATGGAGCCGCTGAAATGGCAGTTTTCGATTGTCGGGCATGTGCTGTTGAGGTGGTCGATGTAGGCGTTCGACGCAAAGACGGCGGCGACCGCGCAGTACGGATCCTCGATCACGACGTCGCCTTCGAGCGTGAGGTTCTTGACGACCGCGCCTGGCGCAAGCGTGTCGAAGAGCGCGCCACCCGCTCCCTCGCAATACCAGTCCACGACCGTGCGGTAGTTGTATATCCTGTAGCCGCGGCCGTCGAACGTCCCCCAGAACGACGAGAGCCTGTCCGGCTCGCCGGAGACGAGGCTGCGTCCGCCGCAGTCAATGTCGTTCACGAGGACAAAGGTCGATCCAACGTAGCTATAGTCGCGCGCGGCTTCCGTCAGCTTGCGGAGCTGGTCGTCGTTCAAGATTACGTACGAACCGCGGGTCTTCTGTCCGTTGTAGACGTCAACGTCGAATGTTGCGTAGATCGCGCCGGCGTTCTTCACGGTGTACGTAGTCTCCATGGCCGTCGGGTCGGCGATGTTGTCCCCGACCCAACCCGTGAACGCCGCGCCAAGCCCCGGCACGGCGCGGATCGTGACGACCGACCCGGCCGGATACGACTGCTTCGGCTCTTCGCCGTTCACGAGGACGCTGCCGAAACCCTTTGCAGAGACGAACGTCCAGAAGTTGCCTTCGGCATCTGTCGAGGCGGCGAGATACGGGCTCGTCGCATTCCCGTCCGGTGCGCGCCAGACGTTCTCGAAATCGTAGCTTTCAGGGAAATTCGCGGCGTCCGCAAACCACGCAGCAGCCTTCGGCGTCACGCCATCAGGGAAACTGTGGAAGCCGTCCACGAACGGAGCGAACGAGTCCTCAAAGTGCCATGCCGACCCGTTCGCGCCGACAAACGTGCTACAGCCGCCGACGCCGGCGCTCGCGGAGGGGATCGCCCCGAGCGTAAAGCACCGCTCGGCCGTTCCGTTGAAATAGCGCGCGAAGCCGGCCTGCACGCCGCCTGCCGGATCGGCATCGTCGTTCACGGCCCTGACGCGCGGCGCATAGACAGCGTAGGAATCTACAATCGTAGCATTGTTCGAGACTGCACCCGCGAAGCCCGCTCCCCTAGGCTCGAGCGCAGGCGGCAGGATCGCGCCCACCGAACGCCTCACGACCGCGCCTTCGCCGACCGTCCCCGCAAAGCCGTAGAGTTCGCCGCGGTCCGTCATCTCCTCGCCGCTCGCCGTGTCGCTGATTACCGCGCCGTAGGCGATGCAGTCCTCGACAAGCGCCCCGGCGTTCAGTTCGCCCGCAAAGCCGCAGCTCATGCCTGCCGGATTGTTGAAGGCGCATCCGACGCGGCAGTCGCGGAACGTGTCGCCGTCTTCGCCGGGATTCGCACTACCCACGAAGCCGTTGACGGCTCTCGCGCCCGTGACGACGCAGTTCGTGAACGCGTTGCCGCCGTACGTCGCCGCGACGAAGCCGTTCGTGGCCGAGCCGCCGATTACCGAGCAGCCGGTAAACACGCTGTTCGTCGCGCTCCCGGCGAAGATCGCCGATGCCGCCGTCACATTCGAGACGACGCAGTCCGTGAACTGCGCGTTCTTCGACTCTCGCGCGAAGCCCGTCCCCTCCACCGTCGTGTTCAGGACGGAGCAGCTGATGAAGTTGTTTGTGCCGACGGGACGAAGCACTTCAGTTACGAGTATGTAGGCCGTGCCTGACGGGTCTTCCTCGTCTGCGACCTGCCGAGTTTTCGTTTCGTCGAACTGCGCGTCGAGAAAGCCGCCCTGGATGGCCGGGCCGGACGGCATGGCCGTGCAGGCGATGAACGTTGCGTTGGACGACGACACCGAGCCCACGAAGCCGCCGACGGCTTCCTTTATCGTCGTGGCGCTCAGCGACGCGACCGCCGTGCAGTTCGAGAACGTCTCGCTGCCGAGCGTCCAGCCGACGAAGCCTCCGAAGTAGCCGTAGTCGCTGCGCACCGAGCCGGAGAACGAGCAGTTAAGGAACTGCGTGCCGCCTCTCGTCACGCCCGCAGCGCCGCCCACGGCCGCAAGCATGTCGCTTCTGCCCTTCGGGAGATACTTGTCGATGCCGGCAAAGGGCCGCTCCAACATCTCCCATTCAATATCGGCCTCGACCGTGCAGTCGCGGAAAACAGTGTTTCCCGCATATCCGGCAAAGCCGCCGCAGCCGCAGTAGCGGGCATCCCAGCCATAAGCTTTCGGGTCCGACCTCTTCAGCTCTCCGGCGAGCGTACCGGTGAACGAGCAGCGTGTGAATATCGAGTTAACGACCAATCCAGCCAAACCGCCGCCATTATCTTGGATTCCCGAAATGTCGCCTGTAACAGAGCAGTCTGTCGCCGATACGCCAATGCCGTATCCAACTAGGCCACCGATAACGGGGCAGTCTATCGACACGCTCGCAGTGCAGTTCGAAAGCGTCACGCAGGTCCCGGCGTCGGAAGAAGTGCTCGCATTGCAAAAGCCGACAAACACGCCGACAGTCCCATCTGCCGATCTTGCCATTCTGCCTGTGAAGTGGCAGTTTTCCAACGTGACGGCGTTCTCCTCGCTTGCCTGCCCGACAAAAACGCCGTATACGGACGACGACGGTCCACTATAACCGAATTCGACATCGCCTTCAAGAGTGATATTCTTGATGACCGCGCCGTCCTTGACGATGTCAAAGAGACTGAACGACCCGTATCCATCATCGTCCGACAAATCCTTGCACCATCCTGCTGGAATATGACTGATTTGGAAATACGCGACATCTTCGGTAGGCACATGGTAGTCGTAGGGATACTCCGTGCCGTCCCTTATGTCAATCAAGGCTGGATGCGCCGGCATCCACCCATCCCTGCCTGAACGGTTGTAGAAGTTGAATATCTTGTGACCGCCGCCGTCAAACGTTCCGCAGAACTTGGATAGTATCGGCACATCGCTTGAATGCCCACTATAGCTGGACCTTTTGGACGGATAAATGAACCGTCCGCCGCCGCAGTCGATATCGGCTATGAGGCGTATGGTAGAGCCGGCGTAGTCGTAAAGGTGGACCTTCTTCGTGAAGTTCGTCAGCTGCGTGAGCGTGGAGATTTCATACTCGCCCGGCTCCATCTGGCCGTCGTACGGCTCGAAATCGGCGAACGCAAACTGCGCCATGGCGAACGCAGCGAAACCGCACAACAACGACTTTATATTCATATTCACAATCCTCTCATCCAGAGAAATCGATACAACAAGGCCTGCGACGATGTTCGCCACAGGTCTTGTTGCCATTCATCATGATACCCCTTCGTTATGGCACGAGCTTCGTCCTGAAGAACTTGTCGCCCGTTTGCTTGGTGTGCCATTCGGCGGAGGCGCCAATGTTGATCGAGCCCTGAACCTCGACCTTGCCGTTGCCGTAGGCTTCAGGGCAGGTGAGCACAGGATTGCCTTCGCTATCGAAGGTGATGGCTGTGATCTTGATCGCCTCCTTGGCAGCTTCGATTTCCGTCGCTACTGCCTCAGCCGTGTTGGCACAGTTGAGGAGGTAAGCATCGGTGATAATCGTGCCGCCGAAATCGACGCCTTTCGCCTTTGCCCAGTCAGCGAGCTTCTTCGCATCGGCTGTCGCAAGATCGCCCGTGATATCGAACGCCTCGGCTGCGGTTTGGCCCTCGACGGTCGAGGTATCAGCTGGCCATTCGGTCGCAGGCTCGCTGCCGGATTCGACATACGAGACCATGCCAGTATAGCCCGTGGCCTCGACGAGCGTCTTCACGCGCGCCGTATCGTCCTTCTCGACGTTGACCGTCGCAAGAACGGTATCCATGAACGCATTCGCGCCGATGGAGGTCACAGTGGACGGAATCGTGATCGTCGCGAAAGCCGTCGCGTTCGAGAACGCCGCCTCGCCGATCGTCGTCACTCCGCTCGGCAGCACGACGCTCTGAAGCGTCGTGTTGCCTGCGAACGCGCTACCCGAAACCGTAACCACCCCCTCGGGAACGGTCACGCTCGTCTCTTCGCCGAACGCAGAGATAAGCGTCGCGCCGTCCTTCGTGAGCAGCATCCCGTTCTCGGACTTGTAGTTGTCATTTTCAGGATCGACATTAAAGGTGGCGAGCTTGGGGCATCCGCTGAACGCCCCCTGGCCGACACTGTCGACGGACTTGCCGAGCGCCACGCTTTCCAGATCGCTGCATCCGAAGAACGCATGATCCGCGATGCCAGTAGCATCCTCAGACTTCGCTCCAAGCAACCTCCTGCCCTTCGTGGAGAGCAGAAGCTTGCTTCCGGACGTGGATTCCTTGTCTGCGATAATTGCACGGGCGAGGTTCTTGCATTCCGCAAAGGCGAGCGAACCGACTTGTCCGCCTTTATCGACGAACACGTATGTGATGCCACTGCTGAAGAACGCGAATCTGCCGATCGTCGAATTCTCTGGGAACCTGACTTCGATCTCCATGGCTCTGCACTTCCAGAACGCATCCTCACCGACGCTTGTAATCGTCGACGGGAAGTTGAACGTCGCAAGGGAGGTGCAGTTGAAGAATGCGTTTTCGCCGATGCTCGTGACATTGCCGCGCAGCGTCACGCTTTCGAGAGCCGTGAGGCCGAAGAACATGCCGTCGCCGATGGACGTGATGCCGCTGCCGAGCGTCACGTTCTCAAGGCTGTAGCAACCGTAGAACGCATGCGCGCCAAGGGTCGTAACCGTGTCGGGTATGACGATATCCACGAGACCGGCCTCCGAGAACGCATACGCCTCGATTGTCGTGACGTTCGCTGGAATCGTCAACGCGGCAAGGCTGGAGCAGCCGGAGAATGCGAAGCTCTTGATCGTAGTGACGCCGTTGCCGATCGCCACGCTGCTGAGTGCCGTGCAGCCGCCGAACACGTGACCTTCGAGCGATGTAATTCCATTGCCGATCACCGCGCTCTGGAGAGACGTGCAGCCGAAGAAGGCATACGCCTGAAGCGTCGTCACACCATCCGGAATCTCGATGCCCGCGAGCGCCTCGCAGCCGGAGAAGGCATGGGTCATGATGGACCTGGCGCCGCTGCCGATCGTCACGGTTTCGAGCGCCGTGCAGCCGTCGAACGCATACGTCGGAATGCTCGCAACGCCATTGCCGATGGTAACGGTCTCGAGCGCCGTGCAGCCCTGGAAGGCGTAGTCGCCGAGATACACGACGCTATCGGGGAGCGAAACGGCAGTCAAGCTCGTGCAGCCCTTGAACGCCTGCATCTGGATGTTCTCAACGCTACTTGGGATCGTCACGGTCTCGATCTGCGTGCAGCCCTCAAACACGCCGGGGAAGATTCGCGTGACTGTGTTCGGGATTGTTATCGTCGTATTCGCCTTGGGATCAACAGCCGTGAGATCGCCGCCGCTGATGTAGAACACCACCGCATTCGTTCTGTACACGAGCTCCGTCTTCTTGCCGATCGTGACGTTCTCGAAGTCGGAGCTTAGCGGCGAACCTTCGGAATACAGGCCGCCGGGCAGCGACGCCTTGGCGAGTCCCGTGTTGTAGAACGCATTGCGTCCGATGGACGTCACACTGTCGGGGAAGTACAAGCCGCCCTCCGAGCTGGTGAGAGCCGGAGTGTTTTGGAACGCGGCTTCGCCGATTGTCTCTATGGTGTTGCCGAACGTCACGCTTTCAAGGGCGGTGCAGCCGTCGAACGAAAGATCGCCGATTACCTCGACGCCGTTGCCGAACGTCACGCTCTCAAGGCCTGTGCAGCCCTGAAATGCATAATTGCCGATCTTCTTGACGTTACCGAGAATAGTGACGTTCTTGAGCGTAGTCACATCCTTGAATACGTTCCTGTCGATTTCCGTCACTACGTCGGGAATCGTCACCTCGGGATTACCCTTCAGATTGGCGGCGGTCAACTTGCCGTGTTCGTCGATGGTGAACTCGGGAACGCCGCCGACATTGCCCTCTACCCACATCGAGTAGAACGTCTGGGTTCCCGTGGCTTCGGCAGGAATCTCGGAAACGGGCAAAGACGAGAAGTCGCTCTTCGTGTACCAGCCGGCGAACGTGTAGCCGGACTTGGTCGGAACAGGAAGCGCGCAAACCTGACCGGCCGTGTATTTCGCGGGGGCGAGGTTGAGAGTCGACGCACCATCCATGTAGGTGATACCGAATTCCTCCAACGGAATGATAGCGTAGTATTGCTTGCCGTCGAGCGTGACAGAACCGGCAGACGAAGCAATAACCGTCATAGCCTCTTCTGTGTCGCCGGACTTGACCGTGAGATTCGACCCTATCGTCAGAGTGCCATGATCAGACGAGAATATACCACCTCCGATGCCAGCACCGATGTAAGAGTCGCTATACACGCTGCCTGTAGCCGTCACTCTGCCGCCGTTAACCGTAACCGTACCGCCGGCTTTGAACGAAGCACCGCCAATGCCCGAACCACCGCTGGTGCCGCAAGCCGTGATTGTACCATTGTTGATCGTTATAGCGCCACAAGTGCCGCCATAGCCAGCGCCGATTCCGGGACTGTTAGAACCACCTGTCGCCTCAATTACGCCGCCATTAATGATCACCGAGCCGGAATTTCCCTTAGCGTCTTCCGAGATTCCGCCGTTCCCTCCAATACCAGCGGCAAAAGAGGCACCGGTTGCAACAATTTTACCAGTTCCGGCAGCACCTCCGACGTAAATCGCAAGAGAACTTCCCTGCGGAACATTTATGCCCGCCAAATAGTCGCCGTCGCGATATTTCCCTGTCACCGTCAGCGTCTTGCCGTCCATAAGGACGAGCGTGACATCGCCGGAAACAGTAATTCCGCTTGTTCCGTAGTCAACGTCGTCGCTCAGGACATACCAATCATTGTCAAGCGTAGTAACTCCTGCGCTGAGAACCTTGCAGTCATGCGCCGGCAGATCGGAGCCGTCCGCCGCCTTGGCTGTGACGGAGATCACTGCGGGCGGCTCGTCGGTCCAGTCCGCATAGAAATTCTTGACGCCTGTCGATCCAGCGGGGATGGTCGTCACCGTGCTACCGGTTAGTTCGCTGTTGGCATACCACCCGGCGAACACATAACCCGCCTTGCTAGGCGTGGGAAGCGTAATTGTCGCGGACTCGATCGTGTAGGACGGCGGATCAAGAGAAAGTTCCTGGCTGCCGTCGTAGTACGTGATCGAGAAGTTCTGCGGCTTGAACCTGGCGTAAAGAACAACGTCTTCAGTCGTGTCTCTCAGCACCGAAATGGAGTCGCCGATAAGTTCTGGATTGTCGCACCAGAAATCAAAGATGTAAAAATCTTTTCTCGGGCTATAAGGCAGATTAACCGGCGTGCCTACCGTATATGTCTTGGGCGTGAGCGACGTATCCTCGACACCTTCCACAAAATACCTGATATTGCACGTCTTGCCGACCCACTTCGCATAGAAGTGCCTGTCGCCTGTCGCGCTGGCGGGAACCGCCGTAACAGGAACATCCTCCGCACCATATTCATACCAATATGCGAATGTGTAACCCGCCTTGCTCGGCGGCACCGCAGTGTCAAGAGAAACTCCCACCCCCTCCTCGTATGTCGCGGGTGTGAGGTCCGTGATAATCGTTCCGTCCGATTCATGGTAGACGATGTTCGAGAACGTCGCAACCGGCTCGGCAGTTCCTGAAATCTGGAAATAATGCCACCCGTCATCGACAGCCACTAGATGCGTCGCCGAATCCGCAGTGCGGAGTTCCGTGTTTTGTTCATCAGCGCCGGCATAGACATTCAACCCAGGAGCAACCCAGAGCGTTCCGTTTGAAACTTCAACATCACCCCAAGTGTAGCCGCTGCCGATGCCGGCACGTCCGCTAATACCACTTTCAGCCGTCACCGAGCCGCCGTTAATTGTTACTGCGCCGCCGCTCGATCTTGCACCGCCGCCAATGCCGGAACCATAACCAGTGCCTTCTGCATTGACAATTCCGCCGTTGATTGTAACATTGCCGCAATTGCAGTTGTATGCACCACCGATGCCGGCAGCATAATTGCCGCCGGTTGCATTGACAGTGCCGCCGTTAATCGTTATCGTACCGCATGTAACAGCCGAGCCACTTATAACAGCCTCCCCGCCGATGCCGGAGGAATTACTGCCTCCGGTAACATTGAGCACACCAGTGTTCCCGGCTTGCCCATAGACAGTGAACGCACAGCCATCGGCGACGGTGATTCCCGCCTTGAAACTTTCAACATCCGAAACAGTCAGCGTCTTGCCATTCACGAGAACAAGACTTGCGCTGCCTTCGACCGTTATATTTCCCGAACGATTGACATCGTCGTTCACGACATACCATCCGCCGTTTGTGAGTGTCGTAGTTTCGGACGTCACAGGTGTGCAAACCTGCTGCATCGGCGATCCGCTCGCATCGACGAAAGAGACAAGGACAGTGCCGTCGCCCGGCTCGTCCCCGCCACCGCCGGAGCCGTTTTCCGTCCACTTGGCATACAGCCGTTGGGTATCGGTAGTATCCTTCGGAAGCGTGAAAATCGGCGTGTCCGAGCAGTCGGACTCATAGCACCAACCCGCGAACGTGTAGCCCTCCTTTGCTGCAGGCGTCCATAAAGTGACTGGTGTGTCGTTAATTGTATACGAACCGGTGTTGAGCGTAGTAAGCGAACCATCCACATAGTCGTAATAGTAGATAATGTAATCCTGCAGCACAAACTTCGCATAGAATATCTTGTTGCCCTTATCGCTGGAGTAAATCCCATACACGGGGGAATCGCCATCCAGATCGAGTCTTGGTGTGGGATACCAATTGAGGAACCTGTAGCCTACTTTGTTGGTCACTGCCAAATAATTCGGCAGATACACTGTTGATCCGCCCGGCGTGTATTCAATAGGCGTAAGTCCAGCAAGAACCGTTTCACCATCCGTGCCGTCGATGTAGGTAATCGTCTTTTCGACTCGCTCAACCGTCAAGGCGTAGGTGGCATTTATAACCGTCGATTCGTCATCTGTAACCGTCAAGGAGAAGTTGTATTCCCCCGCAATAACGCACGTAAGCGTTCCGTCGGAAAGTGTCAATCCCGCTGGGACAGCCCCTGAAAACACATAAGGCTTCTTGCCGCCGCGAATCGTGCTGGAAAGCGTTATCGTATCACCGACTGTTTTCGTAAATTCGCTCTGGATCTGCTCCAGCGGCACATCCGCCGCGCTTTCGATATGGAAATACTTCTGCGCACTGAGCGTAACCGAGCCATCGACGCCGGGCGTAAGCTCCACGGCCGAAGCCGCATCCGCACCCGCCGTCACCGTCATATTCGCACCGACGATAAGAGTGCCCTGGTCGTTCCATTTATACCCGCCAATTCCGCCAAAATAATCAGCGCCAGTTGCCGTCACGGAGCCGCCGTAGATGTAAATCTGGCCAGTGCTGTCGTAATCCGTGCTGGTGCTGCCTATGGCTGAACCCCACTCAGCACTTGTAGCTGTTATGTTGCCACCGTAGATATTGAGCTTACCGCACAATTGTGCGTCCATCATCATTCCACCGCCGATTCCGGCACAGCTACTACCACCATTGGCAATAAGCACGCCCGTGCCGCCGCTCTGGCCGTAGATCGTCAGCGTATTGCCTTGGGTTAGCTGGATTCCGGGATCCCAGTCGCTTCCAACCGTCAACGTTGCGCCATCACAAAGCACCAAGCTGGCCTTGCCGTTAACCGTGAGAGTACCAATAGTCACATTGCCTTGGACACAGTACCAACTATCCCTGAGAGTATACGAGTACTCATCAAGCTGCTCGCATTTTCTCTGGAATAGCCCCTCGGCAGTCTGGCATTCCACTGTTACCGCCCAAGACTTTGTCGATTCAGGCGGGTCGTCGGCTATAAAGCCGTTTTCCGCCGAAGCGGACATGGTTGACAACGCGAGCGCGAGCGCTGCGAATACGAACGAACGGGCCGACGCGAGGCGGCCGAGGATTTTATGTATCATGGTGTTATTCTCCAAAGTGCATAGTATGCCTCTGTCGAAATAATACCAAATATTGACTCCCTAAGACAAGTGCCGAGTTGCGCTAATTTTGGCAAAATGGGCAAAATGGGTACAGTGGGGGAGTGGAGGAATGAGGAAGTGGCAATGGAAAACTATGAGGCGGGGGCTAGTACGGGAACGTCCGCCCGAATACGTAGTGCGGCGAAACTACAGGCGGAGGCGGCGTCCTGCCCTTCGCAAGGAGCCTAAGCACGTATGCGGCGACCTTCTCGCCCGTTTCCGTAGCATCGCACTCGAAGCGCGTGAGGGCCTCGGAATATACGGGGCCGAGCCCGCGGTTCGAAAGCGTCACGACCTTGACGTCGTGCGGGATCTTCAGCCCTCGCTCGAGAAACGCAGTAAGCGCGCCCTGCGCGACAAAATCGTCCCAAAAGAGAACGACATCGGGCAAAGCGGAACGCGGGAGGTCCATGAACGCATTGTAGGCCGCGCGCTCGATGCCCTCGTAGCGTCCGAGTTCGTCCATGCGCGGGACCGCCAGCCACCCGGACTTTATCCCCTTCTCCGCAAGCGCCCCCTTCGCGTCCGGCGTGTCGTTTCCGTCAAAGCGCACCTGCAGCACGCGCTTTACGCCGGTGCGGACGCAGTGCTGGACGAAGTTCCCGATGGCTTCCTCCGCCGAAAAGCGGATCCACCGCCCCTCCTCCTTGGCAGGTTCGTCGCCGTAGATGAACACGCTCTTCACTCCGGCCTCGCGCAGGCACTTCCGGACGGGCTTCGTGCTGTAGATAGCGATTGCAACGTCGGGAGTGCGGACGAGCTCGTGCTTCAGGAACGAAAGGCCTATCTGCCTGTCCTGCGAGAAGATGACAGTGGAGAACGCGTATCCCGCGGCGCCCAGCCTGCGGCGGAGCGCGTCGGCTATCATCGTCACATGGTAGCTGCACGCATCGACGTCGGGAAGGACAAAGAGGATGCGTCCGCGCAGCGCCGTGGCGTCGCGCGGAAGGACAACCGTCCCGACGCGCGGACGCGAGCGCACGTACCCTTCGCGCGCAAGCTGCTCCACGACGCCACGCGCTACGCGGAAGGTGAGTCCGCTCGCCTTCGACAGCTCCTTGATCGTCGGGATCGTATCACCCGCCTTGAGCCTCCCGTAGGCGATTTCGTCCTTTATAAAGCCGCAGAGCGCATCCGCAAGCGTAGTCGCCCCGTCGGGCGTGTAGTGAAAGTTCTTAAGAAAGTCACTGTTCATCTTGATTACTCTGGATTTTTGAGCCGCAAAGATCACAAAGGCCGCAAAGCCTGTTTTGAACTATGAATGCCCCATTCGATGTCTGGGGCAACCTTCGCACCCGTGCGCACGTCAAGGCGCTCGACAGCGATGCCGTCCGGCGTGGCGATCATGAAAAGCGCCTGGTGCGAACCGTGGTCGCCCTTCGGCTTCGGCAGCCATGTCTCGATCTGGTATAAGAGCGATGGTATCGCAATCACGGCGAAGCCATCCGGTAGGGCGGTCGCCCCGCGACCGCCTCCCACCACGAACGAAGTGGCATTGGTGGCGGAAATGTGGGCGTGTCCGCACACGGCGATAGTATTCGGCATATCCGTTAGGAAAGCGAGCGACGCACCGTCGTCCCATGAGATCTCGTCGCCGCAGCCAGGCCGCGCAAACAGCCCGCGATACGCGCGGTGCTGCGAAAAGACGTGAAGCCACGGTTTGCGACCGACCGGGACGGACGGGACAGACGAGGCGAACGGGACAGGCGACGGCAAAAAATGCACAAGCGTAAACTCGCATCCCTTCACCGTGCGGCGCACGACCGGCTCGAACTTTTCGCCAAACGCCCGCTCCCAGGCGACGTCTGGCCCGATGTGCGGGATGTAGTCCGCCCAACGCCCCTTCTCGACCACCTCGCGCTGGCGCACCTTGAAGTTGAGCGCAGTATCGTGGTCGCCGTAGTGGAAAAGGCGGACAACCGGTTCGCCGTCCGAACGGCGGGAACCGTGGAACACTTCGTTCCATGCGGCGGCAACCTCTTTGAGTTCCGAAAGAAGGCCAAAGTCGGTCAAGTCGCCTGCCGCGATCACGGCATCTGCCTTTTTCGCGTCGAAAATCCGCAATGCGCGCTTTAAGTCGGAGTTGTCGTTGTCGTCGCCAATGTGGATGTCGGCAAGAAGACCAATGCGGACAGAAGGACGGACAGGGAATCTTGCGTAGAGGGGATCCAAGTATTCGCGGCGGAAGAGCGCGATGCGACGCGCTTCCATCGACCCTTCTGCGACCTTAGACGACGCCAACGAGACGAGGGACGCGAGATGCGACAGCACCTCCGGCGAATATATCTTCGTATGTAGATCCTCCTCCGTCGGAGCTTCGCATACGCCTGGTCCGAGCGGCGTGTCATACGGCTTTGCGACGACTTTCATCCAGCACTGCTCAAGCGTATCGAAGAACTCCGCCATCTCCTTTGCGGCAGAACCGAACATAAGGCGGTGGTGCTCGGCGAGAATCGCCTC
>DFGB01000022.1:11530-13687 GCA_002371135.1 Verrucomicrobia bacterium UBA3761 | reverse complement strand
TCCAGCGGTCGCTTTCGCTCTCCGCGAACGCGCCGGTGACGTGCGGCGCGACGGCGCGGTAGTAGCTCGCCCAGGCGCGCGGCGCAAGCTGCGGGATGTCCTTCATCTCGAGGTTCCAGCAGTCCACCTTGTCCGGATAGTTCCAAAGCGACACCTTGCGTCCGAGCTTGTCGTGCCACGCGGCGACTTCGCCCTTCTCTCGTGCGCCGATCGCCGACCCCTCCGCCCACGGACCGCGCCGCGCTACAAAGACGTCGACATTCTCAGGGATTTCGTTCGTCGGGATTCGCACGTATGGAATATACGACATCTGCGAGACGCGGGCATGCGGGAATTTCGTCTTGAGGCGATTGGCAAGTTCGGCGGTGCGCCACCATACGAGGTCGGAGGCAAAGCCGATGTCGGTTTTTGAAAACGGGATATTCCGCTCGCACCAGTCGCAATGGCAATGCCTTAGCCAGGTGAAGCCGTCCTTCGGCATCGCGTCAAAGACGGGAGCCTCCGCCGGCAGGGCCGCTATGACCGCGCAGGCGTTGGTGTACAGCGAGTCCCACGTCTCCGGAGAGAGACAATGCGTCTTCGCGCCGTGGCAGCAACGAAGGTGATACGTCTCCATTCTTAGCCGATACCAGTTGAGCCGCTTGAAATCGGTTTCGTTCATTTGCGGCGCGATGGGGGCATCGCGCCCTACCGGACCACCCAACAACTCCTTGGAGACAGGTCCGTCGGCATAGCCGAAGCGCCGCACAGAAAACGCAGGCGATTCCTCGATGCGCCCTTCTGTCACGACGATGCGCTCCGTTTTTGGAATGCATGTTCCGAGTTTGCCTGGGAAGTACATCCGCACGCCGGCGAAACGCTCGAGAAACGCGTACACGCCGAAAAGCGTGCCGCGTCTGAAGCACGGCTGCCAAATCGCCTCGTCCGGAAGCGCCGCCGTGGCGTCGACATTAGAGACGTCATCGTCGTTTCCGACGATGCGCACGACATCGCCATTCGCCTCGATGACATACCCGTCGCGCTCTTGCGGTGTGGCAAGGCCGCCCCGGTCTTGCGCTCCGCCCAACACAATCGCCGTCTTTCCCTCCGTCCGCTGCGCGACGACCGGCAACGCCTCGCCGAGAACGCCCTTCAAAAAGAAATTCAGCTCATCCGCCGCGAGCCGCGTCGCATACGCCGCGTTATTCGGCAAGACGATCTCCGAACCGCGATCGATGACTACATCGGCTTTCGCCGCGGTGTTGGCCGCAAAGAACGCAAAGAGCGCAAAGAGGATATGACGGGCCGAAGGCATCACAATCCCTCGAACGTAAGCGAGCCGAGGGGCTTGAGGTGGATGCAGAAGCGCGTGGTGCATGAGCTCTCGTCTGAGTGAGCTTTCATTTTCCGACTACAAGGAATAATATTGTAGAGGGCTACATCTGCGTAATTTGCCGAGGCCGTCCGGAAAATTCTCTGCTCGGAGCTGTATGCAGATAGATCCACGCCCGTCGGATCGGTGCTATTGCCAAGGCCAGCTCTCGGAAGCGCGCTATTACCACCTTGCTTGACCGCCGTATCAAGCATCCACTCGCCCACAAGACCGACGACGTCATAGAGCCCCCAATTGTTCGGGGCGAAGCGGCCAACCGCAGCCTCTTCGCTTTCGACGGTCCCATACCAAGCGGCGATTTCGCTGAGCCGGTTGGTGAAATAATCGTAATTGTCGGCCGCCGTTACACCGTTAGGCAAGATCGTAGTCATGCCTGTGCGTGCGGCGGCTTCCCATTGCTCCTCTTCGCAGAGATCGACAACAAGCCCCGCCCCTGCCTTTTCGCGCAACTTCGCGACAACCGAATCCGACCCGACCACATATCCTCTGCTTGGCCAATCTGCAGCGTCCAGTCCTCCGCGAAGGGAATCATACGAAACCTTCTTGGGCTTGAAGCTGGTTCCTGCAGTGCCGGAATTCAGACATTCATGCTGCGCCTCGGTGTACTTGAAAACACCCACATAGAAGTCACTTGTAAATGTAACTGTGCGATGGTTCCAGAGAGAGGCGTATGTGTTTGCAGAGGAATCCGAAAGGCCGAAAACATCGGTAAACGCCGCCTTCTCTT
Organism: Verrucomicrobia bacterium UBA3761; assembly: GCA_002371135.1. GTDB lineage: Bacteria > Verrucomicrobiota > Kiritimatiellia > RFP12 > UBA1067 > UBA1067. The sequence goes on along the minus strand of DFGB01000022.1, from coordinate 11,588 downwards.
CGCCCAGCGTGTACGTTCCGGCGGGGATGCGCCTGAAGACCATCTTCGAAGACTTGTG
>DFGB01000022.1:0-11464 GCA_002371135.1 Verrucomicrobia bacterium UBA3761 | reverse complement strand
GGCGGTCCAGCCGCCAGACGGCGGCTCCGCCATGAACTCGTAGCCGCCGTTCACGAGATCGACGACAATGTAATTGTGCGCGGACGCGGCGGCATTCGAGACGGACACGGTGAAGCCCGTGAGTGTCTGTCCCCTGAAAGGCGAGCTGGCCGGATCCCACGTAAGGCGGCGCTGTCCGGGCGCGACGGAAAAGAGCGTGCCGAGGCGGTACGGCGCGGGATGCGCATCCCACGTCGCCGTCACCTCCACGTCGTTCGTCTCGCCGGAAAGGACAAAATCCACATCCACCTTCTCGCTCCACGGCCAGCGCTGATTAACAACTATATGCGAAATCGCCGTCTCCGCAAACACTGGAAACGATACGGACAAAATCAATGCAGTTAGCGCTTTATACATCTTTTACGTTCCTTTGCCATCTACCTGAGGATGATCATCAATCCTAAGTTTACCGGCCAGGCGATGTCGTAGCCCGACTCGCCGGATTCACCTCGCCATGCAGGGTCAATCGCATACACACGCGGATCGCGGACCCGTTCCCATTCCCGGGTTCCCGGATTCGCGCGCACGGTTATCGGCCCTCCCCCCGCGCCGTCGACATACGCGAGCGTCGCCGTCTCTCGCGAGACTTCCGCGCCGCCCGCCTTCTGCACGAGCGACACGTCCACAATCGTCTCTCGGTCCTGCGAAGGCTGAACGCAGGATCCGCGCGTCTCCTCGGCGCCACGCGCGACATTGACCGTTGAGACGACTGCGGTGATTCTGTTGGAAAAGAGAAGCGTCGCGGAATCCGCATCGTCGTTCCATGACCAGCAAAGGGGCGCAGATCGATCGTCTACCGTCATCCATAGGCGCATGTCGGACATGGTGCGCACAGTCTCCGCAAAGCACGGCAGCGCAAAGAGCAGGATAGCGGCAGCGGCGAGGCACGCGAGAAAAGAAGGTGCATGCACAAGCAGAGCAGCGCATGGGACACCACACCTCCGCAGAGTGGTTATTTTGGGCATGTGAGTTATATCGAGACTATGCACAGTGCGTAATATTGTAGCATGAGCTTTCCGTTGGCAAGCAACCGCTTCGCCGTCGCAAGCATGGTCTCACGCTTGCCGCGAGCCTCGCCCTCGACAATGCCCTTGGCTTTGATTTTTTCCATTGTTTCGCACATGTATCAATTCTATGCACTCCGGCGCATTTTCCAGGCACTTCGACATGAAAGTGTCATCCATCAGTCGCATGCGCTTTATCTCCGCGAGGTACTCCGGCTTCATGACAGACACATATCTGCGACGCGCTTTCGACGCGCCGCCACGCTTGTCCAATAACGTTTTCGCTATCATTGCGCCTGACATGATACTATGTCTTTCCAAAAACCCGCAAATAGTTTACCATATTCGCCCTTTCGGCGCAAGGGGGACGAGCGAAATTTTCGGGGACCCAAAATGGTAAAATCTAATGAGCCACCCAAAAAGAAAGGAAGACCATGGGGATCGACGAAGACAAAAGAGAAGCCAAACCACCCCCTAGGGGGTGGCCGCCGCCGAAAAAAACGCCCACGACATCTGTCAAATCGTGTATAATGGTAGTGCCTCAAAAACCATTACGAAAAGCAGATGTCATGAGCAAGAGAAAGTATACCATAAAAAAGAGCGCAGGGCAACACCCGACGCAAGAAATGCGCGAAATTCTCGCAAGGACGTTGAACGCATATGTCAACAGTTCAACCACCATATCCATCAGGCAGTTCACAAGGCTGTACTCTTCTGGCGCATGCCACGTGGCAACGCGAACTTAAACGTGGCGCGATTGGAATCCTTGCCACTTGACCCCCGCCACGCTTTTTTGGTAAAATACGCACCATGAAAGACCTCAAAGAAGCGTACAAGACGATCGAACAAGATCGCTTCGCCCCAGAGATGGAAATTTCCTTCATCGACGGCGATAAGCGCACGACCATGCGATACGAAAAAGTGCTGTGGGATATCGCAGGCGAGAGGAAGGGACTGCGCTACGGCGAGAACCCCGGGCAGGAAGCGGCGCTCTACAAACTCGTGGGCGGCAATCTCGCCCTCGGCGACGTCGAAATGGTCCAGAGCGGCAATTCACTGGCCTCGCTGCCGGAGCTTCTCCAGTCCGGCAAGCATCCCGGGAAGACCAACATCACCGACTCCGACAATGCGCTCAACATCCTGCGCTATTTGATGGAAAAGCCCACCGCGGTGATCGTCAAGCACAACAACCCATGCGGCGTCGCAACCGGCTCTACGCTCGCGGAAGCCTACTTCCGCGCGAACAAGGCGGACAGGCTCGCTGCATTCGGCGGCGCAATCGCCCTCAATCGCGAATGCGACCTTGAAACGGCGAAGCTGATCGTCGAGAACTACGCCGAGGTCGTCGTGGCGCCGGATTTCAAGCCCGGCGTGATGGATCTTTTCGCGACAAAGAAGAATCTCCGCGTCCTGCGCATCCGCAACATGTCGCGCCTGCAGGATTTCGTCGCCAAGCATGTTATCGACTTCAAATCGCTCATCGACGGCGGCATCGTCGTGCAGACCTCCTTCTCGGCCAACGCCAGGAAGCCGGAAGACTTCATGCCGGCCTACTGCAACCGCAAAATCACCGACAAGGCGACTGGCGAAGTCTCCTACAAGGAATACAAAATCGCGCGTCTGCCTACCGCAAAGGAATACGAAGACCTCGTATTCGGCTGGCTCGTCGAAGCCGGCGTCACCTCCAACTCCGTCCTCTACGTGAAGGACGGCGCCACGGTCGGCATCGGCACGGGCGAACAAGACCGCGTGGGCGTGGCCGAAATCGCCCGCGACAAGGCATACACCAAGCATGCCGACTGGATCGCGTGGGAAAAATATGCAAAGCCCTTCAACGATTTGCGCCTCGCGTTCGGCGAAGAAGACGGCGCCAGGAAGCAGGCGGAGATAATGGAACAGACGCGCGCCGAAAAAGGCGGCCTCCCCGGCTGCGCAATGGTTTCCGACGCGTTCTTCCCCTTCCGCGACGGAGCGGAAGTCGGCATCCGCGAAGGCATCACTTCGATCGTCCAGCCCGGCGGCGCAATCCGCGACTGGGACGTGATCGACTGCTGCAACGACGCAGGAGTCGCGATGGTCTTCACCGGACAACGCTCTTTCAGACACTAAGCTAAACGAAAATGAACACGATTACATTCGAAACGGCGTGGAAATACGGCGGCCACTTGATGTGGGTGCTGGCGTTCTTCTCTGTAATGGAACTTGCGACGATCCTCTACCTGTGGATTTCGCAGCGCAGGGGCGCGGTGCTCCCGGACGGACTCGCCCGCATCAAGGCGGCGAGCGACCCCGCAGCCGAGGGCGGGCGCATCGCAACCGCGCTCTACGCCGCGGTCGACTGGCTCGCCGACATCGCCGCCATAGCCCCGCTCGTAGGCCTCCTCGGCACGGTGCTCGGCATGTTCCAGGCGTTCGGCGGCATCGCGGCCGATGTCACCGCCGGCGCAAAACCGGTCGTCCTCGCGCAAGGCGTCTCCCAGGCGATCGTCACCACGATCTTCGGTCTCGCCGTCGCCATCCCGGCGCTCGTTTTCCACGCATTCTTCCGCCGCCGCGCGGCAAAACGCATCGCCGAGCTCGAGGAGAAAGCAGATGAAATTTCCGCTTGACCGCCGCCCCAAGGCCCCTGTGTTCGCCTTGACAAGCATGCTGGATGTCATATTCCTGTTGCTGTGTTTCTTCGTCACGGCGAGCGTGTTCTCCCAGTGGGAATCTGAAATCTCGATCCAGCTCCCCTCGGCCTCCAGCGCCGACGAGCCGGATCGCCTCCCCGGCGAGATCATCGCAAATATTGCGAAGGACGGTTCCGTCCGCGTCAACGGCGCGGATATAACGCTCTCGCAACTGGGCGACAAGCTCTCGAAGATTGCGAAGTTCTATCCCGGACAAGCCGTCATCATCCGCGCTGACAAGGAGACGAGCTACGAAAATCTCGTAGCCGTAATCGATACATGCCGCGGCGCGGGAGTCTGGAATTTCTCCCTCGCGACCGCCAACGAGTGACGCTTCCGGTCAGCCCTCGACCAGTTTGTACCCTATCCCCCGCACCGTTTTTATGGCGTCGGGGGATAGGGGTAGTTTTTTCCTCAGCGCGCTCATGAATACATCGAGCGTCCGCGAGATTGGCCTGTGCCCTTCCGGCCAGCAAGCGAGGAACATATCCTCCTTGGAGACCGTCTCCCCGGCGCGCGCCGCAAGATAGCAGAGGAGCGCCGTCTCAAGCCGAGTCAAATCCTGTTCGCAGCCGTCCGGCCCGACGAGTGTGTGAGTATCGCGCCGCACCGTATAGACGCCTATCTTGGCCTCGAGTCCTGTGCCGCCTGTTTCAAACGCCTTGGCCCTTCTCAGCGCGGCATTCACCCGCGCACGGAATTCAATGAGAGAAAACGGCTTGACGATGTAGTCGTCGGCGCCGGAATCGAGTCCGATCGCCTTGTCGCTGTCGGCGCCTTTCGCCGTGAGCATTATCACCGGCAGGAGCGGATCCGTGGCGCGGATTTCCTTGGCCACGTCCCACCCGGATTTTCCCGGCATCATGACATCGAGGATGACAAGATTCGGGCGCTTGCGACGCCACTCGTCCAACGCCTCGATGCCGTCGCGCGCAAGGCGCACGGCGTGGTGTTCGCTCTGGAAGAACATTTCAAGCGCGCTTCTGATCGCGGCGTCGTCATCTGCTACAAGTATCTCGGCCATGGGCAAAGGTGATTTTGAATCTGCAACCATGCGGTTTCACGTGTTCGAGCGACAGCTCCGCGCCCATGCCGTGCGCAAGTTCGCGGGCGATTGCAAGCCCGAGTCCGGCGCCGCCGGTGGAGCGCGTCACGGAATTGTCGGCGCGCCAGAAACGTTCAAACGCGTGCTTCGCCTCGTCGCTGGACATGCCAGGACCGGAATCTTCCACGACAAGCACTCCATCCGTTGCGCACATCTTCACAGGAGTCTCGGATGCGGCGTACTTCGCCGCATTCTCAAGGAGGCAGTCGACAATCCGCCTGAGCGCCTCCCTGTCGGCTTTTACGCGAGCGCCGGCGCATTCCACTTCAAGCCCATTCGGGAACGAAGGCGCGAACGCTTCGGCGGCGGCGCGGACGATCTCGTCAAGCTCGACTTCTTGGATTGAAAATTTCCTTGCCCCGCGCTCCAGCCGTGCGTATTCGAGGAGACTATCTATATGGCGCGCAAGACGCTTTGATTCCGCCGCAATGGTCGAAGCCGCTTTTTGCATCGCCGCCGCGTCGAGGGCGCCGGACGAGAGCATTTCGGAGAACAGCGTGATGCTCGTGAGCGGGGTCTTGAGTTCGTGCGAGACGTTGGAAAGAAAATCGGTCTTCTTGCGGACTTCTTCGCGCGCCTTCCTGGCATCCTTCACCAGAATCGCAATGCCGGCCGAGAGTCCCGCGCACATCAAAATGAAAAGTATCGTAGAGACGGCGATCTGCATTCTCACGCCAAGAGCGACCTCGGCGTCGCCGCCGCGCGGAGCCACGCAGACGATGTAGTCGTGCAGATACGGGCGCAAATCCGCCTTGCCGTATATCTTGCCGGTTATTCTGGCAGGACCGCCCGCCACGACGCATCCGCATCCATGACGCACTTCGACTACGCCCGCGACAGCCTGCGCGGCTATGACCTTCTCGATGAGTATTCTATAAGGCGCCGGGATGGCATGATGGGCGCATTCCGGCGAACGGCGCGGCTTCCACCAACTTCGAGGACGTTTGTCCGGCGGCGACTCGCGATGGCGGACATCCCCGCATCTGCGTTTTTCAGGGCAGGCATTCAGCTCTGCCTTTATTTGACGCGCAACTCTCTTCGCCTGTTTGTTCAGCGCCGTGACCGCCGCCTCGCGCGACCTGCCCCCCTCCAGCACGACGAGCCGGATTCCCAGCGCCACCAACAGCACGGCAGGCAGCGCCACAGCCAACAAATATATTCTGACCGCGCGAGGCATAAGTACACCGGAAAGTCCGAGACCGGCATTGAAACTCCGGCCTCGGGCTTATCAATTCACACCTTATTCAGCCGCAGGCGCGGGGGCGGGGGCGGGGGCGGGAGCATCCGGCTTGGGGCAGTCGCACTGAGGGCCCTTGCCGCAGGGGCATCCCTTGCCCTCGGGCGAGTCCTTGGGACCGCAACCGCATTCAGGCGGGAGCATGATGAAGCCCTTGCATTCAGGGCAGCAGTTGCACTTCTGGAAGCGAGGCTTGCCGCCCATTCCATGACGCATTCCATGTTGCCCATGATGGCGAGGACCGCGGAATTCGCCGCCCCTGCGCTCGCAGCCGGACTTTCCGGCGCACTCGGGTTTCGGGCCGCATTTCTTCTCGGCGCCGCAGGGGCATTTTGGCGCTGCTTCAGGCGCTTTGGCGCACTCGCAGGCGGCCGCGGGAGCTTCAGCGGGCGGAGGAGGCGGCGGGACGCCGGCTTCCTGCGCGAAGGCGAATCCAGCTACGGCAATCGCCGCGATGATCATAAGTTTTTTCATTCGAGGTTTCCTTTCTTTTTCGTTTGTCCACCCTCGCGGGTGATTACGGCGCATATTATAGCATATTCGAAAAAAACCGTGGTTAAACAAACGTTATGTTCTGGAAGTTTGCCGATTTTCTTCAACCCTTCACCATCGCCCCCTGTTCGCCTACGATTTCATAGCGCCCGGCGGCGATTACGATGCCGCCGCGAACGAGTTTGAGCGGCGCGAGCGGTGCGATTTCCGCGACCTCGAACGGCTTTTCGTCCAATATGTCGCCAAGCGATATCATCGCCTCTTCCGCGCCGACGACGCGAACGAGCCCTTCATCCTTCCATGCGAGCACCTGCCCTTCGCCTGAGACCGAAAGCGCCCCGGCGACGACCGCCAGCGGCTTCATGTTCATCGCCTCCGGCATCAACAGCGCATCGCCCGCGGCATAATCCGCAAGATCTTCCTGCGGCAACGTGAACGCCGCATATTGCACCTCGCACGGCAGTTGCATCCCGCGAACTTCCGGATGGGATGCATCTATATTGCGCAGAACGCCAAGAGTCTCGATCATGGCATCGGAGACGTCGATGGCGAACGAAAGAATAACGCGATCCTGCTCATATACGTTCACATGGAGTTTCCGGCCGCCGCTCTCTGCCGCGCCTTCCTCCGCGAGGCCTTTTATCTTCAATTCGCGGCGCATCGTGTTTTCGAGCATCTGGAAGAACGCTCCGCAATCCTTCTCGATCAGCGCGAGGAGAATCGCCTGCGGCATTTCGCTGCGAGCGCCCCACACCGAATGCAGATTGGCGAAATATTCCGTGTCCGCCAGTTCCAGGACATGGTCCTCGTCGCCAAGTTTTATCGCGAGCCTGACAGGATCTGCGCATACCGGCGCGTCGAGTTTCATGACGCATTGCGTCTCGCCTATCCTGCACGCCGCCGCCCATGCCGGCATGGCGAGAAGAGTCCCTGCGTCTGCCCGGCCAAACTGCGGCAGCAACGACAATTTCTCCAACGCATTCATTTTTTACGCTCCTCGTTTTTCTTTACTGTCACTGAAAGCCTTCTGAAATTCGGCATCGAGACAAGACACCTCCACAGCCTCTGCTCAAGGTCGGCAACAGATTGCGCGATGCGTTCCGCCACCTTCTGGTTGGCGGGGTATATCTCTACTTCGAACACTCCGCCCTTCGCGACGATGCAAATCTCCGACCCGCCCAAAACCGATTGTGTCAAACGGATCACAAGCATTCCATCGCCGTCCGCAAGCGAAGGATCGGCAAGAATCGCATCGAATATCGACTTCGCGGCGCGGGAATCGTCGCAAGCGCCGCCATTGCCTGTTTCGCACATCGAGCGCGAGATCTGCAAAATCACCTCGTTCAACTTCTCTCTCAATTCGGCGACTTCGGCGCCGGAAAGAGATGCGGTCTTTTTGATGAACGAATCGGGAATCTTTATCGGAGAAAGCGACCGCACGTCCGGCAAGGGGAAAAGCACCCTCGCGGCCCTGTGCGCCGGCATGCCGGCCGCCCTTCCTGGAATTCGGATATCCAAGGTTCAAATCTCCAGTTTCCTTGCAGTAAAATCCTCGAGTTCCATGTCGCTTTGCGCTTCGGCTTCTTTTGCCTCGATCTCCTGCCAGACCGCTTTGTGCTCGCCAATTTTCATTCTGTTCTTCGTCGCTTCGAAAAATCCCGCCCTCGCCGTTTCGACGGCTTCTTCTTTCTTCTTCAGTTCGTTCTCCGCCTGTCTGACGTTGTCGAGGCGTATTGCGCCTTCCTGATCGATTCTCGCGACGCCTTCGAGGGCGAGGTCGATCTGGTCCCTGTTGACGGGACGGCCCAATATTGTATCGTAAATCCGATCGCGGCGCTCGTCCTTCGACGCCTCGAATTTCTCCAGTTCCGCCTTGCGTGCATCGACCGCGTCTGCGGCGGCGGCGGCGGCCTGACGCGCGGCGGTAAGCGCGGCCGATGCGCGGTCCTCCCTCATCACACGGATGTCAAGCAATGGCTCCAATGCGTATGGCATGAACGGCTCTCCTGCTAATTGAATTGCGGCAGGCATCCGGCAATCGCAGTCCTCATCCGCTCGAACGACTCCGGCGAGGGCAGATCGCGCCGGCCGAACACTGCGGGGTTGTTGTACATGGCGACGTCAAGCATGTCGTCGCGGCTGCGCGCAAAAGCCTCCGGGTCGTACGGAATATCCAAATTGCCCATCCAATATGGCGTACGTGCATAGCGCTTGAATGCATCGATATAGCAGTAGTAGGCGAGTTTGGCCGGGTCTACGTCGACCGCGTTTGGCATCCGGCGGGGAAGAAACGTCTTGCTGCGCTTCAGCGCGTTGACGTCGCGAATCGTATAGAAGAGCAGTTCCGGCTTGTAGCGCCTGCGGGTCGGGTATTTCGCGATTTTCGCCGTTATGAATTCGTATTGCGAGAGCGAGAATGAATCTCCTTCCACCGTCTTGAACACAGTCCGGGCGGCATCGTCGAAGGACATCCCGACGCCTTCCTTGCGTTTATACAGCCCGACTACGACGGGAAAAACGGACTTCCGGGACGTCCCTGCGAACTCAGAGCTCGGGAACACCAGGTTCTCCAGCATTTCGTAGTTGCCGAAGAATCTCCTGCACGCGTCGAAATTCGACTTTTTGACCAAGTACGAAAGCGGGTGGAGAACGGCGACGAAATCGGCGCGCAGGCGTTCATATGCCAAAAGAGACGACATCCCGACATCACGCGCCTTCAGGTCGACGTCGACCGGCATTATTTCCGCCTTTATTTTCTGTTTGGCCTGCGACGTGATATCATTGTACGGGGGATTGCCCACGACAACGAGCTTCTCCCCTTTGCCAATGCCAAACTTCTCGCGTTCGACGCCAACGAGCGCGTTTTTGCGCGAGAATGCCACGAAAGGAAACACGTAGGCCGCTTTTTCGAGCGCGAGCGCATCAATATCGTTGCCGACGTATCTGCACTTGGCAAGGCGGGGATCCGCCGCCAATCTGAAAAACGCGCCATATCCGCAGGAAAGGTCCGCAATCGTCCATCCATCGCCGACACCATGCTTCACAAGCCACTCGCCGACAGCATCCACATACCTCGCCGGCGTGTAGAAACTGCCGAGGTTCACTCGCGTCTTCGCGCCAAGGTGCACGGGTTCCGACAGGGATTGCTCCTGCGGATCGTGAAACAGCGATGGCTGGTTGTTCAACATGGCTTTTCAAAAAACAAGGGACGACGCGGAATGCGCCGCCCCTGATGTGACGTCATATGGAGACGTGCAATCTCCTACTTGATGAAAATTGAATTCGCACGGCGGCAAAGCTGGATGGCAACGCCCCACGGATCGCGCAAAATCGCCATATGGAAGGCGGGGTTGTCGAGCTTGAGCTGCTCTAGCGTAGCACCCGCGGCGACCAGACGGTCTACATCCGCTTTCACATCGTCGGAAACAAACGCCACATGGAGCGTCATTGAATTCATCGCCTTGTAATCCGGCGCCGCGGGCGTTTCGCCCGTGCGATAGATCTCAAGGCCCATCGTCCCTGAATCGTCCATGATGAACCCGGACTTGGGGGCCGAACGGCGGAATCCAAGATTGGCAATCCACCATTCGATGAAGGCTTCGGAATCCGGAACGTCCAACGCTACGTGCTCAAGTTTCATAGGATGTGGATTTACAGTGGTGTTTCAAAGATGCGGCTCAGCCCTCGGCGTCGAGAGCGGCGTCGACTTCGTCGGTCGTCTCCATGTTCGTGTAGACGTCCTGGACGTCCTCGAGGTCTTCGAGCATTTCGACGAACTTGTTGATAGCCTTGGCCTGGGCGACGTCGGAGACAGGGTTCGTCATCGTGGGTACGAGCCCGACGGACGAGTTCTCTTCATCGACGTTGATGCCGCCTGCCTTGATCGCTTCAAGGACGGTCGTGAAATCGTTCGGCGGGCACTTGACGGTGAAGCCGCCATCTTCGGAGATGACATCCTCGGCGCCGGCGTCGAGAGCGAGCATCATCACGCTGTCTTCATCCACGCCGTCGGCCGCAGGAATCATGATCTGCCCCTTGCGCTCGAAAAGACGCGTGGCAGAACCCTGCTTGGCGAATTCAAGGCCGTTCTTCTTGAAGACGTTGCCGATTTCAGCCGCAGCGCGGTTCTTGTTGTCGGTGAGAACGTTCACGACGACCGCGACGCCGCCCTTGATACCTTCATACTGGGCGTCCACGAGTGCAGCGGACTCGAGTTCGCCAGTGCCCTTCTTGATGGCGCGATCGATGTTGTCGTTAGGCATCTGCGCAGCTTTCGCCTTGGCGATGAGCGTACGAAGAGTCGGGTTGTTATCAGGGTTCCCGCCCTTGGCCTTTACTACGATCGTGATTTCTTTGCCGAGCTTCGAGAAGATTTTGCCCTTCTTCGCGTCTGCCGCGCCTTTCGCGCGCTTGATTGTCGCCCAGTGGCTGTGACCTGACATGGAGTTTTATCCTTTCGTTTGAAATTGGAATGAATGGAGGAAGGCGGTCTATAATCAGACCTTGTGGCGGTACGTGATGCGTCCCTTGCCGAGATCGTATGGCGAAATCTCGACCGTCACCTTGTCGCCGATAGCGATTTTGATGAAGAACTTGCGCATCTTTCCGGAGATGTGCGCGAGAACTTCATGGCCGTTTTCGAGTTGTACCTTATACATTGTGGCAGGCAGAACCTTGGTGACCACACCCGTCACCTCGATCGCCTGGTCTTCTTCCTTCGCCATCTGGATATTCCTGTTAGTTCAAAAACATATATATTTTATCATATTGCACGGCGGTTTGGCAATAGGAAAAGTGAAGAAAAAAAACAAAAAAGCCTCGCTTCGACGAGCGGGGCTTTTTGCGATGCGCTTTTCAGCGGTCCTGAACCGGAAGGGGCGCGGAATCGATGTGAGAAGCAGGTGTTTGCCTGTCG
>DFGB01000083.1:16440-42920 GCA_002371135.1 Verrucomicrobia bacterium UBA3761 | reverse complement strand
AATAGATTTTTATCGCAGAGACGCAGAGTCGCAGAGATTATGGATTTTGTTGGTGTTATTTCATATGCACAGCGCATAGTTCTTTCATTTTGGCTAAAGAGTGTGTTGATTTGACGTCTCATGAAAAATGCGAAAAACTCTTGGAAACTCTGCATCTCTGCGTCTCTGCGATAAAAAACTATTGCTTGGTAGTGTTGAAAATCGAAAAATCAAAAATTCTTCTTGAATTCATCGAATAGATATTGCGAATCATGCGGTCCTGGACAGGATTCGGGATGATACTGAACCGAAAACGCAGGCAGCGTCTTGTGGCGTATGCCCTCGATTGTTCCGTCGTTGAGGTTTACATGCGTAGTTTCAAGGCACGCGGGAAGCGATTCGGGCACGACGGCGAAATTGTGGTTCTGGCTTGTGATCTCGATTCTGCCCGTGGAGAGATTCTTCACGGGATGGTTGCAGCCGTGGTGGCCGAACTTGAGCCGCGCCGTCTTCGCGCCGCATGCGAGCGCGAGGAGTTGATGCCCGAGGCAAATTCCCATGAGCGGCGTCCGTCCCAGCAATTTACGGATGTTCTCGACCGCATAGGCTATGGCGGCAGGATCCCCGGGGCCGTTCGAGAGGAACACGCCGTCCGGCTTCATGGCAAGTACCTCATCCGCGCTCGTCGCCGCCGGAACGACCGTCACGGCCGCCCATTCCGCGAGCGAGCGCAGGATGTTCGTCTTCACCCCGAAATCGTAGCAGACAACATGGAATTTTGCGCGTTTTTCCGCTGTCGCCGAGGAAAAGACATACGGCCTCTGGCATGATACTTTCGCGGCGTAGTCTCGGGCGTCCAGGCCATCCCATTCAAGCGCCCTCGCAATTGCATCGCCACGATCGAGCGCGGCGCAGATCGAGAGATACGCTTTTTGGTTTCCATGCTCTCGAATATGGAGCGTGAGAGCGCGCGTGTCGATGCCGTAGATGCCGGGGATGTTGTTCTCCTTGAGATATTCGTCGAGACTTTTCTCGCTGCGCCAGTTGCTTGGCCCGGTTAAGTCGTTGATGACAAGGCCGGAGAGAAAGAGTCCGCGCGATTCTGCGTCGCCGCAGTTGACGCCGTAGTTGCCAATCTCGGCAGAAGTGAGCGTGACGAACTGCCCGGCGTACGAGGGATCGGTGAGAATCTCCTGGTAGCCGCACATGCCGGTGTTGAAAACGACTTCGCCAACCGCGTCCCTCTCGGCTCCGAACGCGACGCCGCGGAAAATCGTCCCGTCCTCCAGCGCCAGGAACGCGCTTCTTTCGCGCTCACGCCTCCATTTTTCTTCATAGTCCATCAATACGACCTTTCCGTTTTTCTTTGCAAATAGTTTTCAACCGCCTTGCCTAGGATCCTGTATCCGCCCGGCGTGGGGTAGCGTCCTGTAAAATACCAGTCGCCGACATTCTCGCCGAGGCATCTGTGCAAATCCTCGACATTCTGGTATACGACCTTGACCTCCGCCTTCATACCGGGCGGCGCGAGCAGACGTGCAATTTCGGCGCTATGCCGCTCTTCCGGGAAGCGGGCGTAGAGTGAGTCCAACGGCGCTCGCTTGAGTTCGCATTCCGCGCTCTCGCCCAAGAGATTCACGAGCGCTTTGAAAGCGACGAGTTCGCCAAGCGTGCTCATGTCGATGCCGTAGCAGTCCGGGTAGCGGATAGGCGGCGCAGAAGATGCGATGACGATGCGTTTCGGGCCGAGTCTGTCGAGCATGGGCAGGATTGCATTTTTCATCGTATTGCCGCGAACGATTGAATCGTCCAACACCACAAGCGTATCCTCCGGCCCGACAAGACCGTATGTGACGTCGTAGACGTGTTTGTAGAACTCGCGCCTCGCGGCGGCGTCGGCTATGAACGTGCGGAACTTGGCGTCCTTCACGATCGCTTCGCCGAAACGTATTGGGCCGCGTTCTTCGAAGAGGCGTTCCAAGAGACCGTGGAAGGCGATGCGCGCCGAGTTCGGGATGTAGCTGAAAAAGATTCGCTTCAACGGCGCATCGGCCGCCTTCATTATGGATGGAACAAGCGTTGCGCCAAGCGCTTTGCGTTCGCGGTGGATGTCGCAATCGTTGGCGCGCGAGAAATACAAACGCTCGAACGAACAATGGGAAGTGCGCGTTTGTCGCGCCGACATGGGATCGAGCGCGACCATTTCGATGCTTCCATCGGGAGAAACGACAAGCGCTGAACCCGGCGGCAATTCTTTGACGTCCTCCGGGCGGACGTCGAACGCCGCTTGGATCGCCGGGCGTTCGCTTGCGACTGCCACCACGTCGTCATCCACATAATACCAGCCCGGGCGTATGCCGAACTTGTCGCGCGTCGCAAACGCCCATCCGTCGCCTGTCGCGCCGCATAGCGTCCACGCGCCGTCCGCCGCCGACAACGCCGACGCGAGCGCTTCGGTAATTCCCTTTGACAATTCGTGCGCGACGAGTTCGGTGACGAGATATCCGTCCGCCCGGCATGTAGGGAATTCGCCAGCCGCCTGGTAGGCTTTGAAGAGTTCCGTTGCGTTTGTGAGATTGAAGTTGCCTGCGAGAAGCAGGGTGTGGTTCAATTCGCTCGATTCATGGACGAAAGGATGGCAAAACGCCACCTCGTTCTTTCCGAAGGTGGCGTAGCGCAGATGGCCGAGGAACACCCGCTCGCTGTTCCTCGGCCTTTTGGCGATTGCGCCCAGAAGATCGGCGAGCGGGGTGGCGGAAGCCGACTTCGCGAGCCAGTACGCCGGTTCTCCAGGCACCGGGGTGGAGCGGAGAATCGCCGCCCCCGCGCCGTCCTGGCCGCGGTTGTGCTGCTTTTCAAGGAGCAGAGAGAGCTTGGTGCCGCCAAAGTCGCCCCCGCTCTCAGGCGCATGCCGCAGCACCACCATCGCCACGGCGCATTCGTGCTTTATTTCGTCAGACATCGCTTTTGCCGAAATGTCTTTTATTGCTCCGGCAAATATTAAGGTTGATTTTTATCGCAGAAGCGCAGAGCCGCAGAGACCCGGGAGTTATCAAAAAACCTTGTAATTATTACATTTTCTGCGTACTCCGCGTCTCCGCGTCTCTGCGATAAAAATCAATATTATTTGTTGCCGCTTCTATAGTCCTAGGTTCTGTGCGACCGTAGTTGAAAAGCCGAGAACGTCTAGATCATCTAGGATTTCTAGAACATCCAGGACTTTGGATCTAGGGCATGGGACTTCTCTCAATACAGAAACAGCATGTCGCGGTATTTCGGGAGAGGCCAGCGATCGGCCGGGACGCAACGCTCGAGCGAATCGACGACGGAGCGCAAGGCGTTCATCGCGGCTAGGATCGCGGCGGAGTCGCCGGCGTCGAGAGCGGCGTCGAGTTTGCCGATGCCGTTCACGAGCGCGTCAAGGCCGTTGCCAAGCTCCGCGAGCCGCTTGCCGAGTGCGGACGTGCCTGCGCTGACGCCGAGCCCTGCGGCCGCCTCGAGCGCCTTGGCGGTTTCGAGGTATTCGGCTCTCGCGGCGCCCAGCACCATTTCGGATGCGATGTCGCGTGCGCACGTTCCCTCGATGCGAACCTTCTTAGTGTATTCTTCGAGGAAGATTTCGTGCCGGCTTGCGAGCTCGCGCTTTGTCATCACACCGTACTTCTCGAAGAGCGCGGCGTTCGCGTCCGACGCGAGCGCGGCGAGTGCGGATGGCGTGTCCGGCGCGTTCGGCAGGCCTCGCTTTTCCGCCTCGACCGGCCAGTCGGTCTCGTAGCCGTTGCCGTTGAATACGACGCGCCTGTGCGCCTTGAGTGAAGATTGCAGGATGCTCTGGAGCGCTTCGTGGAATGCGGCTGTGTGCTCGCCGGGCTTTGCCTTGCCGCACGTTCCGCTGGCTTCCAATTCGTCGGCGATGCGTTCCACTGCCTCCGCCACAATCGTGTTCAGCACGGTCATCGGGCCGGAGCAGCAGACGCTTGAGCCCGGTGCGCGGAACTCGAACTTGTTGCCGGTGAATGCGAACGGCGAGGTGCGGTTGCGGTCGGTCGCGTCTCTTGGAATGGGCGGGAGCGTGTCCACGCCGATTTTCATGACGCCCTGCGATTGGTGTTTTGCGCCCGGCTCTCCGGCGATGGAGTCGAGAACTTCCGCGAGCTGCTCGCCGACGTAGATGGATATGACGGCGGGCGGCGCTTCGTTCGCGCCGAGGCGGTGGTCGTTGCCGGCGCCGGCGACGGATGCCCTCAGCAGGTCGGCGTGCTTGTCGACCGCTTCGATGACGGCGATGAGCATCGTCAGGAAGACGGCGTTTTCATGCGGATTGACGCCGGGATCGAGGAGGTTCTTTCCGCCGTAGGCCACCGCCCAGTTGTTGTGTTTGCCGGAACCGTTGACGAGCGCGTACGGCTTCTCGTGCAGCAGGCACTTCATGCCGTGCTTCTCGGCCATGCTGCGCAGCGTGTCCATCACGAGCATGTTGTGATCGCTTGCGAGGTTGAGTTCTTCGAATTGCGGGGCGAGTTCGAATTGCGCGGGGGCCACCTCGTTGTGCCGCGTTTTGGCGGGGATGCCGAGCTTCCAGAGTTCGCGCTCCACATCGTTCATGAACGAGAGAACGCGGTCGGGAATCGCGCCGAAGTAGTGGTCCTCGAGTTGCTGCCCCTTTGCAGAGGGCGCGCCAAAGAGCGTCCTGCCTGTCAGGACAAGGTCGGGACGCTTCTTCCAATAATCCTTGTCGACGAGGAAGTATTCCTGCTCGGCGCCAAGCGTGCAGGCGACGTGTGCATCGGGACGCGCAAAGAGGCGCATGAGTTTCTTCACCGACTTGTCGAGCGCCTGCATGGACCTGAGAAGGGGAGTCTTTTTGTCGAGCGCTTCGCCAGTGTATGCGCAGAATGCCGTGGGGATGCAGAGCGTGGCGCCGTTGGAGTGGCGTTTGATGAATGCGGGGCTGGTCGGATCCCATGCAGTGTAGCCGCGCGCTTCGAATGTCGAGCGGATGCCGCCGGACGGGAAGCTCGAGGCGTCCGGCTCGCCCACGATCAGGTTCTTGCCGCTGAACTGCATCACCGGCTCGCCGTCCTTCAGTTCGAGGAACGAATCGTGCTTCTCCGCCGTAGAGCCGGTCATTGGCAGGAACCAGTGCGTGTAGTGCGTGGCGCCACGATCCATCGCCCAGTGCCGGATACCGTGGGCGACTTCACCGGCGATCGAAGGGTCGAGCGGCTTGCCTTCGCGAATTGTCGAGAGCAGTTTCTGTGCCGTCTCCTTGCCGAGGTATGTCCTAATCGCCTCTTCGCCGAACACGTCTGCGCCGAAGGCGGTCGCCGCTTTTGTCTCTTCCGTCATCTCTTGACTATTTCCTTTCTGTGGTGGTGCATCACCGCGATACGCCACCGACGTGAGAGACTACAGCAAAAGCCGTGCCACAAGGCCTAATGCCTGCATATTTGCGATTATTCGCCCGCATTGCAGTATCGCATCCCCCTTTTGAGGGCGTCGGTTTTACATTTTTTTATAAGGGCCGAGAGCGGTAATTTACACAAAATGTAATAGTTGCGGCCCGGGAATGCTTATGTGAATTGTTGGCACGCTGTTTGCTATGGATTCGTCATCATGAAACTCATCATAGCATACATTCAGCCAGAGCGCCTCAACGCTGTCAAGCAGTCGTTGTGCGCTCTGGAGATCTACAAGATGTCCGTGACGAACGCACTCGGTTGCGGACAACAGGGCGGGTACCTCCACATGTACCGCGGCGCAACAGAGGAAGTGACGCTTCACAAGAAGTTGCGCCTTGCGATTGGCGTGAACGACGAGTATGTGGAGAAAACGATCTCCGCGATTGTCGAGGGCGCCCGCACGGGCGAAATCGGCGACGGCAAGATTTTTGTTCTGCCGATGGAAGAGTGCGTACGCATCCGCACGGGAGAGCGCGGACCGGCCGCGATAGGGTAAACTTAAAAGCTGAAAGGCAAAAGAAATGGATACGTCAACTATTGCTGCACCCGAAGTGCAGACGAATCTGAACGTGGTGTGGACGCTCATCGCGGGCATACTGGTGTTCACGATGCAGGCAGGGTTCGCGCTCGTGGAGACTGGCTTCACGAGAGCGAAGAACGCCGCCAATATCATGATGAAGAACCTGATGGACTTCGCGGCGGGCTCGCTCGCGTTCTACGTC
Organism: Verrucomicrobia bacterium UBA3761; assembly: GCA_002371135.1. Lineage (GTDB taxonomy): Bacteria > Verrucomicrobiota > Kiritimatiellia > RFP12 > UBA1067 > UBA1067. The sequence continues at coordinate 36,757 of DFGB01000083.1, read as the reverse complement.
CTCGGTGCTGCTCTGATGTTTGGCGTGACGAAGGCGGCGGGGTGGCTCGGCTGGGGAGGGCTCGGCATGCCTTCGCTCGCGACGGGCGAAGGCGTCTGGGATTGGACGTTCCTCTTTTTCCAGACTATGTTCTGCGCCACAGCCGCGACGATTGTCTCTGGCGCGGTCGCCGAGCGCATCGAGTTCAAGAGCTACCTCGTCTATTCGGTCCTGATTTCGGCGCTCGTCTATCCCGTGAGCGGACATTGGATGTGGGGCGGTCTTGCGGGCGAAGCGTCGCAGGGTTGGCTGGAGCGGCTCGGCTTCCACGATTTCGCAGGTTCGACCGTAGTGCACTCGGTCGGTGGATGGATCGCCCTCGCCGGCGCCATCGCGCTCGGGCCGCGCATCGGCAAGTACCGCCACGACGGAACGGCCAACCCGATTCCGGGACACTCGCTTGTGCTCGGAACGCTCGGCGTGTTCCTTCTGTGGATTGGCTGGTTCGGCTTCAACCCTGGATCTTACACGGCTGGCATCGGTTCGGTCGGACGCGTCGCGATGACAACCAACCTCGCCGCATGCGCAGGCACCATCGCCGCGCTCGTCACGGCGTGGATTATCATGGGCAAGCCCGATCTCACAATGGCGCTCAATGGCTCGCTCGCAGGACTCGTCGCCATCACGGCTCCTTGCGACCTCGTGACCGCCAACGCATCTATCGTCATAGGTCTAGTCGCAGGTGTGCTCGTCGTCTTGTCGGTCTTCGCGCTCGACAAGCTGCACATCGACGACCCGGTGGGCGCCGTCTCGGTGCACTGCGTTAACGGCGTATGGGGCACGCTTGCCGTCGGACTCTTCGCCGCGCCCGCCGCGGCGAACTACGGCAACGGCATGAGCGGTCTCTTCTACGGCGGCGGCTTCAAGTTCCTAGGCGTGCAGCTGCTCGGTGCCGGCGCTACCGCCGCCTGGGCGTTCGGAACGGGGCTGGCAATCTTCTTCGCGCTCAAGCGCCTCGGCATCTTGCGCGTCAGCGCCAAGACCGAACTCAAGGGTCTCGACATAACGGAACACGGCCAGGACGCCTACGCCTCTTTCCAGTTCTTCTCGAATACTTGAGGATTTCCGCCTGCGGCGGCGGTTGTGGAAATGTGAAAATGTGAAAATGCCGTGCGCTTTCTCTCGCCAGTCCCGCTAGTCCCTTCCACATTTCCACATTTTCACATTTTCACATTTCCACATTTTCACATTTCCACATTTTCCCTCTTCCCTCTTCTATTTTACACAATTTGCGGCGCAGATACGGGCGTATTTCATGAATTGTAATAAAAACGCCGTTCCTATGGCGCAAACGCTATTGGCACGCTTTGTGCTATATACCCTTCAATATGCAACGCATACACGATATCTACCGGCTGACGGAAGAGCGCTCTCGCGACTGGCGCGAAGTCGAGCGCATGCTGACAGACGGCGAACTCGAAGAACAGACTTCGAGATGCATGAACTGCGGCCAGCCATTCTGCCACGCCTATGGTTGCCCGCTCGGCAATCTCGTCCCGGACCAGAACCGCGCCGTGCGCCAGGGCGATTTGAAGAAAGCCTACGAGCTGCTGTCGGTGAATTCGGACTTCCCGGAGTTCACATCGCGCATCTGCCCCGCGCTCTGCGAAGCGAGTTGCGTCCACGGTCTAGACGAAGAGCCAGTGATGGTGCGACAGTCGGAGAAGAGAATCATCGAGGCGGCCTTCGCCAATGGATGGGTCGTGCCGCGTCCGTCAGAGAACGAGAATGGGAGATCGGTCGCCATCGTCGGTGCGGGGCCGGCCGGGCTTTCGGCGGCGGTGACGCTCAGCAGACGCGGCTTCGCGGTGACGGTGTACGAACGCCGGAAAAACATTGGCGGTCTTCTGCGCTATGGCATCCCGTCGTTCAAACTCGACAAGTGTCTTATCGACAGGCGGCGCAAAATCCTCGAAGCCGAAGGGATTCGTTTTGTGACGGATTGTGACGTTGGGAAGGATGTTTCTGCCCAGTGGCTTGCAAGGGAACACGATGCGGTTGTCGTCGCAATTGGTACGCCCGTCGCGCGCGATCTGAAAATCCCCGGTCGCGAACTCGCAGGCATCCATCTCGCGCTCGAGCTATTGGAAGGACAGAACCGTTTTGTCACCGGTGAAATCGCCTTGGCTCCTATCGACGCGAAGGGGAAGACGGTTCTTGTGATCGGCGGCGGCGACACGGGTAGCGACTGTGTGGGTACTGCGATACGCCAAGGCGCGACGAGTGTAACGCAAATCGAAATCATGCCCAAGCCGCCGGACGTGCGTAGCACTTCCACGCCATGGCCGCTGTGGCCGTATATGCTCCGCACGAGTTCCAGCCACAAGGAAGGCTGCGAACGCAGGTGGAATTTGAATACGCTCCGTTTCCTCGGCGAAAATGCGGTCTCGGGCGTGGAGGTCGAGACGGTTGAATGGGAGTTTTCGCCCGAGGGAAAGCCTCTCAAGTTCCACGCCTTGCCGCGCACAAAGGAAATCATCAAAGCGGATCTTGTGCTTCTTGCCATGGGCTTCACAGGCGTAGAGAAGGACAATCCTCTCGTCACGCAGCTCGGCCTTGCACTGACGCCTCGCACGACGCTCATCACTGACGCGACGCGCAACATCTATTGCGTCGGCGACTGCGCATCCGGTGCATCGCTCGTCGTCCGCGCTCTGGCAAGCGGCAAATCTCTCCATCTCGACTGAAAATAAAATCAATGAATCAGCAAGACAAATACGAACCGAACCAGCCACGTCCTTCGCAAGGGCTCTACCGTAGCGAATATGAACACGACGCATGCGGCGTAGGGATGGTAGCAAATCTTTCCGGCGAGGCGACGCACGAAATCGTCGTCCAGGGCATGACAATCCTGAAGCGGCTCATGCACCGCGGCGCGACCGGCAACGACCCGGAAACGGGCGACGGCGCGGGGCTGCTTCTCAAAATCCCGCACGCCTTCTTCGCTAAAGAGACGGGCCTTGACGACGAATGCGGCGTCGCTATGATTTTTGGCGGCGAAGGTGAATCGGGCGAGATTGAAACCATTGTGGAGAGCGAGGGGAGCAAAGTCCTTGCATGGCGCGACGTGCCTGTCTGCCCCGATGCCATAGGCCGTGACGCGCGTGCCGTCATGCCGCGCATCCGGCAGCTGTTCATCGATTCGACTGACGAAAAGCGTCTCTACATAATCCGTCGCCAGATCGAGAAGTCGACGCAGAATACCTACGTATGTTCCTGTTCGGCGCGGACAATCGTCTACAAGGGCCTTCTTCTGGCGACGCAGATCGAGAAGTTTTATCCCGACCTGTCGGACCCGGACTTCGTCTCGCCGTTTGCTATCGTGCACCAGCGCTACTCCACGAATACTTTCCCATCGTGGGAGCTCGCGCATCCATTTCGCGCCATCGCCCACAACGGCGAAATCAATGCGATCAAGGGTAACCTCAACGCGCTCGCCGCTCGCGAATCGTCGCTTTCGTCGAACGTCTTCGGCGATGAGCTTGGCAAGGTTTTGCCTATCGTGCACGGCGGTCAGTCCGACTCTGCATCGCTGGACAACATCTTCGAGCTTCTCGTCGCCGCCGGACGCGATGCACCGCATGCGATGATGATGCTCCTTCCACAGGCGTGGGGCGGGAAGTATCACATGGGGCAGGATGTGCGGGCTTTCTACGAATACCACTCCGCGCTGATGGAACCATGGGACGGCCCGGCCGCCGTCGCGTTCACCGACGGCATCGGTCTTGGCGCGGCACTCGACCGCAACGGCCTCAGACCTGCACGATGGACGCTCACGAAAGATGGGCTCTTCGTTCTCGCTTCCGAGACCGGCGTTCTTGATATCACCCCCGAGACCGTCCTGCGCCACGGTCGTCTCCGCCCAGGCTCGCTTCTCTGGCTCGACCTTGAAAAGCACCGCCTCGTGGAGGATACGGAGCTCAAGACATACTACGCGCGGCGGAGGCCGTATCGTCGCTGGGTGAAGGAGAACCACATTCCAGTCACGGGGCTTTTCACGGAAATCGTGCCATCCCGTCCCGATGTCCAGGTTGCTTTTGATCAAAGCCGTTTCGACTGGACGCTCGAAGACATTGAGATGATTGTCCGTCCGATGGCGGAGACTGGGCATGAGCCTGTCGGGGCGATGGGCAACGATGCGGCGCTTGCGGCGCTCTCGCAGCGGCCGCGCATTCTCTTCGACTACTTCCACCAGCTCTTCGCGCAGGTGACGAATCCTCCAATCGACTCGATTCGCGAGGAACTCGTCATGTCGATCATGACCTACATCGGCAACGAGGGGAATATCCTCGCAGAGACGCCGGAGCACGCACGGCTCGTGAAGATGACGCGTCCTGTGCTGACCGACGACGAGCTGGCGCGGCTAAGGAACATTCCCGGTTTCCCGGCGACGACGCTGGGCCTCTTCTGCTGCGGCGGTCTCAAATCCGCGCTGGACACTCTCGCCGCCGCCTCGCTGAGGGCGGTGGAGGACGGCGCGAAGATAATCGTTCTGTCCGATAGGGATGCAGGAAGCGAGGCCAAACGCATCCCATCGTTGCTTGCGGTCGCTGCGGTGAACAAGGCGCTCGTCAAGGCCGGTGCGCGGCCATCCGTCGGCATTGTGGTCGAGTCTGGCGAAGTGCGCGAAGTGCATCATTTCGCCGTCCTTCTTGGTTTTGGCGCCACTGCGGTGAATCCGTGGCTTGCGCTTTCCACAGTTGCTTCAATCAGCGGCACAAATGCCGTGACCGCCACGTCGAACTACGTCTCTGCCGTCTGCAAGGGATTGATGAAGATAATGTCCAAGATGGGCATATCGACACTGCGCTCCTATCGCTCGGCGCGCATCTTCGAGGCGGTAGGCCTCGGCTCGAAGATTATCGGGGAATATTTCTCCGGCGTCGCCTCGCCTGTCGGCGGATTGGAACTTGACGACCTGGAAGAGAGGTTGGCAGCATCTGTCCCTGATAACGCAGTCGGCGGCGAATATCGCTTGCGCAAGGATGGCGAGGAGCATCTTTGGACGCCGCAGCGTATCGTCGATTTTCGCGAGGCGGTGCGGCATGGCGACTACGCTCGCTTCAAACGCTACACGGACGACATCGACTGCAAAAGCGGCGTAACTCTCCGCTCGCAATTCGAGTTTGTCTTCGCAGGCAACCCAGAACCCCTGGAGCGCATCGAGCCTGTCGACTCCATCGTGAAGCATTTCATAGGCGGTGCGATGTCGCTCGGCTCGCTTTCTCCAGAGGCGCACGAGACGATTGCGCTCGCGCTGAACGGGCTTGGCACGATGTCGAACTCCGGCGAGGGCGGCGAGAACCCGGAGCGCTTCGGCACGGAGCGCAACAGCGCGATCAAGCAAATCGCATCCGGCCGTTTTGGCGTGACGATCGAGTACATCCGCTCGGCCAAGGATTTGCAGATCAAGCTCGCGCAAGGCGCCAAGCCTGGCGAAGGCGGCCAGCTTCCCGGCTACAAGGTGGATGCGTTCGTCGCCCGCCTCCGCCACGCCAAGCCCGGCACAACGCTCATCTCTCCGCCGCCGCACCACGACATCTACTCCATAGAGGATCTCGCACAGCTCATTTACGATCTCAAGTGTGCGAATCCCAATGCCCGCGTTTCGGTGAAGCTCGTTTCCGAGGCGGGCGTGGGGACTATCGCCGCAGGTGTCGCGAAGGCTCATGCGGACGTGATTGTGATTTCTGGATTTGACGGCGGCACGGGCGCAGCCCCGCTCACGTCGATGAAGCACGCCGGTCTCCCGTGGGAATTGGGACTTGCCGAGGCGCATCAGACGCTCGTCAAGAACAACCTCCGCGACCGCGTGAAATTGCAAGTCGACGGACAACTTCGCACTGGGCGCGACATCGTTGTCGCCGCGATGCTTGGCGCGGATGAATTTGCGTTCGGGACGTCAATGCTTGTTTCGCTCGGCTGCGTCCAATGCCGTAATTGCAACTTGAACTGCTGTCCCGTCGGCATAGCGACGCAGAGGGCGGAATTGCGCGCCAAGTTCGCGGGCCGTCCGGAGCACCTCAAGCGCTATTTCCGCTTTCTAGCCGAAGAGGTGCGCGAAATCCTCTCGGCGCTTGGGCTGGAGACGCTCGCCGGGGCTCGCGGCCGCGCCGATATGCTGAAGGTGAAGGAAGGCTCGAAGTTCGATTTTCGCGATCTTTTGCGCCGTGAATCGAAAAATCGGGAAATCGAAAAATCCTCTTCCCGCTTCTCCGTTCTCCGTTCCCTCTTCCCTGTTCCCCGTTCCCTCTTCCCTGTTCCCTCATCTTACGACGAACGCGAGTTGATTCCCGCTGTGGAGCGTGGCGAGACGTTGCTTGAGCGCACGCTCTCCAACTGCGACCGTTCAGTGGGTGCGGCGCTTTCCGGTTGGCTTGTCGCCGCTTCTCAGCGTCCGGCTGTCACGTGCCATTTCAGCGGTGTGGCCGGTCAGTCGTTTGGCGCGTTCCTCGCCAAGGGCGTGATATTCAATCTCGATGGCGAAGCGAATGACTATGTCGGCAAATCTCTCTCTGGCGGCGTGATAGCCATTCGCGGCAACGTCGGCAACGTCATTGCGTATGGAGCGACGTCTGGCGCGGTATTCGTCGGGGGGACGGCTGGAGAGCGTTTTGGCATACGCAACTCCGGTGCGACGCTCGTCGTCGAAGGCGTTGGCGACCATGGGTGCGAATATATGACGGGCGGCACGGCAGTCGTGCTCGGCCAAGTCGGCGTGAACTTCGCCGCGGGCATGACAGGCGGCGTCGCATTCGTCTACGACGAGCGTGGAGACTTCGACTTGAACTGCAATCTCGACTCCGTCGACCTCTTCCCCGTCGAGCCAGGCAGCGAAGACGAAACCGCACTGCTCGCGCTGCTCCGCGAGCACGTCGTGCGCACCGGCTCGCCCACGGCAAAGCGGATACTCGCACATTGGCAGGACTGCCGGGCTAAATTCGTAAAGGTGGTCGCTTTACGCGCTTCGAGCAAATAAAACATAAAAACCCTCCCGCTTACGGCCGCGACAAGCACGGCCCTCCCACAGAGGGGACGAGGGGGAAGAATCCAGCGAACTCGAGGCGGTGGGAATGGGGGATGTATTGCGTGTATGGTGAGTAGGGGCCGTATACGGGGGCGGGGACGGATTTCGCTTTCTTCCTCACCCTCGTGGTGCGCGTGGCGGTGGTTTTTCTCCTTCGCCGGCGAGGTTTTGGCGGCGGCGGGACGAGTTTTTTCACCGATTCCACCTTTTTTGAAAGCGCCTCGAATACGCTCGCGGCGAGCTCCCGCACTTCACGCGAATCGTCGTTGTCTGGCACGAATCCGGCGCCGACGAGGAGATCGAGCCAATACAGGGTTTCCGCCGCTTCCTTCAGGGCGATGCTGAATTTCGATGCGCGGTCGCGGGGCGTCTGCGCATACATTCCTTCAGCGATGTTCGCGCCGATGGATGTTCCGCTGCGCAGAATCTGATTTGCGATAATCGCCCCTTTGCGGCGCTTCAACTTGCCGTGGATTTCAATGATCTTCAGCGACAGAATACGGGAAAGGATTTCAAGTTCGTCAAGATGCGGCGAGAGTTTCGCCATCTCTTCGCGACATTTCTCTATCTGCAGTCTACCACGCGCCGCCATAACACTTCAACTTCTTTCGCCAAGCTCCGCCCAGCGCTCGACGGCGGCTTCAAGTTCCGCCTCCATCCTTGTTATGGTCTCGTTGAGCGATTTTGCCTGCGCCGGGTCGGTGCGATACAAGGCCGGATCGGCAAGCTTTTCGCGCGACGAGGCGATTTCCTTTTCGAGCGCGTCGATTTTGTCCGGCAGCGCGTCGAACTCGCGCTGTTCGTTGTAGGAAAGTCGTTTGGGCTTGGATGTTTCGACAGGGCGTACGGGGGCGGCTTTCTCTTCCTGGGACGGCGCAATTCTCGCGCGGGCCGATTGTTGGATGTAGTCGGCATAACCGCCGGGATACTGGCGCACTTGGCCGTCGCCTTCGAGGACGTAGGTGGAAGTGACGACGTTGTCGAGGAATTCGCGGTCGTGGCTGACGAGGAGGAGCGTGCCGGAGTAGGCGAGAAGTTGCTCTTCGAGAAGTTCAAGCGTCTCTATGTCGAGGTCGTTCGTGGGCTCGTCCATAACGAGCAGGTTCGCCGGTTCGAGAAAGAGACGTGCGAGCATGAGGCGCGCTCTTTCGCCGCCGGAAAGCGCTTTTACAGGAGTGCGGGCGCGGTCGGCGGAAAACAGGAAATCGGCGAGGTAGGAGTATACGTGCTTCTTGACGCCTCCGACGATCACTTCGTCCCGGTCTGGCGCGAGGTTTTCCGCGACGGTCAGCTCGCTCTTCATCTCGCTGCGGAGCTGGTCGAAGAACGCGAGCTTGACGTTGGTGCCGAGCGCGATTTCTCCGGAATCAGGGCGCAGACGTCCGGTGAGAAGATTCAGGAGGGTGGTCTTGCCGGCGCCGTTGCGGCCGAGTATGCCGATTCTCTCGCCACGGAGAATCGTGGAAGTGAAATGTTCGACGACCGGCGCCTGACCGGGATATGCGAACGAGACATCCTTTATTTTGACGACGCTGACGCCGCCCGGGGCGGCGGTGTCGAGAGTCATCGAGGCCTTGCCCGGCGCGGCACGGCGCGCGGCAAACTCCGCTCGCAGCTTTTTCAGCGCTGCGACTCTACCCTCGTTGCGGGTCGTGCGCGCCTTGACGCCTCGCCGTATCCACGCCTCTTCTTGCGCGAGTTTCTTCGACTTGCGTTCCCAGTAGACCGCTTCGTCGGCCATGAGTTCCGCCTTGCGCCGCACGAACGTCGGGTAATCGCATTCCCAGCCGGAAAGTTCTCCGCGGTCGAGGTCGAGTATTTTTTCAGCAACTCGCTTGAGGAACGCGCGGTCGTGGGTGACGACGATCACCGCCATCTCGCGCGAACGGCGTATGCAGCCTTCCAGCCAGTCGATCGTTTCGACGTCGAGATGGTTGGTAGGCTCGTCGAGGAGAAGGACGTCCGGCCGCGAGAGAATCGCCGCCTCCAAGATGCGCTTTCTGCGGCCGCCGCCGGAAAGTGCGTTGAATTCGTTGTCGCCCGGCCTGTCCGCCGGAACCGCCTGCGAGACGTATGCGATTTTGAGCCCTGGCGCTCGCACGATTTCGCCACTGTCCGGCTCGATCTCGCCGGATATCACTTTCATCAGCGTCGATTTGCCCGTGCCGTTGCGTCCGGTCAGAGCCGCGCGCAAGCCCTTCGACACGGACAGCGAAACTTTATCCAGCACCGGATCGCCGCCAAACGCCAGCGTCACGTCTTTCAGCGAAAAGAGGAATGAGGACATGGTGGAAATTGTGGAAATGTGAAATTGTGGAAATGTGGAAATGTGGAAGGGACTAGCGGGACTGGCGAGAGAAAGCGCACGGCATTTTCATACTTTCACACTTTCACACTTTCACACTTTCACATTTTTCACATTTCGACTTGGCTTTTGCGAACTTCGGATTCGCGCCGGCTATGACGATTGCCACTTCGCCTTTTATTTTCGCGTCTTTGAATTCCTTGACGAGATCGGAGAGGTAGCCGCGGCTGACGCGTTCGTGCAGTTTTGTGAGCTCCATGCAGACGGCCGCCTCGCGGTCTCCTAGGATTTCCAGCGCGGCTTCGAGAGTCGCGCCGATGCGGAAGGGCGATTCATAGCAAATGAGCGTGTGAGCCTTGTCGGCATCCTCCGCAAACCAATTGCGCAGTGCGCCGGGTCCGCGCGGCGGGAAGCCGCGGAATGTGAACGAGCTCGTCGAAAGTCCGCTCATCAAGAGCGCCACGTTCACCGCGCTCGCGCCAGGCAGCACGTCGTACGGCACGTTCTCTTTGGAGCAAGCGCGTATCAACCTGTAGCCAGGGTCGGAGATGCCGGGATATCCGCCGTCCGAGCAAAGCGCGACTTCCTTGCCGGCCTTGATTTCGGCTACGATGCGCTCGGTCAGGCGTTCTTCGTTCCCTTGCCTGTACGACACCATTTCCGGGCGGGGTATGTCGAAGTGCGAAAGGAGCGCCCACGTCCTGCGCGTATCTTCGCAGGCGATTATTGCCGCGCTCCTGAACGCCTCCAGCGCACGGGGTGTCAAATCGTCGAGGTTTCCTATCGGTGTTGCAATTACGTGAAGCATGGATTTGGCATTGAGGGTTAAGGACAGTTGGCGCCGTTTTGGGGCCGGGCGCGGACGTGCAGACGGTTGAGGCGGACAGGCGTGCTGCCTGCGTGGGCGATGTTTAGGTGCTTCGCATTTTCGAAGCCGCTCTTCATTTGCCGCGCATAGGTGAGGACGCCGTTGTCGTAGACTTCGGCAACCCCGGAGCGGAACACGACCTTGATGCTCTTCTTCAGTTCGCCTTTGGGCCATGGGAGAACTGCGAAACGGTTGTCCTTTTCGTCAGTCTTGTTTACGACGGACAGGACGCCGAAGCGCTGGTAGAAGTCGCTCGAGCTGGCGCCCCAGTCGAAGAAGAGAATTGCCTCGCCTTTCTTCTCTGGGCTCGCGATGGAGAACTCCGCCTCGACTTCGACGTATTCGAGTTTTCTGTCGATTTCCGCCCAGACGCCCTTTGGCATTATGGGGGCCAAATCGAATCCGTCCGGTCTGAGCGCGAGATTGCCGAGCGCCGCGCCCGCCGTTTTGCGCAACGCGAGCCATGCTTCGTTGCCGGCCGACTTTTCCGTTATTTCGCCAGAGCATATCCGGGGTAGAACATGTTCGACGAATGGAGCGAGAGCGCGTTCCATTCTGGCTTGTGGAATGCCGTCCTTCGCCCGCCAGCCGCCGTAGCCTTTGCTCAAAGCGCGTTGAATCGCGGCGCGGTTTGCCTCGGGCTGCGTTTCAAGCCAATCGCCAAGGGCGTATTGGCCTTTGTGATAGTATGCGCTGACTTCGCCCATCAGACTGTCGATGCGCTTGGCCGAGCCGTCCTCTTGCGCCATCTTGCGCCATGTGCGATACATCTCCATGTCGCCGCACGCCCATGCGGCATCCATGAACACGAACTCGGCGGACGCCTTGGAGGCGAGGCTCACCTCTGGGCGCTTGAAGAAATCGCTTGAGAGATACTTTTCCGAGAGGCGGCGGATTGTATCTTGGTTGTCTTCCGCCCAATCCGCGAACGTATCCCACTTGCCAATGGAGCCTTCATCTTTGAACAAGTCGCAGTCGATCCTGTTCAGCGCCCAGATTGGCATCATCGTGTCCGTGAAACCGTCCTGCAAAAATCCGCAGAAGAAATCGAGAAGTTCCTGCTTGGAGCCGCACCAGCGCGGGCGCAGGCCCCACGCCATGAATTTGAACGCGCCGAAGTCGTCCTTGAAGACCTTTGCCGCGCGGCCATACCATTTGCGCATTTCGTTTTTGCCTCCCCAATTCGCCTTGACGCCGATTTTGAACGGCCAGGACAGGTCGGGGTGGAGCGCGTAGGCCCTCTCGACGCACTCGAGCGCGTTCGACTTGTTCGCGCCGTAGCCTTCCCAGCCTTCGTCGGTCACGGTGCTCGCCCAGCCGCCGCCACGCGATTCCCACGCCTTGTCGATATAGAAGGACGCCATTACGGCCGCTTCGAGCCACGGGTCGTACTCCACGCCTTCGGCTTTGAGTTCGCTGAATATCCGTTTGGCGTAGACTGTCGTCTGGCAGAGTATCCAGCGCGCGCGGTCGAGTTCAGTATCGCGCTTCCATTCGTCCGATGCGATGAACTTTTTGCAGCAGTCGATGGAGAGCGCCGTCAATTCGTCGCTTGTTTCGATTCCGCGCCAGTAGAAGAGGAAAAGCGCTTTTGCGGCCAAAGTCCAGCGAGGATCGTCCTTCCAAGTCTCCCAGACATTGCGGATCGCTTTCTTGCGCCTCGTATCGCTCATGTCGTCCGGCTTCGACATCAGGTAGACGATCGACATCATGGGCGTCCTCGCGCCCGCCTTCCAGAGTCCGCTTGCCTGTTCGCTCAGGAATTTCTTTTGCGGAGTCGCGTTGGCGAACGAAGGCGAAAACATGAGCGACCATTCGCGAAGGACCTTGCGGATTTCCGCGGCGTCGAATTCGCCTCCGGCCATCGCGATCTCAGGCTCGATTATCAGCCTCTCGCAAAAAGGCAGATGCACTTTTGCAGTCTCTTCCAGGGCCGAACGCGAACCTTCATACGCGACTGGCGCCGGGGTTTCCTCTTCAGCCTCGTCCTCGTTTTCTTCTTGCTCCGCCTCGCTTTCTTTTGCGAGTTTCACAAGCTCTTCGGCGTCCTTTGCTGCAATTCTTTCGAGACCGGCGATTCTTTTTTCCAACCCGTCCAGGATATATTGCCTGTCTTTTTCGAACTCTTCCGGCATCTCTTTATCGGCGAGTCTGGCCATGACTTCGCGGACTTCCTTTGCCCATTTGGCGAGAAGCTCCTTCAGCCGGTTCGCCGTTTCCGTATCTTTGGGCTCGCCCAACTTTTCAAGCTCCGTGATAAACTTCTTTTGTATGGCGGTCGACTCCTTGGAGAATTCTGCGAAATAAGGCGCCCTCGCCAGATGCCACTTGAGACTTTCGACCCAGCGTTTGGCGCCGCCCTGCTCATACCCCATGCGCCCGGCGACCTGCTCATTGTTGTCAATGACAAGCACCGTCGGGAAGCCTGATATCTCGAATTTCTCCTGCAATTCCGCATTGCGGCGGCGTTCGGCTTCCGTCTGGCGGGATTCGTCGTTTGGAAAATCGATGACGACGCACTCGTATTCGTTCGTCGCGAATTGAGCGAACTCGTCCTTGGAGAGGACTTCATTGACGAGGCGTTTGCACCAAACGCACCAGTCGCTGCCGGTGAAGAAGACGAACAATTTGCGTCCGTCCGCCTTCGCCCGCGATAGCGCCGCATCGTAGTCTGGCGTGAAGAATGAATGCAGTTTCGCCTCTGCCGCATCTGGTTTCCCGGGCGCGTTTGCGCGCGCATCATTTTTGATTTCCTTGCTTGCTTTCACGGCAAAAACACCGTAGCCCTCGCCGGCGGCGGAGTCGACGGCCTTCCAGTTTGCATCGTCCTTGAAGTCGTAGCCAAGCGCGTTCTTCTTGAACCCCAGCGTGACGAAGCCCGAATACTCAGCAACCGCCCTCACGCCTTCCGGCGAATCCGAGAATGCGACGCGTACGCACTTGACGTATTCTTTGCCATCGCCTTTGTCGACGCACTGGAATTGTACTTTCAGCATCTTGCCGGGGATCCATTCCTTGTTGTATCCCTTCGCGTCAACCGCTTGGCCGCCGTTCACCCATTTGCCGCCTATCTTCGCGGTAAAGTCGAACTCCTTCAGCGCTTCGATGGTGGTGTTTGTGAATACAAGCGCGCTAACGCCTTCTTCAGCGGGGATGAACCCGCCGTTCACGGCCCCTAGCGTCTCGAACTTCGGCTTTGAGGCGTCCTCTATCCGCTTTATCGCGTCCTCGCTCAAGTATTTCCTGGCATAGTCGGGGATTTTTCCCTCGAAGAAACTTTCGAGCTCTTTGTCAGTGGCGGACTTGATGAACGCTTCGAGTTCCTTGCGCACGATTTCATCGTTTCTCGCGATGGCGAGCACCGACCATTGCGCGGCCTGCTGGGTCATGTCGATGAATGCATCCTCCGGGAATTTGACCGCGCCGCGCCTGATGACGCGCCTGGGGACGTCGGCATCGCCCGTCGCAAAGAAATAACCCCACGAGATGTCGAGCGTCCCGGGCGAGATTTCGAAGAGGTAGTCCGGCCAGAAATCGGCGAGCGTCTTTCCTTCTGCGATCAAGGCTGAAACGCATTCGAGCCACGTTCCTTTCAGCGCGGCTTCGAGTTCGCCGGTTTTTTCCGGCGAAGACTTCGCAATGCCGAAATAGAAACCGATCGCCGGAATCGGCGGGTCGTCCTTGAATTTGGCGCACCATTGTATCTCTTCGAGCGCCTTTGCGAAGTCCGGCGCCTTGTAGTAGCCTTGCATGAACTCGCTATGCAGATTTTCATCCTCTGCATGGGCGGCGAATGATATGGAATGCAGTCCAAGCGCCGCCGCTGCAACCAGCAACGTGATAGTAGTCTTTTTCATATCGCTCCTATTGAGTTGGCAGTTGGAAGTCCCGAGGTCTGAGTCCCAAACTAGAGGTTCTAGAAGCACTAGATGACCTAGAAGTTCTAGAGGCTCTCGATTTTTCAGTTTTTCAATTGCGGCCGTGCAGGACTTAGGTCTCAAGACTAATTATTCAATCCCAACCTTGAAGAACCGCTTGCCGGAAGTGGCGGGGTCGGAGACGGCAGACCACGTTTCAAGGTCGTCCGAACCGTAGATTGTGTATGTGCGGTCGTCGCGCTTCGGAGTGTAGTAGATGTAGGGTATGGAGTTCGTGAGCGAGATGCCGATCTTGAAATCTTCGACATCTTCTTTGAAGAATTCGCCGTTTACGATCCAGTTGTATGCAAGCGAGCGGCCGTTGGGCGCGGCGATGCGAGAGAATGCGCCGAACGTCCCGCCGAACTCGAGGGCGTAGTCCGGGTATTCGCTCTTGAACGCCGCCAGCGCCGCCGAGACGTCAGCTCCGCTCTCGGGCGTCTTCACCGCCGGCGCGCGCGTGTATGCCTTGAGGCAGACGATGTAACTGCTGTTGTACGAATCCTTCCAGCTGTATTGATTCCCGCTCTTGCCGCCGAGATACGTCTGGCCTTCCGCAAAGGTGCATTTCGAGTACTGATACGCTGTTTTATTGATTGTCATTGTATAGTCGAAACAAACGCAGTGGTTGGCCGAATTTACTTTCTGTTCGTAGACTATGCAAAACTCTTTCCCTGCTTGGAGCGGGATGGCGGAAGAGAGTTCAATCATCGAAAAACCTGCGTGGGACAGTGTGCCGGACTGCGAAATCGCGGCTGTCGCGCGGGATGATACCGGCTGGGCGAGAGAAGGCCGCTCTTCGGAATAGTGGACGTTGTTCGTATATACTTTTACTGTATACGCTATATTCTCGGCCAGCGAATATACGCCGACTGCTGCAAGTTCTTCGTCGGCGACAGCCGTGAACACTGCCGCTTCGATTGTATACGAGGAGTTCGTAATGGCGCCTACGTAGCCGCAACGGTCGTAGCCGTAGACGCCTTGGAAATCGTCGTCTTCGTCGAACGGAATGAAAACGACGCCGGGTTCGGCGGTGGCGAAATTCGGGTCGTAGTAGGAGACGTGGATATAGCCTTTGTCGCCATACGAAGTCCCCCAACTGTTTTTTACAAGCCATGCGCCGGGCGAATCAGGCTTGTATGCGCTTTTGAAATTGTCTGTCGAGTATTCATCGTCCCAGCCGACTACGGTGACGGCGTGGTCGACGTCCTTCGCCGACGGGCAGTAGTACGCGCCGCTCGAATTGTCGAGATATGTCGTCGAGAAATGCATGGAGACGTCCACGGCGCCATACTGCATTATCGCAGTTTTGAGAGTGTCGAGCTCGTCGACAGATTCGCGTGCCGGGATCCATACGACTTCCTTCACGCGAATCGAAGGCTCGCGCTCGACGCTCGTCTTCCACGTCGAGCCGGGGTATGCGTCGAATTGTTCTTCTACGGCGCCGTTGGCGCGGAGGAGATACGCGGCCGCCATGTCGGAATTGCCGCCCAGTGTAGGCGGAGTGCCGAAGCCGGAGAGGTTGGCCATGTTCTTTTCAGAGAGGTCGTATTCGCCGCGGCCTTGTTTGAGTAGCTGGGTTTCGAGCGTCGCGAGCGCCGCGAACGTCCAGCATGTACCGTGAGAGTTTTGATTTCTGACGGGCGTGACCCATCCATAATCGCGCGAATCCCAACTGGACGGCAATATCGACGCGCCAAGGAGCCGCTTTGTCTGGGCCGCCGTTGCGGCGCGCGTCACCTTGGGGCGGTCCGGGATGAGCAGCAAGCCCGTCGCCTCCGCCCGGGCCGCGAGCGCCGCGCCGCCAATGAGCGCAAGAAGTATCAGCGAGCGCTTCATTTTTAATGTGAATATGTGGAAATGTGAAAATGTGGAATCAAACATCCCTTTTTAACACAGAGGCACAGAGTAACAGAGATTCACAGAGGTTTGATGTGTTTGAACGCAAATCGAAAAATTCTCTGTGCTCCTCAGTGCCTTGAGTGCCTCTGTGTTAAAAAGGGATGCTTGATTTCGTATTGGCACATTTTCACATTTCCACATTATAAATTACCGGGCGAACTTGAAATCGATGGGCGGGTTGGCGGCGCGCCATGCTTCTACTTCGCTGCCGAGCACTTCGATGGCCTTTTCGAGCTGGCGGTCGATGCCGGCGTTCACGTCGGCCGGGTGGTCGTCGACTTCGAAGTCCGGCTTGGCGCCGTGGTGCTCCATGTCGGTGCCGTCGAGGAAGAACCAGCCGTAGCGAGCGTCGCGGAACGAGCCGAGGTCGAGAAGGTCGGAGTCGAGCGTGCCGATGACGCCGCCGCCCGTCTCTCGTCCGACCAGCTTGCCGCGCTTGAGCGTTTTGATGGCGTGGGAGAAGATTTCGCCGTTGGAGCCGGTCGCCTCGTTGCATAGGACGACGATAGGCTTGGACCAGACGGGGCGGCCCCAGTAGCCGAAAAGGTAGCCCGGGCCGCAGGTGCGGGTGACGGCGCGGGAGTGGTCGGCGCCGAGGAGGATTTGCAGCATTTGGTCTGCCATGAAGCCGCCGAAGTTGTTGCGCACGTCGATGACGAGGCCGTCGCGTCCGTAGCCTTCGGAGAAGACCTCGTGCTGGAAGCGCCAGAGCGACGGCGTGTCCATTGCGTCGATGTTCAGATAGCCGAACTGGCCGTTCGACTTTTCGTGGACGTAGCGACGCTTTTCCTTGAGTTCCTGGTCGGCGATTTTCTCTCGCGCTTCCTGGTAGGTGAATGAAGGGATGACGACGGTCTCGGCGCTACCGCCGACGCGGCGGAACGTCACGCGCACCTTGCGGTTCGGCGGTCCGTTGAGAACTTCCGTCGGGTCGATGTCGCCATCGACGGACTGGCCGTCGATGGCGATGACGACGTCGCCCGGGCGGATGTCGAAGCCGCAGCGGTCGGCGGGACCGCCGGGAATCACGTCTTTCACGATCCATCCGTCCGGGGCGTTTTCGTTCTCGAAGCGGATGCCGAGGTGGGCGGTCACCATGTCCCACGCGCCGAGCGGAGTCTTGCGCGCCCATTCCTTGTTGGAATTGGCGTTGGCGTAGAAACCGAGGTGCGAGGAATCGAGTTCGCCGAGCACCATGTTCATGACGCGGATGAACACCGAATAGCTCGATGCGTTGCGGGCTGGCTGGAGGAAGCGCTCGCCGACGTCCGCCCAGTCGACGCCATGCGTGTGCGGGTCGTAGTAGAGGTCGCGGATGCGCGCCCAAGCCGAACGGAAGCCGAGTTCCTGGTAGTCGCGGTAGTCGGTGTCCTGGTAGACGTTGAAGTCGAGGACCTGGAGGCCGATGGCGGGGTGCTGGTCGACTACCCAGAGGATGCGGTCATCCTTCTCCACCCAGTCGCGCGGCACGCCGACGCACTCGGCGTGCTTCTTGCCGGTGAGGCGGTCCGGGATGTGGATTGTGTCGGTGCGGTTCTGCGTGGCGGCGTAGGCGACGGTGCGCGAATCCCAGCGGAAGAAGGGCACCGCGGCGCGGGTCTGGACGGTGCGCACGCGTTCTGCAAGGTCGTCGAAGTCGATTTCCGTCTTTGCGTCGCCGCCGTCGCCGTCGTCCGTGGGCAGCTCAAGCGCTGCGTAGCGCTTGGGATCGGTGGCGTTTTCGCGGATGACGTTGCGGGCCTTGTCGAATTCGTAGGTGTATGTCTCCATTTCTTCGAGGGCGCGGTCGAGGTAGACGTAGCGCAGGAACTTGCCCTCGCCGAGCTCCGGCAGTTCGGAGACGAACGCGATGATGCGACCATCCGGGCTCCAGGCGGGTTCGCCGTCGTATTTGAAGTTTCTGGAGAGGTTGTAGGGCTCCCTGGTGCCGTCGGTGGAAATTATCCAGACGTCGTGGTTCGCGAATTCGTCGCCCAATTGCGCGACGACCCAGCGACCGTCCGGGCTCCACGCGTAGCTGCCGCCTTCGGTGGCGGCGGGGCCGCGCGAGAGGATGGTGCCGTTCGTGGTGGCGAATGTGAAGATGCCGCTGGGGTCCTGCCACGCGAGGCGCGAACCGTCGGGGCTGATCGAGAATGCCAGACGCTGTGCGCCGTCGGTCATGATCACCGATTTGCGGAAATTGGAGTTCTCCCACCACGGTTTCATCGGGTCCTCCGGCTCGGCGCGCATGATGCGCACGGAGTCTCCGCGGTCGGAAGTGTAGTAGAGTGCGCGGCCGTCCGGGGAGAAGACGCATTCGCGCTCGTGGGTGCGCGTGTCGCCGTGGACGAGGGTCGGCTCGCAGATAACCGTGTCCATGACGTAGAGGTCGCCGCCCGTGGTGAATGCAATCTGCATTCCGTTGTCGCAGAATGAGACGTCGCCGGGGGTGTCGTTGTTCCAGCAGCTGTTGTAGCGGCGGCGTTTGGAGCGCCCGCGTTCCACGTAGCCGGTTTCAGGCTTGAGGAAAATAGGCTCCGGCGCTTTGGAGGGCTTCATGGGGTCGAAGCGCCAGAAATCGAACTTCTGGCGGAACACCATCGTCCGGCCGTCCGCGCTGAGCGACGGCTGGAAGACGTGGTCGTCCTTGAAATTCGTAAGCTGCCTCTCTTCACCCGTTTCCAGATCTTTCCACCATACGTTCCTCGCTCCTCCTTTCGCGTCGAGGAAGTAGAACCCTTTGCCGTCGGGCCGCCACAGCGGATTGCGGCAGTCGCTTTCGTGCATGACGAGCGGACGGAACTCCTTCGTGGCGATCACATATTGCCAGATCTGCCCTGCCGCCGGCCCCGTCGAATGCGGGCGCTTGCGGTAGACTTCGTCGCCGCGGCGCGTGAACAGGATCGACGTGCCGTCCGGGCTCATCACGGGGTCCGTGGCCGGGACGTCGAAGGGGATCACTTCCTTCTCGCGTTTTTCGGTGGAGACGATGGCGATGCGCGTGCACGTCTTCGGACCAGAGGAATCGCGGAACACCTGGCACATAACCTTGTCCGAGCCCGGACACCACGACCGCGGGTACGTTATCTCCGAGTGGTATGTGATCTGACGCACCATGTCGCGCCCGACGTCGAATTCAAACACCTTCATCCCGCCGTCGCGGTCGGAGGCGAACGCAACCTTCATCCCGTCGGGGCTCATCACCGGCCAAGAATCCGCGGCGTTCGACGAGCCGAGCCTGCGCGCGTAGCCGCCTTTCGTGTCGGCCAGCCACAGGTGGTCGTTCCATTCGAACACGAATGTCTTGCCGTCGCCGCTGACGCTGGGGTTCGAGCCGAGGTATATGCGCGTCCAGTCGTCGAATGGATTTTTCTTTTCGTCGTCGGCGGTTGCAGAACAAAACACCGAGGTCAACACCCCTAGCGCGGCTGCGGTGCGCAAACATGATACTGCTCTCATGAAATGTTCCTCTCTTTTCTCTTTACTGGTTGGTCTAGTTGATCTGGCTTTTCAACTTTTTTATGACTGGTTCCGGCGGGCGGTTGTAGACGCGTGAATAGGGCGGGACGGAATCCTTGAGCCAGACGTTGCCGCCGATTTCAGAATCGTGGCCGATGACTGTCTCGCCGCCGAGAATCGTCGCGTTGGCGTAGATGACGACGTTGTCCTCTATGTCGGGGTGGCGCTTGAGGCCCTTGACAAGAGCGCCGTTCGCGTCTTTCACGAACGAAAGTCCGCCCAGCGTCACGCCCTGGTAGAGGCGCACGTTCCGGCCGATCGTGCACGTTTCGCCGATGACGACGCCCGTGCCGTGGTCGATGAAGAATCTTTCGCCGATGGTCGCGCCCGGATGGATATCGATGCCCGTCTTGGAATGGGCGAGTTCGCTCATCACGCGAGGGATTATCGGCACTTCGAGTTTGTAGAGCTCGTGGGCGAGGCGGTGGATGGTGACGGCATACAGCCCCGGATACGCCATCACGACTTCCATGCGGCTCGTCGCCGCTGGATCGCCGTCGTACGCCGCCTGCACGTCGGTCTCCACGAGCCGCCGCACTTCGGGCAGCCTCGCCGCAAAGTCGGCGCAGATGTTCTTCGCCGGACGCTTGGTGGACAGGAGCGTGATTTCTCGCTCCAAATCTGCGATAATCTCCTTGAACGCGCCGTGCGCGTTCAACTCGCCGTATACGCACGGATGCAAAAACGCCATCCCGTGCTTCAATATGTGTGCAACTCGTTGTGGAAGGGTCATGTTGCTAGTTGGCAGTTGCTAGTTG
>DFGB01000083.1:4386-16347 GCA_002371135.1 Verrucomicrobia bacterium UBA3761 | reverse complement strand
GTTGGCAGTTGCTAGTTGGCAGTTGGTAGTTGGCAGTTGTCTCTCCCTGAGCGACAAGATGGTTCCATCAAAATGCTCTTCCATGTTCGTGGCGTTAGGTTCCTGTTAACTGCCAACTGCCAACTCTTTTTTTCTTATTCTTGCGATGATCTTCGAGGCGCCGAGGTTTTTGAGGCCGAGGGCGAGGAGGATTTTGCCGACGAGATGGCGGCTTTCCGCCTTGACTTCCACTATGTCGACGCCTTCCGCAGCGCAAAGTGCGCGGAAGTCCTTGAGCGTGACGCAGTGGATGTTGGGCGTGTCGTACCATTTGAAGGGGAGGGACTTCGAGACCGGCAGGCGGCCCGTGAGCGCGAGCGTCAGGCGGATGCGATACGCGGCGAAGTTCGGGAAGGTGACGATCGCCTCGTCGGCGATGCGCAGCGCCTCGTGGAGGAGGCCGCGCGGGTTCTTCACCTCCTGCAGCGTGTCGGAGCAGATCGCCACGTCGTAATGGCGGTCGGGGACGATGGAAATTCCTTCGTCCGCGTCTTCCCAGAAGCAGTCGTGGCCGTCGGCGACCGCCTCCTTGAAGCGGTCGATATCGATATCCACGCCGTCGCCCTGGACGTTCTTCTCGGCTCTGAGGACGTTGAGAAGCGTGCCGTCGCCGCAGCCGATGTCGACTACACGGGCGTTGCGCGGCACCATGGATGTGATTTTGCGGTAGAGGCGCTTCTGCCACTTCATAACGCGCGGCTGGCGGTCGTTGAGGAATCCGGAAATGAGACCGGTGAGGTCGCTGATTTCGGTCAGGAACGAATCGTGGCCGGTTCCCGCTTCGAGGTGGCAGTATGTGACTCGCTTGCCGTTCTTGAGTAGAGATTCGGCAATGTCCTTCGACTGCCATTCGGCGAAGAGGATGTCGCGCTCGTAGGAGACGACGAGGCACTTGGCCTTGACGCGTGCGCATGCCGAGTCCAGCCCGCCGTAGCGTTCGCCCGCGTCGAAGAGATCCATCGAGCGCGTGATGTGCAGGTAGCTGTTGGCGTCGAAGCGTTTGAGGAATTTCTCGCCTTGGTAGTTGAGGTAGGACTCGATTTGAAAATACGTTTTGAACTCGGCATCGCGTCTGGCGCGCTCTTCCGGCGGGGCGTCGACGAAATTCTGCTGCAATT
This sequence comes from Verrucomicrobia bacterium UBA3761, assembly GCA_002371135.1. Lineage (GTDB taxonomy): Bacteria > Verrucomicrobiota > Kiritimatiellia > RFP12 > UBA1067 > UBA1067. Next base: position 15,190 of record DFGB01000083.1, on the reverse strand, counting down.
TGCGGTGGAATTTCTCCTCCAGCAGCTCGCGCGAGAGGTACGTGATGTGCGCGAGCTGGCGGGCGGTCATGAGTCCGTTTTTAGGGCCGTGGCCGTCGCCTGTCAGGTAGTAGTCGCCGCCGTTCCATTGAGGGTCTTCGGTGATGCCGGCGCGGCCTACGACGTCGAAAGCGAGCGCCTGCGTGTTCAGCGAGGCGGAGGTTGCGATGAGCGCCGCGCGCTCCATCTCGTCGGGGCAGCGCGTAATCCAGTCCATCACTTGCAGGCCGCCGTAGGAGCCGCCTATGAGCGCGGCGAGCTTTTTGACGCCGAGCTCTCTGAGCAGCATGCGGTAGATGTCGACCGCGTCGGAGAACGCGTATTGCGGGAACGAAGAGCCGTAGGGCTTGCCGGTATCGGGGTTGATGGAGGAGGGGCCCGTCGTGCCGCTGCAACCGCCCAGGACGTTTGCGCAGATTACATGCCACTTTGTCGTGTCGATGCCGCGGCCGGGGCCCACCATGCCTTCCCACCAGCCGCTCGGCTTCGTTTCGCCGGGCCGCATGCCTGCGACGTGCGCATCGCCCGTCAGCGCGTGGCAGATGAATATGACGTTGTCGTCTTTCATCGGTGCGCCGCATTCTTCGTATGCGACCTCGATTTCTTTCAACACGCCGCCATAGGAAGTCCGCCAGCCGCCATCCGGCAGCGCGAGCTTCCTCTTTTTGAGTTCGATTGTGCCTACTCCTTCGTCCATAGACCGCTTATTATACCATATTTAGAGGGAAGAGGGAAGAGGGAAGAGGGAATGTTGCCAATGTGGAAATGTTGCCAATACCCAATGTCGCCAATCCCCAATGCGCCCAGAGCGCCTGTTGTCTTTTACGGCGAACGGCTTGGTTCTCGGCAGTCCCTTGAACGCACGGTCCAGAGCCGATATGCTCAGAGTAAGTCTTGCCTCTGCTTTTCGCTCCTTGTAGCGGATGTTCCCCGTCAGAAGTTTGATGACATACTTGCGGGTGTATCCTACTTCCGCGTAGACGCGGCGTTTTTCTGCGATGTATTCGTCTTTTGGTTTCTTGACATTGTACACATGCCCAATATTATGCCATGGCGCATAGCGTTTGACGAACGGGTCTAATCGGGAAAGATCATCTTTTCCGACTGGGTGCACATTATTATAATGAATCGCGGGACTTAGGACTTCGACTTGACATTCCAATGCGATTTATAGTATACTATGAACGTTTTCAAGGAAGGTAAACTCTAACAACCATGAAGAATCTACTCTTTACCGCGTTGTGCGCGGGTGGATTGGCCGGCGGCGCTTTCGCACAGGAAGCGGCGGCCGGGGTTTCGCAGGCTGAGTTCCAGGCGCTCCTCGAGCGCCTCGCGAAGGTCGAGGCCGAAGCCGCCGCAAAGCCCCAGGTGGACGTCGCGGCGCTGACTTCCCGCCTTGCCGAACTCGAAGCGCAGAACACTGCGCAGGCAGAACGCATCGCGGCCCTCGAAGACCTCAACCGCAAGCTGGCCGACACCGCCAACAAGACGAACGAGGCCCTTGTGCGCCAGCAGGACGAGATGACGGCTTTCCGCGAGGCGAGCCGCAAGGAGTTCGAAGCCGTGCAGGCTGCAAACCGCCGCGAATTCCTCGCCTTCCGTGAAGCCAGCGAAAAGTCTCTCGCCGATGCCAAGGAGGAGACGAAGCGCCAGATTGCCGACGCCACGGCCCTCAAGTTCGACGAGACCACAGAGAAATCCGAATCCGGCCGCATCTTCACGACCGAGTCCGGCAAGCAGTATTATCTCGCCGACATCTCGGCCCGCATCTTCGAGCCGCTCAGCGAGTCCGGCCTCCAGATCACGCCTTACGGCTATCTCGTGTTCGAGGGCGTCCACAACACGAAGGGCACCGAGTCCGACTACTACACCGACATGGTCCGCCCGAAAGGCCATCGCGGCCGCGGTCACCAGACTTCGCTCTCGATGCAGGACTCCATCCTCGGTCTCCAGTTCGATACACCTGAAGCGTACAACGGTTGGAAGTTCACCGGCCGCGCCGAGTTCGACCTCGCCGGCGACCACTCGAACGATTACGCGTTCCACTGGCGCCACCTCTATTTCGAGGCGCAGCACGAGAGCGGCTGGAACATCCTCTTCGGCCAGACCTGGCACCTCTGGAAGATGGTCAGCCCGAGCGAAATCGACGGCGCGTGGATGGAACAGACCGGCCACCCGTATCGCCGCAGCCCGCAGTTCCGCGTCACCAAGAAATTCGACTTCGAGGATAGCGAACTCGAAATCCGCGCCGGCATTGTCAAGAACGGCCCAGGCATGGGCGGCGACCGCGATGGCGACGGCAATCAGGACAACTCCGCTTCCGCCTGGGGCCTGATGGAAGGCACTGTGATGTACAGCCGCGACGTGCCGTGGGCCGAGAAGGGGTCCGGCAAGCGCTGGATGCTTGGCGCCGCAGGCATGTATGGCCGCGAGAAAGCCCACAACGGCAACGACCACGACGAGGAATACGATTCCAAGATGGTCATGTTCGCAGGTTCCGTTCCCTTTGGCGACTTCACGCTCATGGGCCAGATTTTCGCCGGCGAGAACCTTGACGGCATTCAGGCAGGTTGCTACCAGGGCGCCTATCACAAGAACAACGGACACTGGGGCACCGTCTCCACAGTCGGCGGCTTCGTCGATCTCAACTGGGAACTCAACGAAACCTGGAGCTTCGCAATCGGCTACGGTTTCGACGATCCGTCCGACAGCGATGCGCGCAGGACCGAGGGCGTCGCGTTCAACGAGCGCGCATACTTCGACGTCTTCTACCGCATCACGCCGAACTTCAAGCTCGCCTTTGAATACGCCCGCTTGAACACCCGCTACAACGGCGGCGTCAAGAACCAGAGCGAAGACTACGAGAGCGGCACCTCCTCGGCCGACCGCTTCCACTTCGCCGCGTTCTACGACTTCTAAGGTATAGGAAGCAAGTAAGTGGCGGGATGGCCCGGGCTTGTCGCGACCATCAGGGATGCGGGAAGATACCTGGAAGTCCTAGATGGTCTAGAATAGCTAGATCCCCTCCCGCCTCTTCCCGCTTCCTGCTTCCTGCTTTCCTTGCGGTCGCGACAAGCGCGCCCCTCCCGTGTGCGGCCCTCCTACTTTCTACTTTCTACTTCCTACTTCCTGCTTTTTCTATGCAACGTTCCAGCTGGTCAGGGTCGCTCGCGTTTGTTCTTGCGGCGGCGGCATCCGCAATAGGTCTCGGCAATCTTTGGCGCTTCCCGTATCTTGCGGCGCAATACGGCGGCGGCATGTTTATCGCCGTATATCTCGCTCTCGTCGTCACGCTCGGCTTTACGCTGATGACGACAGAAATCGCCGTAGGGCGCAAGACCCGCCAGGCTCCTCTCACCGCCTACTCGCGGCTTCACGGCAACTGGGGCTTCGTCGGCATAATCGGCACGCTCATCCCGGTGCTCATCACCCCGTACTATTGCGTTATCGGCGGCTGGGTGCTATACTACCTCAAGGCGTATCTCCAGATGGCCCTCACCGGCTCTATGCCTATGGGAGAGGGCGCGGCCGGGGCGGGGGCGTTCTTCTCGGGTTTCATCTCCGCCCCGTTTGCGCCGTTTGGCTATGGCTTCCTTTTCATACTAGTCTGCGCCGTCGTCATCGTTCTTGGCGTGAAGAACGGCATCGAGAAATCGAATCTCGTGATGATGCCGGTTCTTTTCCTCATGGCGCTCGCCATTTCCGTCTACGTCGTATGCCTGCCGGGCTCCGGCGAGGGCCTCAAATATTATCTCATCCCCAATCTCGACTGCGTATCGCACGAAGGCAAGTTCTCGATCGCTCTCATGGGCAAGACGATTCTCGGCGCGATGGGGCAGATGTTCTACTCCCTTTCGCTCGCCATGGGCATCATGATCACCTACGGCTCGTACATGAAGAAGGAGGATTCCATCGAGCGGTGCGTCCGCAGGATCGAGATATTCGACACCGTCGTCGCCGTCGTCGCCGGTCTCATGATCATTCCCGTCGTCTACATGTTCGCGGTCAAGACGGGCACCGACGTCAAGGAAGCGATGAACGCCGGGCCGGGCCTCATGTTCGTCACGCTTCCCAAGGTGTTCGCGACGCTGGGCGGCGCCGGAGCGTGGGTGGGCGCGGCATTCTTCCTTCTCGTCGCATTCGCCGCCGCCACAAGCGCGATTTCGCTCTTCGAGGCGTGTGTCGCTTCGATTTGCGACCTTCTCAAGATTGAACGCAAGGCCGCCACGTTCTTCACGACCGCCCTCATCATGTTCCTCTCCGTGTTCTCCGCATTGGGCTACGGCTCGTGGGGGCATATCAAGCCTTTCGGCATGCAGTTCCTTGATCTTTTCGACTTTGTCACCAATTCCGTCTTCATGCCGATCGTCGCCATCGCGACTTGCATTTTCGTAGGCTGGGTGTTGGGGCCCAAGGCGATAATCGAGGAATGCGAGGAGTGCGGCGTCAAATTCCGCGTCAAGCGCTTCTATTCGTTCATGGTAAAATACCTCGCCCCCGCTCTCATGCTGGCGTTGCTCGTCTCCGAAGTCTGCCGCACGCTCGGCATCGGCAACTGGTCGATCTGACCGGAAGAGAGAATTTTTCGGTTTTTCAACACAGATGCACGGAGAAACACAGAGAACTTTTCAACTCTTTCTCTGTGCCTCTGCGACTCTGTGTTAAAATGGAAGGCTTGAGTGGAAGGCTTGAGCGCAAATCGAAGAATCGCAAATCGCAAATCGCAAATCTAAAAATCCATTGCTATGTTCGACTGGTATGTATTCGCATCGTTCGTCGGGTATCTTCTCGTGATGCTCGGTATCGGTTTCTTCTTCTCGAGCCGCCAGACGTCGCTGGATGACTATTACCTAGGCGGCCGCAGGATGAACAAGTGGGTGGTCGCGCTTTCGGCCCAGGCGTCCGACATGTCCGGCTGGCTGTTGATGGGGTTGCCCGGCGCGATTTTCGTAGGCGGCTTCTCGGAAGCCTGGATCGGCATCGGCCTTTTGATCGGCACCTATCTCAACTGGAAGATAGTCGCCTACCGCCTGCGCTGCTATTCGCAGAAATGCGGCGATTCGATTACGATTCCGGACTTCATATGCAACCGTTTTCGCGACAAACTCGGCGTTTCGCGAATCGTCGCCGCGCTCATCATCCTCGTCTTCTTCACGTTCTACACCGCGTCCGGCTTCGTCTCCGCCGCCAAACTGTTCACGAGTACGTTCGGCGTGCCTGAGACGGTGTCGATTTTCGGTTCTCAGGTTTCAGGCTATTCGCTCTGTCTCTGGATAGGCGCCGTCGTCGTCGTCTCGTATACACTCCTCGGCGGCTACATGGCGGTGTGCTGGACGGACTTCATCCAGGGCACGCTCATGTTCGTGGCGATCGTGCTCATTCCCGCCATCGTAGTCTGCGACGCCGGCGGATTTGCCGCGACGGTCGACAAGCTCAACGAAATAAACCCCTACCTCCAGTCGCTTTTCACCAATGCCTTCACGCACAAGGCCGCAGGCCTCGTGGGGCTGGTCTCCTGCATGGCGTGGGGCCTCGGATACTTTGGCATGCCGCACATTCTCGTGCGCTTCATGTCGATAGGCAACCCGGCGGAAGTCAAGGGTTCTCGCCGCATCGCGATGAGCTGGGTGACGATTTCCCTTGGCGCCGCGGTGGTGATAGGCCTCGTCTTCCACCTCTACCTCCAGCAGCACCGCCTCACGCTCGCCGACGTCGGCGGCGACCCTGAAAAGATGTTCATGGTGATGATCAACGGCATCTTCTCCTCGGGCTTTGCCGCGCGCCTTTTCGCAGGCATCCTGCTCTCCGCGATCATGGCCGCCATCATGTCCACCGCCGACAGCCAGCTCCTCGTTTCCGCCTCGTCGTTCACGAACGACCTCTACAAAATCGTTTTCCGCAAGAAAGCCTCCAACACCGAACTCATACGCGTTTCGCGCATCACGGTCGGCGTCGTCGCGCTTGTGGCGGTGTGCATGTCTATGAATACCGAGTCGGACTTCTTCAAGGTCGTCATGAAGATGGTGTCGTTCGCGTGGGCGGGCTTCGGCGCTTCGTTCGGTCCCGTCATCCTGCTCGCGTTGTTCTGGCGCCGCACGACGCTTGCGGGCGCCATAGCCGGCATGGCGTCGGGCGCCGCGACGTGCTTCATCTGGAAGTTCGGCCTTTCCGCCAATCCGGCGCTCGTCGCCGCGCATCCCGTTTTCGCGCTCTACGAACTCGCCCCCGGCTTCGCGATCGCGTTCGCGGCCACCGTCGTCTGCTCGCTCGCCACCAAGAAGCCGTCCAAGGACGTCTACGACGAGTTCGACCTCGTCGCCGGTCTCGCCGACGAAAAGCGCCGCGCGCAGATATGATGCAGTTGGAAGTTATTGCTCCGGCAATAAATCGGGTTGATTTTATGGCTCGCGCTTTCGTCCGCTTTCTTCCGCGAAGGCATGGCAATTTCTCAAACTTTGCGGCTCTTTGCAGGTCTGGGTGGAAATGCCTGGAATCATGGGTGAAGCAGGTTTTCACCCCTCCTTGCGCAGCCTCCAAGTGATGCGGCATCAGTTGGTCGAGAGCTTAGGCGGGCAGGAGAGACAAGAGAAAGCATTTTTTTATCTATTTTGTTCTGCATGCGGAAAACTCTTGTCTTTTGCCCATTTCCACCCAAACCTGCGAAGAGCCAACTTTGTGAACTTTGCGCAGATTAATCAAGGATCAATCCAATTTATCGCCGCTTCTGCAGTAGACTGGAGGGCCGCAATTTATTGCGGTCAGGGGGCTAGGGCAGGCGCTTCTTGGCACAGTCTTCGGTCGGGGGATATTCCTTGCCGCTATGGCATCTCCTGTCTCCTGCTTCCTATCTCGGCCGCACTGAAATGCGGCCCTCCCCGCGCTTCGCGCGGCCGCGCCGCCCCCTTGACGGGCAGGGGCGATATTTGGTAAAATATGTATCGCTTTACGGCCGTTCGGGGAGAATTGGCCGCAAGGTGTGTTTGTGTTGTTTGAAAATCAAGGAGCGAAACGATGGCGATGAATGCGCAATTGCTGGCGGTGGTCCAGCATATAGAGAGCGAACGAGGAGTCGGGCGCGAAGTGGTACTTTGCGCAATTGAGCAGGCGATCAGCCAGGCGGCGAAGAAAAACCGCGCTGTCACGAACGACCTGCGCGTCGTCATCGACCGCAAGGATCTTTCTCTCCATGTCTACGATACATTCGTGTGCTCGTCCAGCGAGACGGGGCCCGGCATAATTTCGCTGGAGCGTGCGCGCCGGATCAAACCGGATGCGCAGGAAGGCGATTCTATAGAAGTCGAAATGCCGGCGGCGCGGCTCGGTCGCATTGCAGCGCAGACTTCCCGCCAGATGATCATGCAGAAGATTCGCGATGCAGAGCGCGTGAACACGTTCTCAGAGTATCGCGACCGCCAAGGCGACATTGTTTCCGGCATTGTGAGCGCAGTGACGCACCGTGATACTTATGTCACCGTCGGCAAGACTGAGATGATCCTTCCCGGCAAGGAGCGTATTGCCTCCGAGAACTACCAGGTCGGCGATTCGATAAAGGCGATCATCCTCAAGGTCGATCCCGATGCGAAGGGGCCGAGCGTGATATTGAGCCGTTCGAACCCGAAGTTCCTTGAAGCGCTGTTCCGTCTTGAAGTCTCGGAAATCGCGGACGGCGTGGTGGAGATAATGGCCGTCAGCCGCGATCCCGGCTACCGCGCCAAGGTCGCCGTGCGGGCGCTCAACGAGAATATCGACCCTGTGGGTGCGTGCGTCGGACAGAAGGGTTCGCGCGTGAGGACGATCGTCAACGAGCTCGGCGGCGAGAAGATCGATATCGTGCGCTGGAACGAGGATATCCGGCTCTACGTGGCCCAGGCGCTCCAGCCGGCGCGTCTTGAAGAAATCGAAGTCGATGCCACGCTGCCGAACACCATTCATGCGGTGGTCGCGCCGGACCAATATTCTCTTGCGCTCGGCAAGCGTGGCCAGAACGTTCGCCTTGCCGCAAAGCTCACCGGCTGGCACATCGAGGTCAAGCGTTCGCTCGCCACGGCCTCGTTCGAAGACCAGAAGGCCGCCGCGATCAAGGATCTTGCCGATACGTTCTCCGTCTCCACCAAGGTGGCCACTCAGATGGTCGACGCGGGCTTCCTCACCATTGACGGCATCGTCGGCGAAGACGAAGCGACGTTCATTGCGATGACGGGCCTCGACGAAGTCACCGCCAAGGGCGTCTACGCCGCTGCGCTTGCAGTTGCCGATCTCATGGGCGGCGGCGAAGCGGACGAACCCGCAGAAGAGCCTTCCGGGGAGGGCGAGGCGGAATAATCGCGCCAATACGAATTTTCTCAGCACTGGTCCTTCATCGAAATCCGATTTATGAGAGTATACGAACTTGCAAAGGAAGCGGGCGTGACAAGCGCCGAAGTGCTTCGCGTGGCGCGTGAGAAGGGCGTTGAAGCCGCTACTTCAATCAGCGTTGTAGCCAAATACGACCTCGGCGTGTTGCGCGAGGCGTTGAAGGGCGCAGACAAGACGGGTCTCGAAGCAAGTCGCGCAAAGAAGCTCTCCCGTTCGGCCGAACTCGCCAAGGCGATTCGCGCGAAGGACGCGGAGTCTTTGCAGGTGCACCTCGAAAAAACGCTCGAAGCGGAGAAGACGGCCAAGCGCGAAATCTTGCCGCGCCCTGCCGTCCCCGCGGCTCCTGCATCTCCCGCCCTCCCTGCAGAAAAACCGGCATCTCCCGCCCTCTTTGCAGAAAAACCGGCATCTCCCGCCCTCCCTGCTGAAAACCCGGCCACTCCGGCATCTCCTGCCATCCCTGCTGAAAAACCAGCCCCTGCAGTAGGCAATATCCCGAAGTTCAATCTCCACATCAACCCGAAGAAGCCTGCGCCGGCGGTTGCGTCGGCCGCTCCGCGTTTCACTATCAGCGTGAAGACGAAGAGCCTCCAGCAGGACCATTCGCGTCCGATTCTCAAGCCTTCGACGCATCCAGGTTTCAAGCCGCTCCAGAAAGCAGCCCCTGCAGGTTCCGCGGCCATTAAAATCACCGTCGCGCCGCCGCCGAAAGTCCGTCCCCAGAAGGCGGTCGGCGACTACGACGACGCCGAGCGCTCGAACCGCAAGAGCAAGAAGAGCAAAGACGCGCTCAAGGCGTTTGAGAAGCGTTCGGTGTTCAAGGGCGGCGCGGCGAGTGCCGTGCAACCTTCCGGACGCATTTCCGTCGACGAGGGTTCGCGCGAGATTTCAATCCGCGGCGCGGTGGTAGTGAAGGACCTTGCCGCCAAACTCGGCATCAAGCCCAACCGCCTCATCGCAGACCTGATGGCCCTCAAGATCCTCGCGTCCATCAACCAGCGCGTCGAACCCGAGAATGCCATCAAGATCGCAGAGAAGTATGGCTTCACCGTGACCGTGGAAAAGGCGCGCGACAAGGCCGCCGCCAAGCCCGTCCTCAAGGCTATCGACGCCGACGACCTCATCCCCGACGATCCCGCCGAGTCGCTCAAGCCGCGCGCGCCGGTCGTCACATTCCTCGGCCACGTCGACCACGGCAAGACCACCTTGATGGACTACATCCGCAAGGAACACGTCGCCGCCGGCGAGGCCGGCGGCATTACGCAGAAGATAAGCGCCTACCAGGTCGAAATCGCCGGACAGAAGATTACGTTCCTCGATACTCCCGGCCACGCCGCGTTCAGCGCCATGCGCGCCCGCGGCGCACAGCTTACCGATATCGCCGTTCTCATCATCGCCGCCGACGACGGTATCATGCCGCAGACCGAGGAGTGCATCAAGGTCGCGCGCCAGAGCGGCGTGCAGATCATGGTCGCCATCACCAAGGCCGACAAGCCCACGGCGAACATCGACCGCGTCATGCAGCAACTACAGCAGCGCGGCCTCACCCCGGAAAACTGGGGCGGCGACATTATCACCATACCCGTTTCCGGCGTCACGGGACTGGGCGTCGACACCCTCCTCGAAAACATCCTTGTCCAGGCCGAAGTCCTTGAACTCAAGGCGAACCCCAACCGCCGTGCCAACGGCTACGTCATCGAGTCCGAGTTGCAGCAGGGGCTTGGCCCTTGCGCAACGCTTCTCGTCACAGGCGGAACGCTCAAGGTCGGCGACGCGATCCTCATCGGCGAGCATTTCGGCCGCGTCCGCGCGCTCATCGACGACCGCGGCCGCAGGGTTAAGGAGGCTTCGCCCTCCACCCCCGTCAAGGCGACGGGTCTTTCCGGCGTGCCGGAGGCTGGAGCCGAATTCCGCGTGATGCTCGATGAGCAGCGCGCCCGCGTTCTTGCCGAGCAGACCGCCCAGGAGCGCCGCGAGCAGGAACTCTCCAGCGCCCGCGATTCTTCCCTCGACGCCATCATGAATCGCATGGCCGCCGAAGGCCGCAAGGAACTCAATGTGATCGTCAAGGCCGATACCCAGGGCTCCCTCGAAGCCGTGGTCGAAATGCTCAATTCGATCAAGAGCGAAAAGGTGGGCCTAAACGTCATCGGCACGGGGACGGGCAACGTCTCGCTCACGGACGTGAGGAGCGCCGCTGCCGGCAAGGCGATTATCGTCGGGTTCAACATCGGCAACGATTCCGGCGTCCAGCAGCAGGCCCGTCACGATGGCGTGCGCATCAACTCCTTCAGGATCATATACGAACTCAACGAGCACGTCAAGCAGTCCATGCTCGACCTCCTTCCGCCGGAATACAAGGAAGTCGTCAAGGGCCATGCCGAAATCAAGGCCATCTACGACATCGGCA
>DFGB01000083.1:202-4328 GCA_002371135.1 Verrucomicrobia bacterium UBA3761 | reverse complement strand
TCGGCAAGATCGCCGGCTCCCAGATGCTCGACGGCTCGCTCGTCGCAAAGGAGAAGTTCCGCATCATCAGGGCGAAGAACGTCATTTGGGACGGCAAGGTGCATTCGCTGCGCCACTTCAAGGACGAAGTCAAGGAAGTGACCGGCCAGCAGGAGTGCGGCGTGTGCTTCGCCAACTACGAAGACTTCAAGGTCGGCGACCTCATCGAGTGCTACATGCTCGAAGAACTCCCGCGCAGCCTCTGAATTGTTAATAGTCCTAAGTCCTGAGCGGACGAAGTTGAAACGTTGAAAGGTTTAGAACCTCTAGACAATCTAGAACCTCTAGATCATCTAGGACTTAGGACTTGGGACCTAGGACTGCTAACTTCCAACTACCAATGTCTGTCGATCGTCTGGAAAGAGTGAACTCGCTGCTGAAGCGGGTGATTGGCGAGGGGATGTTCTCTGTGATGCAGGGTGACAGCATCTCCCCAGGTTTGATTACGGTGACTGCTGTTCATTGCGGCAAAGACCTGCGCGATGCGACGGTCTACGTCAGCGTGTTTGGCGACGATGCCGTGAAAGAGCGCGCATTGCAGCACCTCCGTCACCACGCCCGCAACTTCCAGGCGCTCGTCAACCGCGAAGTCCGTCTCAAGTTCACGCCCCGCCTCACATTCAAACTCGACCTCAGCCTTGAGCGCGGCGACGAAGTCCTCGCCTTGATCGACAAAATCGAGCGCGGCTTCGCCAATTGAAAGGTTGAATATTCCTATGTCCTGGAAGAACTAGAGGTTCTAGATGATCTAGAGGTCCTAGACTGTTCAACCTCTCAACTTTTCAACTTTTATCATGATCGCGATAGTGGATTATCATGCCGGGAATCTGACGAGCGTCAAGTATGCGTTCGACGCGCTTGGCGTTGATACGGTAGTTTCGTCCGACCCGGCTGTGATAAGCGCGGCGGAGAAGGTGGTGTTCCCTGGAGTGGGGGCGGCCGGGAGCGCGATGGCGTCGCTTGGCGAACTTGGCCTCGTCGATGTCGTGCGCGAGGCGGCGGCGCGGAAGCCGTTCCTCGGGATATGCCTCGGCATGCAGATTTTGTTCAGCCGCACGGAAGAGGATGGCGGGGTCGACTGCCTCGGAGTGCTGCCGGCTCGGGTGCGCCGCTTCCCCGCCGTTCCCGGTTTCAAGGTGCCTCAGATTGGCTGGAATGATGTGGAAACGCCGGAATGCCGGCGTTTCTACTATTTTGTCCACTCCTACTACGTTGAAATGAACGACTTCGCGGTCGGCACGACGGAGTATGCGGGCGTGAAATTCGCGAGCATGGTCCGGTGCGGCAAACTTCTCGCGTGTCAGTTCCATCCGGAGAAATCCGGCCGCGCAGGGCTTGAATTGCTGAAAGGATGGGTCGAGGAATGCTGACAAAGCGCGTCATACCGTGTCTCGACGTTCGCAAGGGCCGCGTCACCAAGGGCGTCAAGTTCCAGAACAACATCGATCTTGGCGACCCGGTGGAGATGGCGCTCGCATACTCCGAGGGCGGTGCCGACGAACTCGTCTTCTACGATATCACCGCATCGGCCGAGCGTCGCCCGATTGACATCGGCATGGTCGAAGCCGTCGCGAGGGCCATACGGATTCCGTTCGCCGTCGGCGGAGGCATATCGAAGCTCGCCGATATGGAGCGCGTGATTCTCGCTGGCGCGGAAAAGGTCTCTGTCAACTCCCTCGCCGTAAAAAATCCGTCGATAATCGCCGAAGGCGCTGAAGCGTTCGGCCGCCAGTGCATCGTGCTGGGCATGGATCCCGTCAAGAGCGAACGTTGCCCGAGCGGATACGAGATAACGACGCGCGGCTTCCGCGAATTCACCGGCATGGATGCGGTCGAGTGGGCGAAAAGGGCGGCGGATCTCGGGGCGGGCGAGATTGTCGTCAATTCGGTCGATGCCGACGGCACGCGTGCCGGATTCGAGAAGGTCGTAACCCGCATGATTGCCGAGGCGGTCGACGTGCCAGTCGTCGCATCCGGCGGCGCAGGCCGACCTGAGCACTTTCCCGAGGTCTTCGAAGCGACCGGCTGCGACGCGGCGATCGTCGCCGGCATGATCCACTCTGGTGAATACACCATCGCGCAAATCAAAGCCGCAATGTCATCGGCCGGCGTCCCGACGCGGCTTTGTGATTGATAATTGATTGGAGAACTATCGAAAATTCTCTTCTCTCTTCCCCATTCCTAGAGATTCTCCGTGCCTCTGTGTCTCTGTGTTAAAAAGGGAAGCTCAAATCCAATCGAAAAATCGCAAATCGAAAATTGCAAAACTCTTCCCTCTTTATCATGAACCAGCGCATTGTCATTCTTGATTACGGCTCGCAGTATACGCAGCTCATCGCGCGCAGGATACGCGAGCACCAGGTTTTCTCTGAAATCATCCGGTTCGATACTCCGGCGTCCAGGCTGCGCGAGAATCCGCCGCAAGGCATAATTCTCTCCGGCGGGCCGAATTCCGTCTTTGAAGAGGGCGCCCCCGGTATCGACCCAGAGCTCTTCACGCTCGGTATTCCCGTGCTTGGCATCTGTTATGGCATGCAGTTGATGTCCAAGACGCTGGGCGGCAAGGTCGTGCCAGGCGAAAGCCGCGAGTATGGCAAGACGCCTATGCGCACGGTGCCGGAGAACGATCTCTTCACGGACCTTCCTGAAGAGTTCATCGTCTGGATGTCGCATGGCGACCGCGTGGCCGAGATACCGGCCGGCTTCAAGGTCTCTGCCACAAGCGCCAACTGTCCATATGCGGCGATACGCGACGAGAGCCGCCGCTTCTATGCAATCCAGTTTCATCCCGAGGTCGTTCATACGCAGCATGGCGATAGAATCCTCGCGAACTTCCTCTTCAAAATTTGCGGTTGCAAGGGCGACTGGAAGCTTTCGGGCTGGATCGACGACGCTGTTGCCAAAATGCGCGCGCAGATTGGCGGCGAAGAAGTGGTGCTGGGGCTCTCCGGCGGCGTCGATTCCTCCGTCGTCGCCGTGCTCCTGCACAAGGCGATCGGACGGCGGTTGCATTGCATTTTCGTCGACAACGGTCTCTTGCGCTACAACGAGGCGGCCGAAGTCGAAGAGATGTTCAAGGAGAAGCTCGGCCTCGATTTGCATGTCGCCCGCGCGGCCCGGCGGTTCTGCAAGGCGCTGGAAGGCGTCTCCGACCCCGAGACCAAGCGCAAGATAATCGGCCGCGAGTTCATCAACGTCTTCGCAGAAGAGGCGCGCAAATTCAAGAATTGCCGCTTCCTCGGACAGGGGACCATCTACCCGGATGTGATCGAATCTTCAAGCGCTCTCAAAGGTCCGTCGCAGACAATCAAGTCGCACCACAATGTAGGCGGACTGCCGCCGGACCTCAAGTTCGAACTCGTCGAGCCACTGCGCGATTTGTTCAAGGATGAAGTCCGCCGCGTCGGACGCGTCCTCGGGATGGATCCGGCACTCCTCGACCGCCAGCCGTTCCCCGGCCCGGGCCTCGGCGTCCGCATCCTCGGCGAAGTGACGGAGGAGAAGGTCAAACTTTTGCAGCAGGCCGACCTGCGCGTCCAGGAGGAGATACGCAAGCTCCCTGAATACAAGACCATCTGGCAGACCTTCGCCGTGCTGTTGCCCGTCAAGTCGGTCGGCGTGATGGGCGACCAGCGCACCTATGAATATACGTGCGCCATACGCTCCGTCAATTCGATCGACGCAATGACGGCCGATTGGACGCGCATCCCGTACGATACGCTCGCGACGATGTCCAGCCGCATCATCAACGAAGTGCGCGGCATCAACCGCGTCGTCTACGACATCTCCTCCAAACCCCCCGCCACAATCGAGTGGGAGTAGGATGAGAAACTAGGAAGTAGAAAGTAGGAGAGGCCCTGGCGCCAAGGAGGCGCGGCTTCAGCCGCGCACGAACCAAAAAGGGGTGCGCGGCTAAAGCCGCGCCTCCTTGTGCGTTAGGGCCGCGCGCGGGAGGGCCGCTTGAACGCCAAGGAATATTCCCCGGCCGAAGGCTGTCCGCAAAGCGGATGCCTTCGCATCGTGAGCGGCTTATATACGCGAACAAATCCGTGTGTCAATCAATCGAAAATCGAAAAATCGCAAATCG
>DFGB01000083.1:0-153 GCA_002371135.1 Verrucomicrobia bacterium UBA3761 | reverse complement strand
GAAAATCGAAAATCGAAAATCGCAATCGGCATCATTTGTCCGCAAATTCCCCCTTGACAACTCTCATGGAAAAATGATACCATTGCGTAGCAATTTCGGGGGAAAGACTGTTTTCTCCGGGTATAGATGCGTACAGAAATGACGGGAAAAGCC
>DFGB01000075.1:9733-13535 GCA_002371135.1 Verrucomicrobia bacterium UBA3761 | reverse complement strand
ATAAAAATCTATTGTATGCTATTGTAGCCATTTCTTGCCTCCCGATAATCTTGTCGCACAGAGGGACGTGAATGATAAAATGGCAAATGGCTGAATGCAACGCAAAATGTAAAATGCAACTGGCGAGGTAAATCGTGAACGAGGGAATATCTAGAAGGGGATTTCTGGCGGGGGTCGCGGCGCTGGCCGCGACGCGCGGGCGATGCTTTGGCGGGACGCCGGAGTTAGGTCGCTATTCTGTCGCCATCCTTGGCGATACGCATTACGACAAGGAGCCGGAAAGCGTCTACCATTCGCACTACGACGAGTCCAACAAGTGGGCGAAGATCCAGCACGCCGAGTTCAAGCGCAACGGCGAGATGTGGCGCGAGAGGTGCCCTCGGCTCGTCGAAGCGAGCGCCGCCATCGCAAGCCGCCTAGATACGCGGTTCATCCTCCAGATGGGCGACCTCGTTCAGGGCGACTGCGACGACGCGCCGACGCATGTCAAGATGCTGGAAGATGCGGTAGAGGCCGTCCGCAAGCCGTTTGCTCAGCGGAACGCCGAGTTGCCGTTCCTCACGGTGATAGGCAACCACGATTTCCGCGGCAAGGGTGCGCGGGAGGCCTACATGGCTTTTTCGCGGCGCTTCATGGGCGCGGAGATACGCCGCTTGACCGGCCAAGAATGCGCGGCGGAGTATCCCGTCTTTTCGTTCCGCCTCGGCGGCGACGCGTGGATATTCTGCGATTTCGAGCGGAGCAACCTCCAGCCTGTCATCGACGCGGTGGAAGGCGCCGAGGCGCGCCACGTCTTTCTCGTCACGCACGGCCCGTTCACCGCGGCCGACTCGAATTCCTTCCGCTGGCGCCTTGGAGGCAGCAAGAAATGCGACGCCCTGCGGCCGCGGCTCTACGAAGCGCTCTCGCGCCGCCGTGCAATCGTGCTCTCGGGCCATACGCACACGACGACGTTTTTCCGTCACGAAAACGCCTTCGGCGGATTCTGCGAATTTACCGCCAACTCCGTTTGGGAAAAGCCGGAACTCGCGACCGGCGAGGCAATCTACTCTCGCGTGGAAGAATACGGGGCCCGGCGCCTCGCGCGGCTTTCAGGCGAAAAGCTCGAGGATTTCAAAGCATCGCTCGCGTTTTTCCGCCCCGGGCTCAAGGAATACTTCTTCAGCGACGCCGCCGGACATTGCAGGCTCGACGTCGAGGACGCCTCCGTGCGGATGTCGTTCTACCCCGGCGATGCGCTTTCACCCGCCTGGTCGGTCGAAATGTGCGGCAGGGGATGAAAAGATGATTTTGCGTACTTTGCGTCAAAAAATAAAAAGGTCAGGACATCACTATGGCAACGATAGCAATCATAGGTTCGGGCATGATGGGGAGCGCGCTCGCCTTCCCGGCGCGTGAAAACGGCAACGAAGTGCGGCTCGTGGGCACGCCGTTAGACCGCGAAATCATCGATGAGTGCCGCAGGTCGAACAGGCATCCCAAGTTCGCCAAGCACTTTCCTGATGGCATGCCGCCGTTCCCGGATGGATGCAAATTCTACCAGATCGAGGAGATGGCAGAGGCTGTCGACGGCGCCGATTTCGTGATTGGCGGCGTATCCAGCTTCGGCGTGGACTGGTTCGGCGAGGAAGTGCTCCCCAAACTTCCTCCGGAAATGCCGGTCCTCTCCGTCACGAAAGGCCTGATGGATACGCCGGAGGGCCGTCTGCTCACGTATCCCGCCGTCTGGGAGGCGCGGCTTGCGGCCAAGGGCATTCGCCGCGATATCTGCGCAATCGGCGGACCTTGCACCAGCTACGAACTCGTCGCCCACGATCAGACCGAGGTCGCTTTCTGCGGCAAGGACATGGCGGTCCTGCGCATGCTCAAGAAAGCTATGGCGACGGATTACTACCACATCTCGCTTTCAACCGACGTCACGGGCATCGAGAGCGCCGTCGCGCTCAAGAACGGCTACGCGCTCGGCATCGCGCTCACGATCGGCCTCAACCAGAAGGCGTTCGGGCTTGATTCGCCTCTCCATTTCAATTCGCAGGCCGCAGTGTTCGGCCAGGCCTCCAAGGAGATGAAGCGTCTCCTGGACCTCCAGGGAGCGGGGACGCTCGACAACTTCTGCGTCGGCACGGGCGATCTTTACGTAACCGTATACGGCGGGCGCACGCGTCTCGTGGGCATTCTCCTTGGTCGCGGTCTCGATATCGACGAAGCGAAGGCGGAACTCAAGGGCGTAACTCTCGAGTCGCTCGTCGTCGCAGAGCGCGTGGCGCGCGCCGTCAAGACGCTTTGCGCCGCGGGCAAAGTCGATGCCGCCGCCTTCCCGCTCTTGATGCACATCGATGAAATCCTGACCATGAAAAAGCCCGTGGACATTCCATGGGAAAAGTTCACCTTCGAATCATGACCAAGTCGCTCAAATGGTGGCAGTGGGAGACGCTCGCCGTCACGACCGGCGGCTACGCGCTCTACTACATCATACGCAAGAACCTCTCCATCGCGATGCCGCTCCTAGGGGAGATCGGCATAACGAAGGTGCAGCTGGGCGCGTTTCTCACCGCTGGCGGGATTGTCTACGGCGCCGGACGGTTCCTGAACGGGATCGTCGCCGACCGCAATTCCGCCCGCAAAGTGATGGCGGCGGGCCTGTTCATCTGCGCAGGCGCCAACATCCTGTTCGGTTGCAGCGATTTCATCGCATCCGCTTTGGGCGGGGCGCAGTCCACCGCGGCGCTCGTCTGGACGATGGGCATTCTATGGATGCTCAACCAGTATTTCCAGGGAATGGGCGTGGGGCCTTGCGTGAAGACGCTCCCCAAGTGGTTTGCTCCAGACGAGCTCTCGACGAAACAGTCGCTCTGGAATCTTTCTCATTCGATAGGCGCGGGGGCGGTGTTCGCGCTGTGCGGATGGCTGCTCATTCCGCTATTCCATTCATGGCGGCTGTGCTTCATCGTCCCGGCGGCGATTGCGATTGCGGGCGGCGTCGCGGTGCTCGCGCTCTTCAAGGATTCTCCGGAGGTCGTGGGCTTGGACAGCCCGGGCGGACTAGCCTGCAAAACCGGGGACGCAGGCGACGAGGGCGACGGGGCGGACTACCGCTCCTACGTGGCCCGGTGGGTCTTCAAAAATCCTCGCGTCTGGACGATTGCGATAGCCGACTTCTTCGTCTACACAGTGCGCTTCGCGGCGCTCGACTGGGGTATCGTGCTCCTTATGGAGACGAAGGGCCTCTCGCTCGCTGCGGCGACGGCGCTGTGCTTCGTCTTTGAAATCGCCGGCGGCAACGCGGGGATGGTCGTCGCCGGATGGGCGACTGATCGCTTCTTCGCGAGCCGTGCGCACAGGACGAGCGTCGTTTGCATGCTTCTCGCGGCGCTCGCGATAGGCGCGTTCTGGCTTGTGCCGTCCTCGGCTCCGCTCGCGGTGAAGCTTGTGCCGTTCATGCTGATCGGGTTCGCGGTGTATGGTCCGCAGGCGCTTTTAGGCGTCGCGACCACGCAGCAGGCGACGCCGCGCGCCGCAGGCGTCGCGGGCGGGTTCGTCGGCATCTTCTCGTACGCGTCTACCATTCTCTCCGGCCTCGGGTTCGGCTATGTTGCCCAGCGCTGGGGATGGAACGCTGCGTACGCGACGATGTTCGCCGCCGCGCTCGCCGGCGCCGCCACGCTCCTCTTCATCTGGAGAGCCGGCTGCGACGCTCGCGATATTTGAACGCAAAGTCCGCAAAGATATTTTATTGTGGTGGACATGAATAAGGCCAGTATTTATCGCAGAGACTTGAGAGACGCTGAGAACGCAGAGTTTA
>DFGB01000075.1:0-9623 GCA_002371135.1 Verrucomicrobia bacterium UBA3761 | reverse complement strand
CAAAAACTCTGGCCGGCACAATAACGCAAAGTCCGCAAAGATTTAACGCACTTTGCGGTCTTTGCGTTAAATCTAGTCGGCGAAGAAGCGGGTGTCGTCGACTTTCACCCGCGCCTTGCACCTGATGTCGGCCGAGGACGCGCCTATCAGCACCTCGTATTCCCCCGCGTCGGTGCGGAATGAATGGTTGAATTCGTCCCAGTACGCTAGATCGCGCAATGAGATGGAAAGCTTCGCCGTCTTCGTTTCGCCGGGGGCGAGGTCGACTTTGGCGAACGCCTTCAACTCCTTGGCGCAGCGTTCCACCTTCGCGTCCGGATATGCGGCATAGACCTGGACTACTTCCTTGCCTCGCCGCGACCCCGTGTTCTCTACGGCGACGCGCAGGGTGAAGGGTTCGCCGCCGCGTCCGCCGTCGATGCCTTCGAGCTCCATGTTGAACGTCGTATAGCCGAGCCCGTGGCCAAACGGGAAAAGCGGCACTATGCCGGACTTGTCGTGCCAGCGGTAGCCGACGTAGAAGCGCTCGTTGTACGTGATGTTCGTCGCGTTGTACGTGCCGCATTGCGCCACGGCCGTGTCTTCATAGCGGCGAGGCCACGTCTGGGCGAGCTTGCCGCACGGGTTTACATCGCCGAAGAGAACGTCGCATATGGCGTTGCCTTCTTCCATGCCGAGGTATGAAGTCTTCAAGAGGGCGTCCGCCTTGTCCGTCCATGTATAGCCGACGGGCGTCCCCGAGCGCGAAATCACGATGGTGCGTGGATGGCGCCAGTCGAGTATCGTGTGCATCGCCTTCTGGAGCTGGGAGGGGAGGTCGAATTCGACGCGGTCGCGTCCTTCGCTTTCCATGTTCTCTTGCACGCCGAGTTCCGTTCCGGTGAAGACGACGAGCGTATCCGCCGCCATCGCGGCGGCATGTAGCTCATCTTCGCTGCAATACGCCTCCTCCGTCTTCATTTCGACGTGGGCGCCGGCCTCCGTCGCGTTCGTCGCGTCGGTCTCGGCGTGCACCGTCTTGGCGCAGAAGGGCATCAGCTTTACTTCCGCATGCGGGAGGCGGTTTGTCAGCGCCGCGAAGAGAGTGACTTCATACGGCGTGTTGCCCTCGGCCGAGCCGCCCTTGCGGCATTGTTTTTCGTCCGCGAGCATGCCGACGACGAGCACCTTCTTCATGGCCTTTGCATCGAGCGGCAGGAGGCCGCGGTCGTTTTTGAGAAGGACGATCGATTCGGCGCCCTCCTCGCGGGCGATGCGCTGATGCTCCGGCGTATTGCGCTCTCCGCGCTTCCTCTTGGCACCGGTGAGAAACCCCGTCTTCGCCATCGCGAAGAGCGTCCGCAGCGCCATTTCATCCACGGTTGAAACGGGGACCTCGCCGCGCTCCACGGCTTCGGCGAGCGGGCAGGCGCCCGTCTTCGGGTTGTAAATGCGCCTTATGCGATCGCCGCGGTGCATCTCCACGCCGCCGCCGTTCATCGCCGCGAACGCCGTCGTGTGCTGGCCGCCCCAATCGGTGACGACGAACCCCTTGAATCCCCACCTGTCGCGCAGGATGCCTTTTTGCGTATACTTGTTTTCGCTCGCCCAGACGCCGTCTATCTTGTTGTAGCTCGTCATGATTGCGAGGACGCCCGCTTCTTTCACGGCGGCGCGGAATGCGGGGAGGTAGATTTCGTTGAGCGTCCTGTCGTCGACGTGCGTATCCACCGAGCCTCGCGCGAGTTCCTGGTTGTTCAGGCAGAAGTGCTTCACCGTGGCCGCGACATCATAACTCTGCACGCCCTTTATGAACGGGACGCACAACTTCGCCGCGAGGACCGGGTCTTCGCCCAGATACTCCCAGTTGCGGCCGCAGAGCGGCGTCCTCATGATGTTCACGCCCGGCCCTAGCAGCTGGTCCACGCCGCGATCGCGGCATTCCGCGCCAAGTACTTCGCCGTGCTTTCTCGCCCATTCGACGTCCCACGTCTGCGCCAATGCGGAAAGGGAAGGGAGCTTCGTGTTCTCTTCCTGCGGCTCGACGTAGCTCCAGCCCCAGCGTTCGAGAGAAGCGCGGACGGTGGAGCTCGAGTCGCTCATCGTCCATTCGCGGTCCGTGGCGGCGCCGGGGACCGGCGCGAGGGTCATCGTGCCGGATCCTGCGAGGAGCATGGTCTTTTCGCGCAGCGTCAGGCGCGAGAGCGCCTCGCGCGCCGCAGAGAGCGCCTCGTCGTCGTCAAGCATCGCCTGCGCCGCGAATGCGCACAGGACTGTCGCAGATAAGAGAATGGGCTTTTTCATATTTTCTTCTCGAATGGGAAAGAGACTTTGCGGCCGTGGCGTTCCTTGACGAGGCAGTCCCAGAGGGGCAGGCGTTCTTCCTTGGACGTCTTGACGGGGAAGTAGTAGTCGCGCTCGACCTGCGCGAGCTCCACCCTGTCGTCGAACGCGCGCAGGACGGCAAAGCCTATATCGCGGTCCATGCCCATCGAGGGGAGGCCTACCATGCGTATCATCGTCTTTCTGGCGTAGCTCGAAAAGAGGATGTTCTCCTGCCAGCTGTGGTTGTGGCCGTGCAGATAGCCGCAGACGCGGGGCGACTTGACCATTTGCTTGTTGATGCCGAGCGACCACGCAGTATGGTGGGCGCAGACGAGCGCCGGGCGGGTCGTTCCGGCGAGGAAGTCCTCGAGCCATTTCGCCTGCGCGGCGCCGAGTTCGCATCCGCCGCGCCCTGCGCTGTTGTTCTCGCTAGCGGGGTCGGTTTCCTTGAGCGAATCGAGGAGGATCATGTCGAACTTCGGCAGACTTGTGACGGATGCGAAGCGGCCCTCTACCGGCGAGGGGGCGATCCATTCGCCGAGCGTCGCCGCCATAGGCACGCGCCGGTCGTGGTTGCCGGCCGTCGCCACGATCTTGATTCCCGCTTCTTCAAGAGGCGAGAGGATTTCTTTTGCAATCTCGTAATCGCGCTCTTCGCCGAAGCATACCGAGACGTCGCCCAGAATGAAGACGTGCGCGGGAAGGACCTTCATTGAGAGTATGTCCGCGACGAGCCGCCGCACGGTCGGGTCGATGTAGTCGTAGCTGCGGTCCGTCTTGAACTTCTGCTCCGCCCACGGTTTGCCGACGTGGAGGTCGCTCATCACGACCGCGAGGTCCGGGTCGATAGTGCGCACCGCGTTCTCCTGCGAAGGCGGCGGTGTTGAAAGGGCGAGCCCTGCGGCGGCAAAGCCGCGCAGGAACTCGCGCCGGGAAAAACTTGCTTTTTCTGCCATTGTATCTCCTGAACCCTTGCTCTGGTGAAATCACGAAAAAGATTATACAAAAATCGTCGTAGAATGTCAATGGCTTCGCATTTATGTGAAATGTTGCCAATGTGAAAATGTTGCCAGTACCAATGTTGCCAATTTCCAATTGGTTATTGGTTAGTGGGTATTGGCAACATTGGTACTGGCAACATTTTCTGTCGTCTGATTCGTCAAAGGCGGAAAGAGCGGGCCTTGCGTCGGCAAAGCCGCGCAGGGCCCGCACCGGGAAACTTGATTATTTTGCCATTTTACTTGAGTAGTATCATCAATCCCATCGGGAGATCTTTCCAATCATACGCGCCAGTAGTGTCCCAGCGAATGTAGTCAATATCGAATTCGCCGCCCACAGTCCCGCCAGTGACGCCCAAGCGAACAAAGTTGAAAACGACACCAGACCAACCTGTATTATCAACCAGGCACTCTCCAATTTTCACGCCATCGCGCCAGACATTGAAACTGTGTCGCGTTTTGCCGTCGTATGAGATGCGGAATACATGACTCTTGTCGGAGTTGTCAGAGGAATCCAGCACGATATTATTGGCTTTCGAGTCTGTAGTCTGCCAATAGATATGGTTTTTGCCGATATTGAGAACACCTTTCGCATTCGGGGTGCCGGCAATCAACTGGAATGCCCGGTCGCTACCATCTGTGAGAGTGCATTTATTGATTTTGATAGCGATATCAATGGTAAAGGCTGAGACATTATTCGCGCCATTCTTCCATGCAGTGGTTGTCGTCTGCCAATAGGGCTGCTTGCCATTGGGTACGATGGAAAGCACGCCGTTGGACTTGGTAATAGTCGCGCCGCTGTTCCCGCTGATTGTCCAGTCGGAGGCATTCGCGGACGCAGAGATTCGGGTGTCGCTATCTGTCATTTCGTACTTCACGCCAAACTCGTCGGAGGTTCGTGCCACTGTGTCGACAGGCGCATACGCGCCTTTCGTGAGGCGGAAATATGCGACCTGCGCCGCGCCTGCGTAGTTGCTGTTTCCTCCGAACAAAAGACGGTTCAATGCCGTGCCGTAGTTGAATCCGTTGCCGAGTGGCGTATCTCCGCTGACGAGTACTCCATCTACGTATACTTGATACTGGTTGTCTTCGGCGACAAGTCTGTAGGTGTGCCAGTCGCTGAGTTTGACGTCGGCGATTTTTTTATCGTTCCATTTGATTTGGTCAGAGAAGAATTGGAGCCAAGAGTTTTCATTTGCAACTCCGTACGAAGCGTTTAGAAGGAGTGCTCCTTTGTTTCCTGTGCATGCAGTAATTTTGAGCCGGGTCTCGATTGTGTAAGCGGAGTCTTCCGCCGTGAGACCGAGGCTCATCCAGACATCGCCGGCCGTGCCGCTAGCGCTATCGCTTATGAGATATTGGCTGCTTTGGCTGATATTCATATAAACAGTGCCGGTATTTGTTCCGGTGCCGAGGGTGAGCCAATTGCTGTTGCTATTGTTGTCCTTGAAGGCTTTTGCGCTACCGCTGTTGTTAAGGTTCTCCTCAGACGGAAGTTTGAGCATTTCATACTTGTAGTCAAAATCGGCTGAGGCGAGTTGCTTGACCTCTTTGTCGGCAGGAGCGTACGCGCCTTTCGTGAAGCGGAGATATGCGACATGGACAGTGCCTGCGTAGTTGCCACCTGCCGCGCCCAAAATCAATCGGTTGAGTGCAGCCGCGTTGTAGGAAAACGCATTTGTACACATATCACCCACAAGAGTTCCATCGACGTAGACATAGAACTCATTCTTTGTTGCGATGTGCACGATGCGATATGTATGGAAGCGGTCAGTAGTATCCATTTCTTTCAGAGTATTGCCACCCCAGTTTATCCTGGCTGCGTAGAATTTCAACTGAGCATTCACATTTTTTACATTGTGCGAGCAAGTCAGGGCGCAAGCGCCGTCGCTTTTATTCGCTTCAACACTCTCTACTTTGAGTTTTACTTCTACGGTATACCCTTCATCGGATTTTGCTACCGTGGAACGCCATCCATCACCATCGGAGCCGCTATCGGCAGCGCTAATCAGATAGTCATTTGATTTCATTGCCATCTTTATGGTGCCGGCGTATGCGCCAGTCCCCAACGAGAGCCACGATGTATTGTTTGCCGTGTTGTTGTTGTGTTTGAAATCGGCCTTCCCACCGCCATCCTGATCTTCGGAGGCTTCCGTTGGAAGCACACTCATCTCATACTTGTAGTCGAAGTCGGCGGAGTCTTTCTGTTCGAGGGCGAGCGCCGGGAGGGCGGATGAGATCGCTGCGGCGATTGCCAGGATTGGAACGAGCATGGTTTTCATCTTTGTGTTCCTTTCATGTATTATCGTTTGTTTAAATTGTTGTGATACGGTAATGTAAAATCTTAAACTAGCCCGAGAGGCGTAGATGATTGGGATGATTGGGACAGACTTATGTTGGGCGACGGGCTACTTCCTACTATGGCCGAGCTTGTCGCGGCCGAAGCGGCGGGATTTCATCACGAGTTCGCAGACGCGCTTGGCGCTTTCGCGGACACGCGAAAGCGAGAGATATGCGCGGTTGTAGGCGAAGAGCGCTTCATCCACCGCGTCGCCGCGCTTGAGCATGTTGCGGTTTGTGTCTTCGATGTCCTTTGGCATTTTGACGTCGTTGCCGGCGCCGATCTCCCTCCACATGGGAATGGTCGTGAGCCAGTCGGTGATGGCAAGGCCTGTATATCCCCATTCGTCGCGGAGAATGCCGGTGACAAGTCCGTAGTTTTCGCCGGAATTGTAGCCGTTGACGCCGTTGTAGCTAGTCATGATCGCCCACGGCGCGGCCTCCTTTACGGCGCGTTCGAAGCCGCGCAGGTAGATTTCCCTGAACGCGCGTTCCGAGGCTACGTCCTTCTCGATGCGGCGGGTCGTTTCGCGCCCGTTGCCTGCGAAATGCTTGAGCGTAGCGCCGACGCCGCGGCTCTGGACGCCCGCGACATACGCCGAGGCGGCTACGCCCGAGACGAGAGGGTCTTCGCTGAAATACTCGAAGTTGCGTCCGCAGAGCGGGTGGCGGTGGATGCACATGCCTGGCGCGAGAAGGAGGTCGAAATCCGCCTCGGCGGCTTCCGTGCCGATCGCCTCGCCGATTTCCCGTATGAGCGGCGCGTCGAACGTGCAGGCGAGAAGGGCGGCGCACGGGAAGAAGGTGGAAGGCGCCTCGCGGCGCACGCCCGCCGGGCCGTCGCACGTCTGCACCGCCGGTATGCCGAATTTCTCCAGGGCGCCGATCGAGCCTGTGCCGCACGGGTCTTCGCGCAGATGGCCGAAGAGGAGGTGCAGCATTTCCTGGAGGCTCATGCCGTCGAGGAGTTCGTCGAGCGTGGCTTTGCCGTCCGCGACGTCGGAGAGCGTTACCGCCACAGTGTCGACGGCATTCGTCCTGACGGGGACGAGCACCGGCTCTTCGACGTGGCCGGGGTAGGCGGTATTGAGCGTTTTATACGTGCCGTCGGCGGAGAGGCGGCGCGCGAGGCGGTCGGCCTGCAGCTTGAGGCCCGGCGAGGAGAGGACGCATTCTTCGGGGACGTTGAATGCCCCGGCCTCCGTCGCGTCGCGCACCGAGCCGCCTAGGAGTATCGTATAGCGGCCCTTGTCGAGAATCCACGAGCCGAGCGTCGGGGAGGTTTCGTCGTCATCGAAGAATGCGAGATCGCGGATATCGAAGGAAAGGGAGAGGACTTGCGATTCGCCTGGCGCGAGGAGGCGCGTTTTGGCGAAAGCGCGCAGTTCGCGGGCCGGATGTTCGGCGCGGCCGCCTTCCTGCGATGTGTAGCACAAGACGGAGTGTTTCCCTGGGAGCGACCCCGCATTCGTCACGCGCAGCGTCGCCGTGTAGGATTCCCCCGAGCGCTCGAAGGTCGCATCCGAGAGTGTAAAGGTGGTGTAGGAGAGGCCGTGGCCGAAGGGGTAGACGACTTTTCCCGCCGCGCCGGGAATTGTCTCGAAATAGCGGTACCCGACGAATATGCCTTCTTCATAGGGGACATACCAGCGCGATTCGCGCCATCCGCGGTGGGTCGGGTAATCTTCCACTTTTTCTGCGATCGTCTCTGCGAGGCGTCCTGAAGGGTTGACCTTGCCGGAGAGAACGTCGCCGATCGCCGCTCCTCCTTCGCCGCCCGGATACCACGCCCAGAGGATGGAGTCCACGGCGTCGTCGTTTGCGAGGGGAGCGAGGTTGAAGACGTGTCCGCCGCCCGCGACGGCGATGATGCGCTTGAAGCCGGCGGCCTTGATTTCGGCGAGCGTCGCGAGTTCCGCAGCGGTCATTTCGTATGCCGCGTCGGCGGCGTCTTCGCCTTCGAGCGCGTCGCGGAAGACGGCGAAAACGGCAGTCTCGCGGCTCTCGGGGTCGATCTTGAAACCGGCCTCCGCGAGGCCCTCCGAAAGCGTGACGCGGCGAATGGCGTTGACGCCCGAGGAGCCGCCGCCGCCCGGCTTGAGGCCGTCGACATCGCCGAAAAGCGCCACGGAAGAGCCCTTTGCGAGCGGCAGGGCGCCGTTGTTCTTGAGGAGGACGAGACCGTCCGCGGCGGCGCGGCGCGAGAGGTATTGACGCTCGTAGAACCATTCAAGCGGAATCTTGACGAGGCGCGAATGCGCTAGCATGTCGTAGGCGCAGTAGCCGAGCATCACCGTGCCGTCGGCGAGCGGCTCGATCGCGGTGTAGCAGAACCAGCCGTTCTCGTCGTCCTCGATCATCTTGACGTCGTGCCATGTGCGGCCGTCGTCGGAGGAGAGGGCCGAGGCGAGAGGCGAGCGCCATCCGTTGGCCCATTTGTGCTCGTCGGGGCGGTAGGTCTTCATCTCCGGACGCGAAGCGTGGTCGTTCCATATGGCGAGGAGGTCGCCCGTCGGCAGGCGCTTTATGCTGGCCGGGGAAAGGGGCGAGACGAGCGGCGAGGGCTCCGGCGCGCTCCAAGTCTCGCCGCGGTCGGCGGAGCGGGAGAAATACTGGCAACCGGCGTTCGTGCGGATCCAGAGGAGGAGGGAACCGTCTGAGCATTCCACCACGCCCGGCTCTTGCGCGGCGAAGCGCCGGCCGTCCGCGTTGCGTACTTCAAGGACGCTTTTGCCGCGATGCCATGTGGCGCCGTTGTCGTCCGAGGAATAGGTGTATACCACGCCAACATCGTCGGATTTGCCGTCGGGGAGAGTGTGCTTGGCGACGGCGAAAAGGATGCGGCCGTCGCGCAGTTGTATCACGCGGTCGTTGTTGAGGACGTAGTATGCGATTTCGTCGGTTATGCAATAGACGGGCTCGGACCACGTTTTGCCTTCGTCGAAGGAGCGCCGCATCACGGGGCGGCAGTCCGAGAGGGAGTTTTTTAGGAGATAGAATAGCGCGATTTCGCCGCTTTGGAGGCGCAGGAGGCTGACGCTCATTACATTCAGCGCGCCTTCGTCCTTCTTGACGATTATCTCGTCGCCGGTCCATGTTGCGCCATTGTCGGAGGAATAGCGCGCGGCGATATCGGCCGCGGCGTGGTCGGATTTCGATGTTCCCGTGTAGCGCGAATATGCGAACATGAGGCGGCCGTCGGCGAGCTGGAGGAATGCGCCTTCGCTGTTGCGCGGGTTGCCGGGGCCGGGTGCGAGTTCGAGCGTTTTCACGACGCCGGGCGCCGGGCTTGCGAGCACCTTCAAGACGATTTTGCGGATTGTGCGCGGTTCGCCGTCCGTCAGGGCGGAGGCATGGCCGCCGCAGGGAGGAAAGAATATCGCGACCTCGCCGGGCGAGACGGTGCGGCGCTCGCCCTTGCCGCGCCAGAGGACGATGTCGCGCGACGGATCGAACGCGGCGGCGGTCTCGGGCGGAGGAAGCATCGAGCCGACCGTCTCGGAGCCGGAGATTGGCACGTGGACGTCGATGTAGGCGTGGTGGGCTTCGTAGAGGTTCTCTTCGGCCCACGGCTTTAGTTGCACGTCCATCACCGTGGCCCAGCAGTTCGATCCGTCGATTTCGTAGCGGCCGCATTCGAGCGTGGCGAGGTCCGGGCGCTCGAGAAATTTGAACGCCTTTTCGAGGTTGGCGTTCGTGGAGAAGAATCTGGAGGCGTCCTTTACGGGCGTGACAACGACGTCCGGCGTCGCGCCGGACGCGCAGGCAAGAAGCAGGCAAAGAGAGGCTGTTATGCTCTTCTTATGCATGATCCTTCCTTTCGATGAAGCCGAGGGCGTCGATTTTCGCGGCGTAGGCCTCGTATTCGGCGTCGCTCAGCGGCTGGCCGGCTGGTGAACGCGCCGGACCGCAGTCGAGGCCGATGTAGCGCATGGCGCTCTTCCAGTATGAAGCGTTGGGGGCGGAGACGACGAGCTCGAC
>DFGB01000050.1 GCA_002371135.1 Verrucomicrobia bacterium UBA3761 | reverse complement strand
GAAATAACACCGGCAAAATCGATAAACTCTGTGTCTCTGTGCCTCTGTGTTAAAAAACTATTGCATGACAGTGGATTGAAATAAAGCGGGAAGCAGGAAATTTCCTGCTCTCCGCTTGATTTATGTTCAGGCTCCGAGCTGCATGCGGACGAAGCGCTTGACGGTGATCTTGTCGCCAAGGGTCTTGGCAACGCCGTCGAGGTATTTCTCGACCGTGAGCTCGCCGTCTGCGACGTAGTCCTGCTTGACGAGGCAAATCTGGGTGCAGAACTTGGCGGCCATGCCCTTCTTGATGCCGACGAGCGCCTGTTCGGGGGGAAGCTTGCCCTTCTGCTCCTTGAGAGCGTTGAGCTTGACTTCGAGTTCGTCGTCGATTTCCTTCTGGGGAACGTCCTCGGGACGGACATACTTGGGGGCGTTGGCGGCGATCTGAAGGCAGATCATGTGAGCCGCGTCGGCAAGGGCCGCGGAAGCGGAAGACTCCGCCTTCTCGCAACCGAGCTCGACGATGACGCCGATCTTGCCGCCCATGTGGATGTAGCCGGAAAGCACGCCCTCGCCTTCAAGCTGATAGCGCTCGGCGCGGCGGATCTTGACGTTCTCGCCGGTCTTGGTGAGGAGCATCTTGTAGTCATCGCCGAGGGTCGTTTCGATATCCTTGCCTTCGAGCGCGACCTTGGCGGCATCGTCAACGAACTTGACGAATGCTTCGGTCTTGGCGACGAAGTCGGTCTCGCAGTTGACTTCGGCGAGCGCCATGGACTTCTTGTCTGCGGCCTCGGCGAGGGCGACGATACCCTGCTTGGATTCCTTGTCGACGCGCTTGGCGGCGACGGCGAGACCCTTCTCGCGAAGGTACTTCACGGCCTCGTCCATGTTGCCGTTGGTGGCGATGAGCGCTTCCTTGCAAGCGCCCATGCCGGCTGCGGTTGCTTCGCGCAGTTCCTTGATTTGCTGAAGAGAAATAGCCATAAGAGTTGAAAAGATTAAAGGTTGGAAAATTGAAAAGTTTGGCTCTGGAAATTCTAGAAAATCTAGATAATCTAGAAGATCTGGAAATTCCAGAAATCCTGTTTACTCGGCTGCGGGCGCGGGAGCGGTCTCGGGCGCGGCCTCTTCGGCCTTGAGAGCGGCCTCGGCGGCCTGGACGTCGGCCTGGCGCTTGGCGGCGAGTTCGGCCTTGGCCTTGATCTCGGCGGCCTCCTTGGCGGCGCGGGCCGCGGCCTTCACATTGGCGGCGACAGCAGTCTTCTTGGTCCCGGCGGCTGGCTTGCGGCCTTCACCGGCTTTCGCGCTCTTGGCACGGCGCTCGGCGCGGGCGGCGCGCTCGGCTTCCTCGCGGTTCTTGCGGTCGGCCTCGCGCTTGCGGGCATCCTCTGCCGCACGGACGGAGTACTCTTCGTCGGCGGTCTTGACGACGCTCGCGAGCCCCTTGAGAAGAAGTTCGACGCCGCGCACGGAATCGTCGTTGCCGGGGATCACGTAGTCGATCGGCTCGGGATCGGCGTTCGTATCGACGACGGCCACAACGGGAATGCCGAGGCGGACCGCTTCCTTGACAGCGTTAGATTCCTTCACCACGTCGACGATGATCACGGCGCCGGGGAGTTCGGTCATATCCGCAATGCCGGTCAGGTTCTTTTCGAGCTTGTTGAGCTCGCGGCGCAGTTTGGAGGCTTCCTGCTTGTGCTCGGAAAGTTCGCCGCCGTTCGCCTTCGCGGTGGCCTGGAGCTGACGCATGCGCTTGACGGACGAGCGGATCGTCTTGGAGTTCGTCAGCGTGCCGCCGAGCCAACGCTCGGTCATGTAATACTGGCCGATGCCGCTGGCGATTTCCTTCACCATTTCGGCGACCTGCTTCTTCGTGGCGACGAAGAGAAGCTTCTTGCCGTCGAGAATGACGCTGCGCACGAACTCGCTCGCTTCGTCGAGAAGCGTGACGCTCTGCGTGAGATCGATGATGTGAATGCCGTTGCGCTTGTCGAAGATGTATCCTTTCATCTTCGGATTCCAGCGCTTCGTCTGATGGCCGAAATGAAGTCCGGCATCAAACATATCCTTGAGCGTGACGCCCGTGAGGGCAGACTTGGGCATATCCATTTTGTTTTCCTTTCTTGAAGTTGTTTCTTCAATCCGCTTTGTCGCGAGGATGGAATACCCCGCAATCATTCGCTTCATCCGCCTCACCTGAGACAGAATGGCGCGTATTATACCAAAAACCCCGTGCGCTTGTCAACAGCGCGCTTCGCGCAAGCAGGAAGCGGGAGGGCCGCAATTCATTGCGGCTTGCGCGAAGCGCGTCGCGCGTCGCGGCCATCGTACGGCGGCGGCACGTAGCCGTGCTCGGACCCCTGAACCCAGACGATGGATTTGTTTTCGCCGGGGATGTTGTTCCATAGCTTTGCAAGCCCCATCGGCGGGCAGCAGTAATCGCCAAGCCCTGCGCGCGGGATGACCGTGCGGCAGGTCGGCGGAATGCGCTTGGCCCAATTGGCCGCGTCGTAATACGGGATTCCCTCCACGCAGCGGATGTACCAATGGTCGCCGGAGGCCTTTTTATCGAGCCGCGCATCGTTCATATACATGTCGCAGCACCAGGTTATGCTCGACTCGGCCTTTGTGACGCCCTCGCCGCATCCCGCCGCCCAAATCGTCTGCAAGCCGCCCTGACTGCCGCCGTTTGCATAGAGGTCGCGTCCGTTCCATTCTTCAAGAGACTTGAGATACTGCAAGGCGCGCTTGACCCTGAGCACCATGCCGTTGAAATACGCCGTTTCTGGGTCCTTGTTCTGGGCGGGGTCGAACGCATACGTGCAGCCGTTCGAGCGAATCTCCCAGCGCAGCGCCTTCGTGTCGGCGGCGGTCGCGCCAAACTCGACTAGCTTTAGCCCATGGGCGTTGATGTTGAAGACTATCTCGTCCGCCGGGCAGTTTCCCGGCCTGCCGTGAACGCAATTGTCGCCGCTGTAGCCATGGGTGACGAGGCGGCAAGGGAACTTCACGCCGCCTTCGGCCGCTTTCGGGATGGAAAGATAGCCCGTCACCGGCCTGAGACCGGCGCAATCGACCCGCACGGCGAATAAACGCGCGGCGGGATTAGGAGAGGCGATTTCCACGCGGTCGTCCGCGATCGGCACGGCGTCGAGCCGTGCGAACTGCCGCGCCCAGAACGCATCGAAATCATCTGGCTCCGGCGCGGTGGCAAGCGTTTCGACGTCGACCCCGGCGCCGCCGTCGAAGAAGACGTCTTTCTTTGACTTCTCGAAATCGTTCATCGCCTTGCGCCCCTCCGGCGTGGCGGCGTCTCCCGTGAAACGCCGCTTGACGCGCTTGCCGTCGCGATCGACGACATACGCCTCAAGCCGAACGAAACCGGGCTTGTCGAGACTCGTTTTATACACGAACGGCGCGGACGTGAACGGAACCTCGCCGCTTTCGAAGTTGCCATAGTCGTCGGAACGCGTCCACTTGAGAGTGTAGCCGCCTTCCTCGATTTCGCCATCAACGCCCATGGGCTCGACGGTAAAAACAATCTCCTCGCCACACTTGTAGGATAAAGGATCCTTGCCGGTCGTGCCCTTGAGCCAAGCGTTGTCGAACGCGCCCGCGAAAAGTGCAATCGCGTTGAGCGCGAAAACCGCAACGGCCAAAGCGTTGTTGCGTACATGCTTCATATGATTCATCTTCCTTGTTGCACCATTATATGCGGACATTGTACCATAACACCGCCGTATCGTAAAGCGGCTACAGCCGCGTTATTTCGTACAGGAACGTGGCGTTGGCGGGGTCGGCGGCGACATCGGCATCAAAGCGCAGCCGACCGCGGCGGAGCCGGCACGACACTTCGCGGACCCGCGCGCCCGACGTGTCGAGCGCGTAGACCTTGAACTTCCCCTCCCCCAGCGCAAGCGAGAGATGCGCGACGCCCGCGCGCACGAGATGGGGCGGCCTGCCCCAGCGCAGCAGGACATGCCGCGACTCGTCTTCATACGTGTCGCCCGCGTTCGCCAGGTCGGTCAAATGCGCCACGAGAATCCGCCGCGACCGGGCTAGCGGCAAAGCGTCGAGCGATGTTGCCCAGACCGCCGTCGGCGCCTTCTCGCAGAGCGCCGCGACCGCCCCCGCCATAATGCGCCCGTCCTCGGCGAATCCGCCGCACGTGCGCGCGGTCGTGACAGAGAGCGACCCTTTTTCCGTTTCCGCCGAAACCGCCGCAGTATCGCCCGGCTCCAGGTCGCCGCGCAGGAAGAGGTTCATCGCCACGCGCTCGTCGGCGCGCGCAAGCGCGTCGCCGCCAAGCGCAAAGAGCCCAGAACGCGACTGGTCGAAATGAGCCATCTCCCACGCGCTGCCGCCCCAGTCGAAACGCCACATCCCCGCCCAATCCTCGCGCGCGGCCTGAGCGCCCGCGATGAGTCCGGCGATGTGGCGGTATTCGCCCGGCCCGGAAAAATTGTATTCTGTCGTGACGAACGGCTTCGAGTCCAGCGCGACGCGCTTGCAAAGTTCGAGAACGTCCGCACCTCGCGTTTTGAGCGGATTCGTGTTGAGGCTCTTGACCGGAGTCTGCCACGCCTCGCCGGGGAAGGACGGATGATCCCAGTAGCAATGCTGGTCGACGTAATCGTGGCACGCTTCCCGCACCGCGCGGAACTCCTCTCGTTCGAATCCCGCGCTCATGTCGGAAAGGAGCGCCTTCACGCCCAGTTCGTCTTCGAGGAACGTGCGCATGCGCACGGCGAAACGCTCCTCCAGCGACGCGACGAACCGCGCGAACGCCTCCATCTCCGGCGTCTTGTCCCATGGCTTGCCGGACGGTATTTCGGCGATTGCACACCCGGTTTCCGCCGTCCAGCGCCTCCACGCCTCCACATACTGCGGCAATCTGCGCAGCGTCTCCGTACCGCCCGCGCCGATATGCCCCTCGTTCACGAACGCGAGGAACGCAAGCGCCGGGTCGTCCGCCCACCTGAGGCCCGTGTAGGGATTGACGTGCGTCATCCACTCTCTCGCGAACGCGCATAGGTTGGAAAATGCCGCGTCGTCGACCAAGACGAGCGCCTTGTATTCGCCCATGCCGGCGAACCCGTCCGCGTCCTGGCCGATCGCGCGGCGCGGCACCTTGCGCGATACGAAAAGATCCGTCGCCACGTACACTCCCTCGCGCCCGCACGCCGCGAGAAGCGCGTCCATCCTGTCGAGCTGCGCAGGGTTTATCGTCGTGCCGTCGGCCGAGCCTTCGACAAGTCCGCAGTCCTGATGGTGCAGACGCAGCGCGTTGTAGCCGCGCAGCCTGAGCTGGCGGACGAACTTTTCGGCGACCTCCCTCTTGGCGAAATTCGCGCCCCTGCAGATGTTCACGCCGTAAAACCGCCGCGCCACGCCGCTCTCGCCCTCGAACTCGAAGTGGCGCCCCCGCGCGACCACGCGGCGGCACGGCGCGACCGTCGGCACGACGCCCGAGAAGTCGAGCGCGCTCCCCTCTTTGATGTCGGTCGAGACGTTCAGCGGAATCCACTTCTCCCCCTGCTCTATCACGAACGGATCGCACGCCGAGACCGAGACCGGTCCTCCCGCGTCGAGAACCGCCGACACCTCGTCGCCCGCGCAGTAGAAGCGGAAGATGAACTCGCCCAGGTCCCACTCGCGCCCGTCCATCGCGTGCAGGCGCACCTCTTCGCCGAAGTCGAGACGGAACGACCGCCCGAGCGGATCCTTGAAGCGGAATGTGCGCGCCTCGTGTCCGGCGATGTGGATGTTCTTCCCCTTCTCGTGCTCGGCGGGTATGGCGACGGTCTTCACGTCCGTCTCGCACCTGCCGCCCGCCCAGCTCTCGGCGGCGAGCGTAAGAACGACTACGTTCTTCTCGCCCTCGCCGCGCGGAGGGAACGTCCATCTCAGACGCGGCTTCGACGGATCGGCCGCGTCGGCCTCGACCTTCGCGACATAGCGCTTGAACGAATCGTCGGCCCTGCGGCGCATCGGCTGAAACTTCGCGTCGGCGGCGGGGAACAGCACGTCGCCGCCCTCCTCGGTCTGCAATGTCCAGACGGCCGCGCACGGGAGGGGTGCGGAGGCGACCGCTGCAAGAAAAACAAATACCAAATGCTTTATCATATCTTGTGGAAATTGGCCGGTTTGTCGAACCAGAATACCACCTTGCGACCATCGTGCGACTTCACGCGCTCGATCCAGTTCTTGGGACGCGGTTTTCCGGTCCAGCGGCGGTTGAAGTAAAAATCCGTCTGGCGGAACGTCAGCTCCGCGCGGTCCGGAAAGGTCCTGAAGAGCGCATATCCGATGTCGCCCCAGAAACCGCCCGATGGGAGAGTGGCGGTCTGGACGGTCTGCGAATTGGAGTAGCCGTCGTGCAGAAAACCTTCGGCAATCGCGTGTTCGTGACCGAAGATGTAGCCGAAGGCCGTCGGCGCGGTCACAACCTCGCTCACAATCCCGGCCTCCCGCGCACAGTGGTGCGCGCAGAGAAACGTCGGACGCGTCGTCGCGGCGAGTTCGCCGCGCAGCCATTCGCGCTGTGCGTCGTCAATCGTGCCGTCGACAAAGTTCCCCTCGCTCGACGGCTCTCCCCAGTCGGCGCCGTCGCGGCACTTTAGCGTGTCGAGAAGGATGATGTCGGCGTTCGGCGTCGCGACCTTCGAGACGATGCGGTGCGGCACGAGAAGCCGCGACTTGTAGTCCGGCCACGTGCGCAGAAACGCCGCGCGGTTGTCGTGGTTGCCCATAGCGAACGAAAGCGCGATTCCCGCCTCTGCGAGCGGAGAGAGAATGGCGGCCGCGAGGCGAAAATCCTCGTCCCATCCGCACGACGCAGAAAAGTCGCCCAGCACGACGGCGTTCGCCGGCAGCGGCCTGAGCGCGAGAATCTCCTTCACGAGCTGCGGCAGAACGACGCTCGACTGCGTCGGACCGTTCTTCCAGCGCACCGAGTTGTCCAGCAGATGAATGTCGGCCAGAAGCGCGACGAGATTCGGGTCATGCCCCTCGTGCACGCCGCCTGCACTTGCAAGCGCGGCGACGGTCGCGCCTGCACCGGTCAAAAAGCCTCTGCGTGTAAGTTCCATCTTGAAAAGCCATTTTCGCTTATCTTACTTGATGATGATCATCATTCCCTTCACCGGCGGCAGAACGGTGAACTGGAATGTGCTGAAGTTGATCCAGCTGTTTGTACGCTTCCAGACAAGGTCGTTCCATCCATCGACAAACGCGCCGTCCAACGCCTTGCACATGTATTCGGTATGTTCTTTGCCGGTCGTATCACCTTGAAGCTCCGTGTTGTTCAAGAGCCATTTGAACTTGCAAGAAGAACCCGCCGTGGCCGTCTTGAACAGTAATTCACCCCGGACCTTCCCAACGAGATCGGCAGGTATAAACATGGGGAATGAAAGCGTGTCGCCGCCAATGTCCCAGGTCGTGCCGCGCGCGTGGAACTTGTCATTCCCGCAAGCCGGGCTGAACACCCAGCAATCAGCGCCAACCTTTGCTGCGGTGTTTGCATTGACTGCTGCATCATTAAAGGAAGTTACGCTTTCGCCGAATCGGCACGAGCCGCCGAGCGTCACTGCGTCCAATACGAGCGCATCGCCGCTTATGTGCTCGATGGCGAGAGTGTTCGCGCCGGAGACTATCTTGTTCTCTTCGACATAGACGAGCGAAGTATGGTCTGGATAGACATTCACCACGCCAAGCGACACATCGTTGAGTTTGATTCTCACCGTTCCCCTCGTCGAAGTTCCATCCATCGGCAACCGCAGATACTGCGGCAGTCCCGCCCACAGCGCAGGGCAGTCGAATGTAATCGTCGCGCTCGGGTTCTGAGCGGTAAGCGTAGGGTTCAGATTCTCCCAGTCGCCGTCCGTCGCGACACTTGTCTTGGTAGGCGTCGCGGCAAACTCGTTGATGCCGTTGCCTTCAATTCCGACCTGCACAAGATTCGGACGGCTCGTACCACCCGCCATCGCCTCGCGGATTTCGTCATCCGACAACGTTCTGTCCCAGAATGCAATCTGATGAAACGCGCCACGGAAACCGTAGGTCCAACTGCTCTGAGCGAGTTCAACACCCCTAGTGAAAGTGCTGGATGCACTATTGTTGCCTCCAATTCGCGTAGTGCAGTTAGCCGCAATGGCGGGCTGTGGGCCGCTTGTCGGATAGGTATAGGAAACGCGAGCGATGGCATTTGTGCCATCGTCTTCCCAACAGAAAGTCGCCGTGAGCTTCGAACCGGAGACGGCAATGGCGCAATCTACCCAGCGGTTGTCCTGAATGCGGATGTTCTTGAACTCCTGCTGGTTATTTCCGACGACGATGCGCGGGCTGTAGTATTCGCCCAGCGCTTCCTGCGGCGTCAGACGAAAGTCGATTCCCGCTGCATAGCCAGCCGTCGAGGTCCATACGGCACCAACTTGAATGGGCCGATTCTGGTTGCCGGGAATAGGGTTTATGGATTCATTGCGGAAGCGGAGCACAAGCGTATAAGTGTCGCACGCGGAATC
The DNA here is from genome assembly GCA_002371135.1 of Verrucomicrobia bacterium UBA3761. Lineage (GTDB taxonomy): Bacteria > Verrucomicrobiota > Kiritimatiellia > RFP12 > UBA1067 > UBA1067. The sequence goes on along the minus strand of DFGB01000050.1, from coordinate 7,576 downwards.
ATGGTCAGCCATCCAATTCGTGAAATGCAAATCTCCGCACCGATAAGTGATGTTGGGCTGCGTCGTCGCCTCGCCGTTTATGGTAACGGTTTCCATGCTATTTGTCGTAACGGGAGACGCAATGACCATGCAGGGCGTGGAGTCTAGCGTGGTATTTGCATATGGACAGTAAACAGGCTGGTTCTCGTATGACATGCGCCAGCCCCACCAATAATAGGAGCCACCATGCATCGATGATGAAGTGTTGCTCAACTGCGGCAGATTCTTCATCTTGCCCACCTGATTGCCACTGCTGTCCGCCGTCCCGACGGCGTTGCCTGCCGAACCTTTGTACCACACCTTCACGTCATCGAAGACGCTGGAGCGCACAGCGCCCTGGGCCGACGGCACGGAAAACGCGGTTGCCGCGACGAGCGCGCCTGCCGCAAGACCTTTGAGTGCTCTTGTGTTCATGGCTTGTTTCTCCTCTTGTTTCTTGAGTTCTGCAAGTTCTTCCCTGAAGATTTCCTCGAAAGTCTCTTCCGTTTCTTCCGCCGCGACCTCTGCCACCTCTGCGACCGCCCCCGGCTCTGCGGTCTTGTCTTCGCCTCCCGCGAACTTGACGGCCACCGTCGCCGCGAACGCGGCGAACGACGCAACCGCCGCGACGCTCGCCGCGACCTTCCACCAGCGCGCACCGCCGCCCTCCGCCGCGCGAATGCGCGCACGGAGGCGTTCTTCCATGCCTGAGGGCACGGCAAGGCGGAATCGCCTCGCTTTGAGCGCCGCCGCGATAAAGTCGTCCTCGCGCTTCATGTATCTAGCGTTTCTTTCCATCATTGCCCTTCACCTATTATTATGCGCATTGAGCACGAATCGTTCGCCGCATCTTTAGTCTTCTCCAATCCAAGGGCCTTTGCAACCGCCGCGCCGTACGCCCGGGCGAGCGACATCATGCCGTAGTCGTTGGGATGCGTTCCGTCGACAGTGCCTTCGGCGTCGCCAGGATACATCTGGTCTTTCGGCAGATAGACGAGATTTCGCCAGCCCTCGGCCTTGAGCTTTTCGTACAGCGCGGCGAGCAGCCTGTCCTTGGCGCACGGGCCGCCGCAATGGACATCGCACTGTTCGGCCATGACGATCGGAACGTCCGGACGCTTCGAGCGCAGGTTGCGGATGAACGGCTCGTAGTTCTCGTCCATGTTGCGACCGGGGCGCGAGGTCGAGTCTGTCGCGAGACGCATGTTGTGCAGGCAGTCGAGCACGTAGCAGCTCGCGTCGATGCGCGCGAGATGCGAGCTCATCTCGAACTCCATAACCCCCGAGCCGGAGAAGCCGAGGTTGACGACCGGCACGTCCAGCTCGCGGCCTATGATGTTCACGAAGCCCATCCCCGGACGCGACGCGCAGCCGCCTTGCGTTATCGAGGTGCCGTAGAAGACGACAGGCTTGTCGATGCCGCTCTTGCGCGGTCCTGGGGGATGGACTGCGGCGCCGGGCGCGATGCCGAGCGAAAATTCGCGCACGCCATTGTACAGCGGAAGGTTCACGAGGCACGGCGTGCCGGGAGTCCACGGGATGTCGAGTCTGGCGCCGGACGGCTTGTCGATGCGGCCGGTGCGCACGTAGCGCCAGCAACCTGCCGCCTCGTCGAAGCGATAGACGTCTATGCCGCTCATGCCGGACTTCGGCATATGGTCCATGCACATCCAGCCGCCGTTGTATGGCGTCCATTTGAAAGCGAGCCTGTCAGAGTCGGTCGTGAAGCGGAACTGCATCCCGGAAGTGTGGTGCTTCATGTCGCGCACGCCCTGGTTGACATTCGTGGAAACGCCGGCCGGGAGTCTGTCGTAATAGTGCTCGACGTCGTCGAACGCCCGCCCTTCCAAAGGCAGGGCTCTGCCGTCGATCCATTCCAGGCCGTCTGCGGCCGCGACGCCGGCGACGGCCATGTTCGAGTCGTATTCGGCCACCGCGCCCGGCGCGGCAAAAGCCGTCGCGGCCATCAGCGCGAAAAGCGCCATCAGGGCGGACGGTGCGTTTTTCGTCTTCATCAATTCGCGCCTCATGATTTTCTTTGCCTCATGGAGTTTCCGTTTTACGCTTCCTTCGGGGATGCCGGTCATGCCGGCTATCTGCGGAACGGTGAGGTCGTCGTAATATCTCAGCACGACAAGCATCCGGTAGCCATCCGGCAAGCGCCTTACGGCCTCGCGGACGGCTCTGGCGTCCGCCTCCCGCGCAAGTATCTCGGCGGGAGGCGTATAATCGCATTCCGTCTCCGGAAGATTGGCGACGAAGTCGAGGGCGTTGCGCGCCTTGCCGCGCAAGTCCATCCGGTAGCAGTTGGTCAATATCCCGCAGAGCCAGGGGAACACGGGCTTTGAGGGGTCGTACTGCGCAAAGTGGCGAAACGCAAGTTCGATGGTACGCATCGTCAAGTCTTCCGCGTCCGCCGCATTGCGGCACATCAAATAGGCGGTGTTGTAGAGTTTTTCGCCGAATTCGGTGAAAAACCGCATGGCGACGGCCTCCGCGCCGCAACCGCTCTCGTGCTTGGAATCCATCACCTAGCGGCCTTCCCGCGGCCGCTCTCGGCCCTCCCGCAGCCGCTCTCGGCCCTCCCGTACGATCCTCCCGAATATGTTGTCGCCAGGGGATACCGCGAGCCTGCGGCCGTCCGCGACAAGCGTGAATGCCCTGTTGCTCTTGACCTTTATCTCGTTCTCAGTCGCGATAATATCGCATACGACATCGCCGAAGCGGTAGTTTTGCACGCCGACGCGGTCTTTCGGGGTTTCAGGGAAATGGCAAACGAGCGTCGCGGCAAACGCGTCGGCGTGTTTCACGCCAATCACATCCTCGATAAACATCGAAATCGGCCCGAGCGCCGACCATCCGCAGAAATCGCCGCGCACGAACTTCGGAGATGTCGCATAACTGCCGGGTTTGGGTTCGGTAGGCGAATAGTCCTCCCATATCGTGTGCGGCTCTATATTCGTGTAAACGTTGTACATGTGCGAGAGCGTCTTGAGCGACATTTCGCGCGCGAGCGTATAGTCGCCGTAGGCGTCAAGCGCCTTGACGGTCATGTATGCGGTGGGGAGCCAAAGACAGCCGCGACAGTATCCGCCGCCCGGGAGGAAATCCGGGTCGCTGCGCGAGAGGCTGGGCATTGGCAGCTCGCCGCCGAATGTGCGAGGGTCGCGCAATTTCTCTTCGAGCCGGTCCGCCATCTCTCGCGTCGGCATTTCGGCGAGCATCGGCCAGAACGAAGCTATCGTCGCGACTTTCACCTTGGCGCGGTTCGGCTCCAGGATGTCGTAGTAGAAGCCGTCCTCATCGTCCCAGTAGAGGGAGTTGAGCTTGCCCTGCGCCTCTGCCCATTTCGCGCGCCACTCCTGCGCTTCGTCCGCTCGGCCGAGGAGCGTCGCGATACGCGAGAGGCAAAGCGCCGAAAGGCCCTGCTGGGCGAGAGCGTCCAGCCAGAGCAGGTCCGGGTTGTCCGGGCAGCGCTCCGGGGAGCATACGGCCTTCGCGCCCGTCCTGCCTCGCGGGGTGTTGTCCATGCCGCTCGGCCATCCGGCCCAGCGGTAGCCGTCGGCGCATTTCTTTATGCAAACCTTCTCCGCGGTGCCGTGCGGCCGGGGGGCGGCGGGGTCGAATGCCTCGAACATCTCGTACCACCGCTGGAGCCAGCGCTTTTCCAAATATACTTTTTCCAACCGCGCCCTGTCGCCGGTCTGGAGAGCGCTCGCGTATTCCGCCCAGGCGAGCAGGGGAGGGTTGTCGGGATGGTGTATCTTGAAGTCAAGCAGTTTCCCTTCCAAACCGCCGCAAGCCGAATTGCCGACGACTTTCGGGAGCGGCGTATCGGCCGGAGCGAGCATGATTTCATAGAAATTTTCCAGCGATTCCACCCCGGGGAACTCCTCAGGCAGGTATTTGCAGAAAAACACCATGAAGCACGTATCCCATACCCATATGCGGTCGGAGCGGTGCGCTTCGTCCATGTAGCGCGGCACGGGGATGCCGGGGATGCAGTCGATGCGGCCGTGGGCGATTTCCCACGCCTTGTAGTAGAAGTCGACAAACTCCGGCCGCTCGTCGTAGACCGGGCGTGGCAAGGCGTCGCGCCAGTCGGCGCCTGTCTGGAGCGCCAAGGCGACAAGAAAAAGGCACGAGAAGAGAGATTTTCGATTTTTCGATTTCCGGTTTTCGATTTTCAGATTCATTCAAATCACCTTTCCGCTATTCTATATGCGCGGAAAGGCCGATTCGTTCGGTTGTTTTTACGATGGCGTTGGTTGAAAAGTTGAAAATGTTGCCAATGTGAAAATGTTGCCAATTCCAATACCCAGTACCAATTGGAAATTGGCAACATTGGAATTGGCAACATTTTCACATTGGCAACATTTTCAACTTTTCAACCTTTCAACCTTTCAACCTTTCAACTTTTCAACTTCACCTGCGGGTCGAGGGCCGCGTAGAGAAGGTCTGTGACGAGGTTGACGAACTGGTAGAGGAGCGCCCCGAGGACGACCACGCTCCTCACGACCGCCATGTCGGCAGAATGGATGGCGTTTATCGATACCGCCCCAAGGCCCGGTATCCCGAAGAAACTTTCGAGAAGGAGCGAGCCTGTGAAGAGATACGGGATGGAAAGAGAAATGTATGTCACTATCGGGATGAGAGCGTTGCGCAGCACGTGGCGCGTCATTATGACGCCGCCTGGAAGTTCCTTCGCCCGCGCGGTGAGCACGTAGGGCTTGTAGACCTCGTCTAGAATCGCCGTGCGGAAAAACCTGACGTCCATGCCAAGCGAAAGAGCGATGCCGATGATGACCGGCAGGGCGAGATTCCACGCGCTTTCATACCCCCATACCGGGAACAATCCGGCCTTGAAAGCGAGGAAGAACTGCCCGGCCAGAACCCAGATGACGTAGTTGACGCTCATCAACACTGTGGAAAAAACGAGTATCGTCTTGTCAACCCAGCGTCCCCTGTACGCGGCGCACAAGAGCGCCATCATGAGCGCTACGATCGTCCCGCCGGCGAGGATGGGGAGCGTGAGCGACAGGCTCGGTCCGACGCCGCGCTTCAGTATCGAGGCCACGCTTTCGTCCAATTCAAGCGAATAGCCGAGGTCGCCCTTGGCGAGCTTGAACGCGAAGTCGAAAAACTGGCTGTCGAAAATCTTGCCGCCCTCGCCGATCAAAAGCGGCTTGTCGTAACCGAAACGATGGTTGAACTCGGCAATCGACTCGGCCGTGGCGTTCTTGCCGAGTATCGTCTCGGCTGGCGACGAACCGACGACGTTGAAGAGGACAAACGTCAGCACAAGGACACCGATCGTAGTCGGTATCGCCTCAAGGATTCTCTTCAGCGCGTAGCGGAACATGGGGAAACAGTCAGTAGTTGACAGTTAGCAGTTGGCAGTTGGCAGTTGTTGTGGTGAACATGAATAAGGTCAGTATTTATCGCAGAGACTTGAGAGACGCTGAGAACGCAGAGTTTATCAGGACTTTTCACACTCTGCGACTCTCGGGTCTCTGCGATAAAAATCTATTGCATGCCATTGCTACTAATTCACTTCGGCCTCGATCGCAGCCGCGAGCGCGGCGGCGACGCGAGAGGGGTCGCACTTGTCCAGGCGTTCGAGCGTCTTGACCCAGCGGTAGGCGCCAGAGCCGCCCGCGTCGAACGGGCGATGCACGAACAACTCGTCGAAGGCAATCCTGTTGGACCTGTATTCCTGCTGGACTTCGGTCAGCTTGCGCTCGAACGCCTCGACGTATTTTGCGGCGAACGCCTTTATATCGGCGATGCATTTCACGCGCGAGGCGACGAATCTGGCATAGGGCTTCACCATCTCCATGAAGTCGCCCTTGTAGTCGACGAAGCTTCCGGCGTGGCTGGTGATGACCACGCGTGCGGGCAAACCGTCCGGGCCGGACTGGATGACTTCGTAGAGGGTGTCGAAAAGCATTTCGCCGGTCTGTGAAGAGCGCCTGCCGACGATCATGTCGAGCGCGGCCGCCTCGCCCATCAAATCAGCGAACTTGCGGGCGAACGCCGGATTGCGGAGTTTGGCGCATGGTATCTTGTCGGATGCCGTCCCCTTGATGTAGTTGCGCACGTCGTATGCGGTGCGGATCGTCCTGCCGTCGTATTTCTTGTTGGCGCCGTGGTATTGCTCGGTGAACTGGCCGTAGCCGACGCGGCTCGGGAGTTTCATGCCAAGCTGCTGGCACATCAGACGGCGATCGAGGATGTAGTCTGCGTATTCGTTCGCCTCGTTGATTGCCTGAAGCATGTCCTTGCCTTCGTCGAGATGCTCTGCGACGCCCCACTTGAGGAAGCGGATTATGACCACCTGCGGGTCTTCGCGGCCGGACATCTGGAATTGGACGAGATACACGCTGCCTCGCTTGGCGTTCTGCGCAGGGGTCTTGGCGAGGGTGTGGGCGATGCGGCCGATGTTGATGTATTCAATCTCGCTGAAAAGCCGCATGAAGTTGAAAATGATATTCCTGACGCGCAGGTCGCAGATGGCGGCGAGTTCCGCCTCGCCGGAACGGGCGGCTTCGTCCCAGATGGAATCGAAGATGAGCTGGCGGTGGAAAATCCGGGCGCCGGGAAGCCACTCTATCTGGCGGTAGAACTCGGGCGAAATGCCCTGGATGAGCTCGCTCTCCTCGACTGCCGAATCGTCAGGCCCCGTGGAAAGAGTGCGGCTCATTTCATTGCGCCACTCGAAATTGTCGAGAGATTCTTCGCGCAGACCGGCCGGCATCGACATGCGCCAGGCCGTGTAGCACTCTTGCACGGCCTTCCTCAACTCGTCATCGGACATGGCATCGACGTTCAACGCCTTGAGCGTCTTCTTGACCTCGATCGGCGTCGTCGTCGGGAAAAGGTCGAGCTCCGGCATGCCGAAGCGATTGCGGCGGTTTAGAAGCGTAACCGCTTCCTTCATGCGCTCGCGGAAGACGTCCGCCGGCAGGCCCTGGAAAGCGCGGCACCCCTCTGCCGTAAGATAGCGCGTGCCCGTAGCGTGGTTGTAGTAGTAGATTCGCTCGCAGCCTTCGACGGACACCTTGGAATTCTCGATCTGCCGGCGCATGTCGTCCTGCGAAATCGGCACCCGGGCCATGCGCCAGTTTTCCCCCCTCTCTTTGAGCGCGTTGCGCACCTTGGCCGAATGCGTGTTCAAAAAACGGATTTTGCGTTTCGAGACGATTTTCTGCAGTTCGACGTCCGCCTTGATCGCCAAGTCCATGCGATCTGGATCGGGACGGATGAGGACGAGGCTTTCCGTAAAAATCAGGTCGACGGAATTGGCGAATTCGGCGTCTTCTTCTTTGGCCGTGAGCGGAGAAAGTCCTTCCTCTGCGCGGCACTTGTTGATTTCGTCAATCCACATCATGCGCTGCATGGCATGGATTCCGCGACGCGTGACGAGCCCCGGCGTCCTGAGAAAGATCGTGCCGACCTTGCTGACAAGCTTCCCGTCGGCGTCTTTCGCGAATATTTCTTCCCCTAGAGTTTTCATGAGGCCGATATTATACCAAACCCAACCCCGCCGGGTCAAGGG
>DFGB01000077.1 GCA_002371135.1 Verrucomicrobia bacterium UBA3761 | reverse complement strand
CGGCGGACGCCGGCGGAGGAGGACTGCTCCTTCTGGATCTTGAACGAGCCGAGTTCCTTCGTGTTCGCCACATGCGGTCCGCAGCAAATCTCCTTCGAGACGTCGCCGATCGTGTAGAGCGTCACTTCCTCGCCATACTTCGAGCCGAAAAGCGCCATCGCGCCTTCCGCCTTCGCTTCTTCGACTGTCGTCGTCTTCTTCGTGACGTCGATGCCCTCGTCGATCCACTTGTTCACGAGCGCCTCCACTTCGCGGATCTGCGCGTCTGTCATCTTCTCCGGCCACGTGAAGTCGAACCTGAGACGCTCGGCCGTGATGTTGGAGCCCTTCTGGTTGGCGGAAGGCCCGAGGACTTTGTGGAGCGCGGCGTGCAGGAGATGCGTCGCCGTGTGCATGCGCGTGACGACTTCCGAGTTGTCCTGGAGCCCCGCCTTGAACGAGCCCGCGCTCGTCGTGCGCGAGAGTTCCTGATGCTTCCTGTTCGCCTCCTCGAAGCCTTCCCTGTCTACCGCGAGCCCCGCCTTCTCGGCCATTTCAAGCGTCATCTCGAACGGGAAGCCGAATGTATCGTAGAGCTTGAAGGCGGTCTTGCCGGAAATCTGGTTCTGGCCGTGCGCCTTGAGCTGTTCGGCGACCTTGTTGAACATCGCCTCGCCCTTGTCGAGCGTCTGGTTGAAGCGGTTTTCCTCGGCCTCGAGGTCGGCCTTGCACTGTTCGAGGTTCGCGGCGAGCTCGGGATAGACGTGGGAATACTTGGCGCTGACGACTTCGGCCATCTTCGGCGTGAAGCCGGGCGCGATGCCGAGCATGCGTCCATAGCGGACCGCACGGCGGATGAGGCGCCTGAGCACGTAGTTCGCGCCGACGTTGCCGGGCTTGACTCCGCCCTTCGGGTCGCAGAGGATGAACGTCGCCGTGCGCATGTGGTCGGCGATGATGCGGCGCGCCTTGAGCACCGACGCCTCGTCGAGCTCCGTCGCACCGCGCATCGAATCTATCGCCGCCATGATCGGCGCGAATATCTCCGTGTCGTACACCGTCGCCGCGCCCGACATCATGCATATCGTGCGCTCGACGCCCATGCCCGTATCCACGTTGTGGCGCCCGAGCGGCTCGAACTTGCCTTCCGCAGTCTTGTTGTACTGCATGAAGACATCGTTCCAGATCTCGATATATTTGCCGCAGTGGCATCCGGGACGGCAGTGCTCGGAGCATTTCTCCTTGCCGGTGTCGATGAACATCTCCGTATCGGGGCCGCACGGACCGGTCGTGCCCGCCGGTCCCCACCAGTTGTCCTCGCGCGGCAGGCGGTGGATGCGCTCGTCGGGTATGCCGAGCGAGCGCCATATCGACGCCGCTTCCTCGTCGGCCGGGATTCCTTCCTCGCCCGCAAACACCGTCACGCTTATCTGGTCGGGCGAAAACCCGAGCTTCGTCGTCAGGAATTCAAAACTCCAGGAAATCGCTTCCTTCTTGAAGTAGTCGTTGAGCGACCAATTGCCGAGCATCTCGAAGAACGTGAGGTGCGCCGCGTCGCCAACTTCGTCGATGTCGCCCGTGCGCACGCACTTCTGCACGTCCGTCAATCGCGTGCCGGCCGGATGCGGCATTTCGCCCATCAAATACGGCACCAGCGGATGCATGCCCGCCGTCGTGAACAGCACGGTCGGGTCGTTCTCGGGTATCACTGACGCGCCGGAGATGATCTTGTGTCCTTTGGATTCAAAGAACTTCAGATACATCTGGCGCAATTCGTCTGCAGTAAGGTTTTTCATAGATAAAATTTTCGATTTTTCGATTTTCGATTTTTCGATTGTTTCAAGCCTCTAAAACCTCTGTGAATCTCAGTGCCTCTGTGTTATTGTGGTGGACATGAATAAGGTCGGTATTTATCGCAGAGACGCAGAGACGCTGAGTTTATCAGGACTTTTCACACTCTGCGTCTCCGCGTCTCTGCGATAAAAATCTATTGCATGCTATTGAACGCAACCGGAAATCGGAAAAATCCCGCATTTCTACAGTTTCCCGAGGAAGAGTTTGAGGCGCTCGGACTTCGGCGCGCCGAACACCTGCTCGCTCGTGCCCTCTTCGGCGATGCGCCCGCCTTCGAGGAACAACACGCGGCTGGCGACGTCCCGCGCGAAACGCATTTCGTGCGTCACCACCACCATCGTCATCTTGTTCGCGGCGAGTTCCTTCATCACATCCAGCACTTCGCCCACCATCTCGGGATCGAGCGCCGACGTCGGTTCGTCGAAGAGCATCACCTTCGGTTCCATCGCGAGCGACCGCACGATCGCCACGCGCTGCTTCTGGCCGCCGGAAAGCTGCTGCGGATAGCTCCGCGCCTTGTCCGCAAGCCCCACGCGCCCGAGAAGTTCCATCGCCTTCGCCTCGGCCGTCGCTTTGTCCATTCCGCGCACCAGCTTCGGCGCGAGCGTAATGTTGTCGAGGATCGAAAGATGCGGGAACAGGTTGAAATGCTGAAACACCATCCCCATCTCCGAGCGCACGCGGTTCTTCGTCTTCTCGTCCGCCTTCACGATTTCCACGCCGTCGAACCATATCGAACCAGAGTCGGGCGTCTCCAGCAGATTCATGCACCTGAGAAACGTTGACTTGCCGGAGCCGGACGGTCCGATCATGACCACCACCTCGCCGCGGCGTATGTCCGTGGATATCCCGTTCAAAACTTGAAGAGAACCGAAGTTCTTCTTCAATCCATCGATCTTCAGCAAAATCTCGTCCATAATTCAGTTGGCAGTTGGCAGTTGCGCTTATTTTCCAGGCTTCTATCTCCTACTTTCTACTTCCTACTTTCACATCTATGAGTTGTTGTGTACCGGGTCGGCGCCGGTGGAGCGCAGATGGCGCTCGAGTCTGCCCAGGAGCGCCGTGAACGTCAGCACCAGCACGAGGTAGATGCCAGCGACGGTCAGATACGGCAGATACACGGAATACGTCTGAGAGCGGATGATGTCTCCGCCTTTGGCGAGGTCGATGAGTGCGATGTAGCCGACTATCGAGGTATCCTTCATCAAAACTATGAACTCGTTGCCGAGCGCCGGCAGGACGTTCCTGACCGCCTGCGGCAGGATGATCCTGAGCATCGACCGCCAATACGAAAGCCCCAGCGCCCGCGCCGCTTCCATCTGGCCGGGATCTATCGAGACGATTCCAGCGCGTATTATCTCCGCCTGGTACGCCCCCGAGTTTATGCCGAACGCCAATATCGCGATCAGTATCTTGGAATCGACGCTTCTCAGAATGATGTAATACGTAATCAAGAGCTGCACCACCATCGGCGTGCCGCGGATGACGGCGAGATACGCCTTCGCGATGAGGTCGAGAACCGGGAAGCGCCCGAACTTGTCGTGCGTCGAGCGGATCACCGCCACGAGGAAACCAATCGCCAGCCCAAGCACGATCGCCGCCAGAGCCACCTCGAGCGTCACCCCAAGGCCGTTGAGGAGATACTCCCAACGCCCGTTCTTGACAAAGCACAGATTGAAATCGTCGATGAAAGATTGCATCGCCTTTTCAAGTTAGGAGTTAGGAAGTAGGAAGTAGAAGATATGTCTCCCGGTGCGACAAAATGAATCTCTCAAAATGCCCTTCCACATTCGTGGCCGCTGGCTCCTCGAATTTGAGTTGCTGTCTGCCAACTGCGGTTGCGGCAAGCGCAATCTTCCCGTACGCGATACTTCCTACTTCCTACTTCTTGCCTAGTCCTTCAGCTTGTCCGCTTCCGCAGTGTACTGTTCGACCCACTTGGCGAGGCGGCCGTCGGCCTTGGCCTCGGCAATCGTCTCGTTGACGACGGCGAGGAGTTCCGGCTGGCCCTTGCGGATGGCGATCGCATATTCCTCGGACGTGATGAAGTCGGAAATCGCAAGGTCGTCCGTCCCCTTCACGCAATTCTTCGCAGGATCGATATCGGCGATGACGACGTCCACGCGGCCGGCCTTGAGTGCCGCCACCGACTCCGCCGGCGAACGCGAACGCTCAGGCTCCTGGCCGAGCTGCTCGAGGACGTAAGTCTCGCTCGTAGTCCCCGCTTGCACCCCGACGCGCTTGCCCTTGCAGGCCTCGCCCGTCGTGCATGGATCCGACTTCTTGTAGATAATCACGATGCCGGTCTTGACATACGGGATCGAGAAATCGACGTTTTTCTTGCGGTCCTCGGTCACTGTAATGCCAGCCGCGGCGAGGTCGGCTTTGCCGGATACGACGGCGGGGATGACGGAATCGAAATCCACCGTCTCGCACTTGAAATCCTTTCCCAGTTTCGCGGCGATCGCGCGGCATATCTCCACGTCGATGCCGACGATCTCATGTCCGCGCATGAACTCGTACGGCGGGAACGTCGCCTCGGTGATCATCTTGATCGTATTCGACTTGTCGCCGCCGCAACCGCACAGCAACGTCGCCGCCAACGCGGCAAAAAGCACTTTCTTCATATACACTCCATTTCCTTTTTTTCGCTAACTTGGATATTATACCATTTACCCCGCCTCCGGGTCAACCCCCCGCGCCGCCGCGCACAAAAATTTGAAAATTTCCCCGCCCTTTTTCGCGGAATTATGGTATAATACTTCGCAATCGAAATGCGCATTCTTTTTCTATTCATCGACGGGGTCGGATTGCGCGGACGCGCGACCGACAATCCCGTCAACCCCGAAGTCTGCCCCGCTCTGTGCAGGCTCGTCGCAAGGCACTCCAAACCAATCGACGCCTGCCTCGGCATCGAGGGCCTCCCCCAAAGCGCCACCGGCCAGGCCACCATGTTCACCGGAGTCAACTGCGCCGCCGCGATGGGTCGCCACTGCGAGGGCTTCCCCGGACCCGGCCTCCGCAAAATCATCGACGAAAACAACCTCTTCCTCCAACTCGCCAAACGCAAGAAGAAAACCGCCTTCGCCGACGCGTTCCTCATCGAATCCCCCGAGGACCTCGCCGCGCGCCGCTTCAAGTCTGTCACCACCGTCATGGCTCTCACCTGCCCCGGGACGATCCGCACCGTCGACGACCTGATGGCCGACCGCGCCCTGATGCAGGACCTCACCCGCGAGACGATCCAGGACCGCTACCCGGACATCGCCACCATCACTCCGCGCCGCGCCGCCGCCCACCTCGCCGCCATCGCCGCAGAAAACGATTTCACCCTCTACGAATTTTTCCAGACCGACGTCTCCGGACATTCCATGGATTATCAGCGGGCTTGCGCCGTGCTGAGGACGTACGACGATTTCCTCGCCGCGCTCGTCGAACTTGTCGAAGTGAACGGCATTACGCTCGTCATCACCTCCGACCACGGCAACATAGAAAACATCTCCGACCGCGGCCACACCCGCAACCCCATCCCCTTCATCGCCTTCGGCCCCCGCGAACAGCAACTCCGCGACAAGGTGTCCTCCCTCGTCGACGTCACCCCGGCGATACTCGAAGCCCTAGGGGACTAGCCGTGTCCGCTGCGCGGACACGGAAGTAGGAAGTAGGAGGTCGGAAGTAGGAGGTCGGAGACCGCATGCGCCAAGGAGGCGCGGCTTCAGCCGCGCCACGCACGTCCCAAGCCAACTGGCGCGCCTCGACCGCCGCCAAATAACGCATACATATACGGCGCGGCTGAAGCCGCGCCTCCTTGGCGCTCGGGCCGCGCACGGGCGAAACGCGCATTGAATGCGAACGTCTCTAGCCCCTCTAGAAAGCAACTAGAAGGCCTAGAGCAAGTCTAGTCCTTCTAGCCATTCCAGCGCCGCTAGAGCGGCCTATGTTATGCGCGTTTACGCTTGAGCGCGACGAGCGCCATGCCCATGAGCAACATCAACCCAGACGTCGGCTCAGGGACGGAAGTATACGTTGCCCCAGTGTAAGCAGCTACATTTGAAATAGTCTGCATCGACGAGTGAACATAACCCGCCAAGTCTGAATACGAGATGGGCTTACTGGTATCTACCACATTGTAGGCACCATTCTCGTAGTTGGCGACTTCGATGTAGAATGATGCGGTATTATCACCAGAATAAATGCCGAGGTCCGTCTCATACGTCTTTGAAAGATCAGCATCCTTGTCCCAACCATAAAGCCTCGTTTTATCGCCGCCAGCAGTCGAACCCCAAAGCGATACCGAATCAAACTTAGTCGCATCAACATTGTCGCCAATCTGCCAGTACAAGTACTCAGCCCGACCGACGCATGCGGCCAAAGCAATCGCCGCAAACAAGATTATCTTTTTCATTTTATTTTCCTTGAATTTAAGCCTTTTGATTAGTTTGCCCATGTAATCGTGACGCCAGACGTCTGGGCAACTTCTCCCGCCGTCCTCTTGCGAGCAATGTACCAAGCCCCGCGACCAGCAGGAATCGTAACATCGGTTACAACCCAGTATATTGTGTCATTGTCATTCAACTGCGACATCCTGCACCACTTGAGCTCATCTCCTTTGCCTTGATCCGTCACAGGATACGTGTAGTAGTATGTAGTGCCAAGTTGGGTCATAATCATATCGTTTTTCACCGCACCAGCGAACGACAGCTTATTCAAGTCGACCGCAGCAGTGGAAGGAGGCGCGATGAGCGTGGAGAGAGCCTTAGTAGTGCTGACAGGGCAAGTAGTCGTCTTCTCGTTGCTTGCAAGCTCCGCATACTGACCGTAGAGGTAGATTGGAGTTTGGGCAAGAGTATTCTCATCCCAGCCCGTTCCTTCGCGGACGAGAAGCAAGCCGAGACCACGATTAATTGTATATGTGGATGCACTCGCCGCCCCAGCAGTAGTACCGCCAATCGTAGTCGCCGAAGTTCCCCACGAAGTCCCGGGTTCACTCAGAGTCCACTTGTAAGTCACATTGTCACCAGCGTTTTTGCCGAATGCATAAAGCTTGTCGCCAGCCTTGAGGTTAGAGGTGAGGACGAGCGAATCTGGGTTAATTGCACCGCCAGTGCCAACCTTGACCCACGGGACGCAAATCGCCGTTTCCTTGTCGGGCGACATCAGTTTGAGGACGCCGAAGGTGTTGGAGCTTTCGACTGTTGTGGCGAGCGTCGCGAGGGAAGCGAGTGCCGCGAGACCAAAAATCATCTTCTTCATGACATCAAATCCTTTCCTCTATTACTTGTCGAGTTTGAAGAACCGGGCATCCTTCGCCTCAATCGTGAACTGGACCGTCGTCGCATAGTTAGAGCGCGGGATGGTGTATTCAGCCGACTTGAGATTTTCGAGGCTGTCGCCGTAAGTAATCTTGTAAGCGATGGCGGGGACCATGTTCTCGACCGTAATCGTGACCGTATCGCCATTGGGGACGAAGCCCGTGATCTCCGCAGGCTTGACAATCTTGGATTCGTCGATCGCGTAGGAGCCAGAAACCGCGACCGCTTCAGCCGTGGTGGTAACGCCGCCAACCGCAGAAGCGGCAAGAGCGCCGTTCGCAATGTGCGAGCCGTTCACGATGGCAGGAGCGGAACCCGCAGGAGAAGGCTCGCCTGCAGCGTTGCGCGTATCAAGGACGAGGATGTGATACTGACCCGTCGCGGGAGCGTCTTGGTAGGGAACCTGGAAGAGAATGTCAGGCGTCGAGACCTTGCCCTTGAGGAGGAGCTTGTCGTCGGGGTCGATCGTGGTGAGATCGGCCTTGACGCCCTCAAACACGCCGTCTGCGGACCAGCCGAGAGCCCACCATTCGCCAGCGCCGACCTTCTCGCCGGTTGCGTAGTACGTATCGCCCAGCGGAGTGAAATTGATGAGCACATCTGCAGAATGTGCGAAAGCGGAACCGGCGACGAGAGCGCCGAATGCCGTCGCGAACGCTAGCGTTGTCTTTTTCATTCTTTAGTCCCTTCCAGTGTGTTTTATCAAGTTTTATCAGAAAATCCTAGAGAAAAACGCATCCAAACACAAACCCAATCATCGTAAAATGATTTCTTTTGCAGTGTACACAAGCCTTTTCCCCCTTGTTCACCCAGTATTGTATCATATTTCCGCATCGCTAGCAAGGGGGGAAATGAAAAAAAGAGGGAAGAGGGAAGAGGGAAGAGCCTGCATGGTGTCTGTTGGAACGCCAAGACGGCAACTGCCCGACTCGCACATTTCGCATACCGCAAACACCCTTTTCCTCTGCCGCAGACGAAGGGCGAGCTTCGGGCAAAGAATCGAGTTGCTTAGGGGGCGGTCGGGATTTGCCTAGGGGGCACTCTGAAATCACATGGAGCGGGGGGCGTCGGGGGCTCGCAGGGCGAAGAGAATGCCGTCGAGCCGGTCGATGCACTCGGAGAATTCGGCGTTGCCGGTGATGGCGAGCTGGAGGGCGGCCGCCTCGAACTGCGAATAGAGCAAATTGACCGTCCTCCCGATGTTGACGCGGCTGTCGTATTCCCGGCGGCGGATCGCCTCGCCGATCAATACGCCGATTATCTTCTTGACCCCTACCGTGTGCTCGACCACCTTGCCGCTCACGTCCTCGCCCTTCCGGCGCAAAAACGCGATTTGGTCTGCTATGACGCAGACGAACTCGCGGTTGTCGAAGAGCATGGCGAGGACGGTTATGCAAATCTGGCGCAGCTTGGCGTCGGCCGACTGGCGCGAGCGCACGACTTCGGCGTATTTACGCTCGACCCGCGCCGTGACGCCGTCCACCGCCGCGTTGAAGATCGAGCGCTTGTCTTTGAAGTACCCGTATAATAAGGTACGCGCGATGCCGCATTCGCTCGCAATCATGCCGAAATTGACCGCCAAGTAGCCGTGCTTGGCAAAAAGCCGGATGCTCGCTGCGATAATGCGCGCCTTGCGCTCTTCGTGGTCGATCTTCGGCATGGTTGCACTCCTGTTTCTTTTGCCGCAAAGGATAAAAGCACTCTTTCCCTTTGCGTACTCTGCGTTCTTTGCGGCTGAAAAATATACCGTTTTTTTTGCCGCAAAGGACGCAAAGATCGCAAAGGCTTAGAGACGTTTTACCACCTTTTTACATTGAAATTTTTCAGAACCAAAATTTATCAGCAATCCATGTTCCACCTTCATCGCCTTTAAGTAGTTTATAAGTTGTGCAACATGAATCGGCAGAAGTGACGAAACTGCTTTCAATTCAACGACAATACCCTCCACCACCAAGTCGGCAACATACTCGCCGATGACAAACCCGTCTTCATCGGAAACTTGAACCGGCACTTGCGATTTTACAGACATTCCCGACTTGACTAGCCTATGCGCCAAGCCATTTTCATATACTTTTTCAAGATATCCGACCCCAAGATAAACATGCAAATCATACGCAACCTGTCTAATTTTATCGCAAATCACATTCGCCTCTTGCTCTGTCATAATACATCCTTTCCCTTTGCGTACTCTGCGTTCTTTGCGGCTAAAAAATATACCGCTTTCCCCTTTGCGTTCTCTGCGTTCTTTGCGGCTAAAAAATATACCGTTTTTTTCCCTTTGCGTTCTCTGCGTTCTTTGCGGCTGAAAAATATACCGTTTCCCCTTTGCGTTCTCTGCGTTCTTTGCGGCTAAAAAAACATACCGTTTTTTTATTTTGCCGCAAAGGACGCAAAGATCGCAAAGAGACGGATCAGAACGAGTAGCGGATGGTGGCGGAGACGAGGTGCGAGAAGCCGTTGTGGGTGGCGAATTTGTAGTGCTTAGTCTCGCCCTCGCGGGTCTTGACCTTGATGAAGCGGTCGTCGTTGTTCATGCGGATGAACGAGTAGCCGAGGTCGAGGTAGAGGTTCTCGGCGAGCTTGAAGCCAAGGCCGGTGCCGATGATGTGGCGATCGCCGGAGGGGATCATCGTGGTGCCGTTGTGCTTCGACGAGGGGTCCATATCGTAGATATAGCCGCAACGGAGCGTGAGCCAGTCGAGGACGTCGTATTCATTGCCGATGCCGAAGCGCCAGACGTCGTTCCAATGGAGCGGCTGGCGGAAGCTGTGGCCGTAGGGGAGTTTGAAGTCGATGTTCTTGACGCTCGACCACTCTGTCCACGTAACGGTGCCGCCGACGCGCCACTTCTCGGTCGCGCGCCAGTTGACGCCGGCGGTGATGGAGCGCGGGAGGCGGAGCTTGGCGGAGGCCGAGCCGTGCTCGTATTGCGAGAGGTGGATGTGCTGGGCGAAAGGCAGCTGGCCGATGGTATTGCCGCCTGCGACGAGATTCAGCGTACCGGAGGCGTCGCCGTCGACATTGCCGTACATATCGTAGTTGCCCTTGATCTTGTGCTTGATCTGCGAGCGGTAGACGAGACCGAACGAGAGGTCCTCCGTGGCCTTGAAGGACGTCGCGGCGTTCCAGCCGACTCCCCAGTCGTCGCCTTTCAGGCGCGAATTGAGGTGGTAGGCGTCGGGCGCGGAAATCGTCCCCTGTGCGCGGACGGGCGCCGAGACGAGCTGGTCGACATCCTGGTAGAGAGTGTCACGATGATAGGGGGACTTGTGGTTGATGAACTGAATCCAGCTGAAGCGCAGACCGCCCGAAACCGACCAGCGGTCGGTAATCTTGTATGCGAGGTTCGGGTTGAGGGTGACCTGACGCATGGTGGTCTTCTGGGTGTCGCCGGCGAGGGTCCAGTTGTGGCCGTAGCGCGTGCCGAGGCCGAACTCCGTATACGTGCCGAAGCCGAAGGCGAAATCCATCGGCAGCGGGACGGTGAAGTAGAACGCGGGGACGGTAAACCAGCCGGGGTTCATGCGGTCCTGGGTCTGGCCATCCACCTTGACGTCGCAATAGGGGTTGATGAACGTTGCGCCGACGGCGAACTGGATGTTGGTTGCGAAAGCGATATTGGCGGGGTTGTAGTAGTTAGCGGTGGCGTCGACCTCGAACGCATCGCCGACGAGGGCGCCGCCGAGCGCGTTGCCGCGAGCAGACGCCTCGTAAATGCCGAAGCCGGCGCCTTGCGCCGCCCCGAGCGAAAAAGCGGCGACAGCCGCGAAAATAAGCTTCTTCATTCTTGACACTTCCTTCTTTTTTGTCAAAGTGGCGGATATGATACCATATTCCGTTGAACTTGGCAAGGGGGAAATGTGGAAATGTGAAAATGTTGCCAATACCAATGTTGCCAATTTCCAATATGGGTGGCAGATTACCCCGAAAGGGCGCGGACCTCCCGCAGGGGGTTCGGGGGGCGAAGCCCCTCCGTCCTTTGCAAGAGGGGCTACTTCTTGAGCCCGAGGCGCTCGTAGGCGAGGGGGGTGGCGACGCGGCCTTTCGAGGTGCGCTCCAGATACCCTTCCATGATGAGGAACGGCTCGTAGGCCTCCTCGACGGTGTCCGTCTCTTCGCCCACCGATACGGCGATCGTGGAAAGCCCGACCGGCCCGCCGCCGAATTTGACGCAAATCGTCTCCAGAATGCGGCGGTCCATTTCATCGAGCCCGTGGGGGTCGATTTCGAGGAGCGCGAGGGATTTGGCGGCGACCTCGCCGGAGATGAAATTGCCGGCCATCACCTGGGCGTAGTCGCGCACGCGGCGCAGGAGGTTGTTCGCGATGCGCGGAGTGCCGCGGGCGCGGCGCGCAATCTCCATCGCGCCGTCGCGGTCGACGTCCACCCCGAGCCGCGACGCAGAACGCACCACGATTTCCGCCAGTTCCTCTGGCGTGTAGTAATCGAGGCGGTTGACGAGCCCGAATCGCGCCCGCAGGGGAGCCGCGATGAGCCCGATGCGCGTCGTGGCGCCGACGAGCGTGAAGCGCGGCAGTTCAAGCCGCACGGACCGCGCGTTCGGCCCTTGGTCGATCAAAATGTCGATCGCGAAATCCTCCATCGCGGAATAGAGATACTCCTCGACGGTCTTGGCCATGCGGTGGATTTCATCGATGAAAACGATGTCGCCCGGTTCGAGCGACGTGAGAAGCCCGGCGAGGTCGCCGGGTTTCGTTATGACGGGGCCGGACGTCGTCTTCACATGCACGCCCATCGCCTCGCCGAGGATGTAAGAAAGCGTTGTCTTGCCAAGGCCGGGCGGGCCGGAAAAGAGGACGTGGTCGAGCGTCTCGCCGCGCTCCTTCGCCGCATTGACGGCGAGCATGAGGCGTTCCCGGATTTTCGACTGGCCGACGAATTCCTCAAACTCCAGCGGACGGAGTTTGTTGTCGAACGCGTTGTTCTTGCGGTTCAGCGCTTCGCTCTGTCGTTCGACTGCCATGCTACAGCACCAGCCCTTCCCGCTCGTCCGCGCCGATTGCGAGATTCATATTCTGGATGGCGGCGCCGGAGGCGCCCTTGCCGAGATTGTCGAAAAGGGCCGTCACGACCATCCTCTCGTCCGTGCCGTGGCACGTGACGACCATATCGTCGCGCCCGGAAAGCATGGCGGACGAAAGGACGGCGGGCAACTCCGTCGCCGGGACGAACCTGACTACGCCGTTCCCCGCGCCGTAATGCGAGCCGAGGCACTCTTCCACCGCCGCGAGCCCTCCGCGCACGAATTCGCCATGCAGCATCACGGACGTCTCCATGCCGCT
Organism: Verrucomicrobia bacterium UBA3761; assembly: GCA_002371135.1. GTDB lineage: Bacteria > Verrucomicrobiota > Kiritimatiellia > RFP12 > UBA1067 > UBA1067. The sequence continues at coordinate 32,860 of DFGB01000077.1, read as the reverse complement.
ATAGTGCGGAACGATTATCGGGGAGAAAACGGGCGCGCGCTCGAGGGCGCAAACCTTGACCACCTCTGGAAGATGCTTGTGCGCCTGGCCGAGCGCATACTGCCGGCCGCCGGAGTAAAGTCCGGCGGCGCGATTCTCCTCATATTCAGCTATCATCTTCTTGCCGCCGCCGGAGTAACCGGTGAGGGAAAAGACGGCGAGCGGGGCGGAAGCGGGGACGATTCCGGCGGAGACGAGGGGTTCCAAGAGCGCGATCATGCCGGAAGCGTGGCAGCCGGGATTGGCGATGCGCTTCGCGGCGCGGATACGGTCGCGGCGTCCGGCGAGTTCGGGGAAGCCGTATTCCCATGCGTCGCTGGTGCGGTGCACGGTGGAGGTGTCGATTACGACGGTCGCGGAGTTCTCGACAAGCGCAGCGGATTCGACCGCGGCCGCGTCGGGCAGGCACAGGAAGGCGACGTCGGCGGCGTTCAGAGCATCACGACGCGCCGCCGGATCCTTGCGCAAGGCCTCCGGCAGCCGGATGAGCGAGAGGTCCTTGCGCCCCTCGAGACGCTCGCGTATCCTGAGGCCCGTCGTCCCTGCGGAGCCATCTATGAATACCTTGTGCATCGCGGGAAATACCAAGAAGCGGACTTTACTCGTCGTCCGTAAACTCGGAGTCTATGACAGGGCGCGGCGGAGTGTTCTTTGCGCCATCCCCGGACGCGGCGGCCTCGCCGTCCTTCGCCGCCCCTTCGCCGCCATCCTTCTTGCTCTTGAGCGGGCGGTAGCCGTAGCCGTAGCCATAGCCCTTGCCGTAGCCATAGCGGCCGTAGCCGTAGCCGTAGGAGCTGGAGTGCGAGGACGGGCTGAACGCACTGACAGACGAGAGTTCCACGTCGTTGACGATCACGCCGAGTATGTTCGCGCCGGCCTCGGTCAGGCTGCGCGAGCAGTACTGGATGGGCTTAAAGTGCGTGCGGTCGGGGCGGCACATGATGATGACGGCGTCGGTCTGGACGGCGAGCGAGACGGTGTCGCCGACGACGCCGAACGGCGGCGCGTCGATGATCACGTGGTCGTAGTTGGCGCGCGCCCACTCGAAGAAATCGGCGACGACCGCCGAGCCGAAAATCGAAGACGGCGCCACGCCGTCGGGGCTGAGCGACGCAATGACGTCGAGGCCGGGAATGGAGGACTTCTGCACGAGCTTGCCGAAGTCGAGATTGCGCGTCCCGGCCTCGGCCGCCTTCTGCAAATTGTGCGAGAAGCTCGTCTCGTTCGTGAGCGTGAGCCCCCAGACCTTCGCGAGGCGCGGCCTGCGAAGGTCGAAGTCGACATGCAGGACCTTCTTGCCGGCCTGCGCGTAGGAAATCGCAATCGAAGTCGAGGTAATGGTCTTGCCTTCGCCGGGCTGGGTGGAGATGACGAGGATGCAGTGCGTCATCGCCTCGTAGCGCGGCGAATCGAAGAGGTTTCTGAGGCCGGCCACGGTTTCAGAGAACTGCGAATACTTGTCCTCCGCGGCGAACTTCGCCACCTGCTCGCGGTGTTTGAGGCGCACGTGCGGCAGCACGGCGAGCACCTTGAGAGAGAGACGCCCTTCGATATCGCTCAAGTTTACGATCGTATCTTCAAGGTTGTCGAGGACAAGTACGAAGAAGAGGCCGAGCACCGTCGAAAGCACGATGCCGACGCCGAAGACGAGGACCGGCTTGGGCGCGACTGGTTTCGAGGGTATCTCGGCCTTGCGGGCGACGCGGACTATTTCGTTGTTGGCCTCGGCTTCCATGCGGGCCTTGTTCTCGTCGAGAATCAGGCCTTCGAGAACGCGGTTGGCGACGCCGAACTCGGCTTCGAGCTGGCCGAGGCCGGATTCTGCGAGGACGATGCGCTGTTCGAGCGAAGAAAGTTCGTTGCGGAGGTCGTCCTGCTTGGCGCGGAGGGCAGCGAGCTGGTTGCGCGTGACCTGGAGAGTCGAGCGGCCCGTCAGGAGCGCGCGCTGGGCGGCGGCGAGGAAGCGCTCCTTCGCCATGTCCATCTCCTTGGCCTTGGCGATCACCTCGGGGTGGTTCTCGGTGTAGGCGAACTGAAGCTTGGAAAATTCAAGCGAGGCGTCGAGGAAGAGTTTATACTCCTGGGCGATTTCCTGAGCGCGCGGAACGCCGGTGGAGAGGTTACCGAAGCTCTCGGGGTCCTTCTGGACGGCGGTGAGCATCTTCTCCCATTCGATGAGCTGCGATTCTTCGCGCTCGAGAGTCAAGATGTCGCCAGTGGTCTTCTGGAGCGCCATCTGCTGGGTGTCGCGGGTGGAGCGCATGTTGTCGACCTTGTTGGCGGTGCGGAACTCCATGAGCTTCTTGGCGATCTTGTCCACCTCGCGGCGCTTTTTCTCCACCTGGGAGTGGATTTGGGCGACGGCCTTGTCGCAACGGGCCTTGTTTTCTTCGTCGGTGAAGTCTTCGATCGCGTCGGCGTAGGCGTTGGCGAGGGCGGCGGCGAGCTGCGCGCTCGTCGAGCGCATCGAAATCGTGATCAGGCGCGAATTGCGCTGGAGTTCGAGCTTGGAGCTGGCGAGCGTGGAGGAGATTTCTTCGTCGGAGGTGGTCGAAGCCGGATGGTTGGAGCGATACTCCTGGAGAATCTTCATCACGATCTTGTCGCTACGCCATTCGGGGAGGCGGGTGTTGAAGATTTCGGCGTAGTTGTTGCCGAGGTCGGGCATCGCCGCGTCGAGCGCGCTCATCTGGCGGTTCATCGAACGGCGCGTATCCATCGTGAAGTCGCTCTGCGCTTCGTAGATCGTCGGCGAAATCTTGTAGACCGCGAACGCGACGATCAAACCGACGAGCACGAAGACGAACACCGAGAGCCACCGCTGCGCGATGACGCGCAACATGCGCGTGATGGTAATCGTGCCGACGATCGAGCCATCGTCGCCGTTGTTGCCGCCTCCGTAGGAGCCGTATTGACCGTAGTTGCCATACTGGCCATACGCGCCATATTGGCGCGACGCGCCGTAATACATCGGCCCCTTGCTGCCGCCGTACATCGGCCCCCTTCCGCCATACATCGGATTGGATGCGCCGTAATACATCGGGGAAGATTTGGAACTGCCGTAATAAAGAGGTTTGTCAGCCATTGTCGTTGAGGTGGTTGGGTTTTAGCGTTTTATATTTAGCATTTTACATTTTGCATTTCGCATTACATTTGACCATTTGGTCGTTTATGTCTCCCGGTGCGACAAGACGAGTCCCTCAAAAAGCTCTTCCACGTTCAGAATCGTTGGCTCCTAAATGACAAAATAACTAGATGCTAAATTACTTCAGGGGCGGGAGGGAATTGGCGGAGATGGCGAAGAGGGCGGGGATTGCGACGAGGAGCTCGGGACGGAGGAACGAGACGTCCATGAACGATTCGGCGACCGCGACGGCGAGAACGACCAGCCCCAGCGCCATGCCGGGAACGAAGAACGGCTTCGTCAGGATCCTCAAGAGGCGGCGGATGAAAGTAAACGCCATCATCCCGAGAGGAAGCGCGAGCGTGACGGCGCCCGTGATACCGCGTTCGGCGATGATATACCACCACGCGCTCATCGGGAACTGCTGATTGATCCAGATGGCCTTCCAATTCTCCGGCGTGGCGAGGAAGCGGATATCGAGCTGGAAAGAGCCGAGTCCGGAGCCAATCCACGGGTGCTCCTTCCACGCCTTCGCCGCGATGGTGGAAAGAGCGGCGCGGGCCTCGAAGAATGAATCGCGGAAGAAACCGGCGCCCAGGAACGGCGCGAAGCGGTCGACGCGCACCTGATCGGGGACGAGCGCGACATACAGGAGCACCGCCACCACGCCGGCGCCGACATACGAGAAAAAGCACTTGAGGCTCTTGACAGACCCAAGCCTGCCGACCGCCCACGCGAAAGAAACGAGAATCATCACAATCGCCGCGATGCCGAAGAGCGCAATAGTCTCCGACGGCGAGAAAATCACACACGCCGCCGAGCATATGCCAAGCGACAACACATGGATGAAGACGAATTTGTTCCACTTGCTCTCGAACGCCCCGGGAATCGCGGGAATCGCGCAAAGAGCAAAGACGCCGAAAGCGGGACCGACGAAGTCGGGCTTTGTGAAAGCGGGGGACACTGCGGCCACGACGGCCGGCATTTCGAACAAACCTGCAACTATCGCGACGATTGCCGCGAGGGCTGCGAAAAACGAAGCCGCGGAAATGAAAAACAGACGCGCCGTCTTGCCGAGCGCATGGCGGCATCCCATCACGACTACGCACGCCGTGACGACGGACATCATTTCAACCGCACCATGTCCGCTCACGACGCCAGGCATCACAGGCCACATCTGCGGCTTCAGCGTCCAGACGAGGTTCTCGGCGTCATACGCCATGCCGACGCCGTCGTTGCAAAAGCGGACCAAGGCGAAGACGAACAACGCGACAAAGCACCAGAAAAGAGGATCTACGACGATCGAATGCGCCAGGCGCACGCGGGCGTCGTGGAGCATTTCCTCGGCGTGGCGGGAGGGCTCCATCACAACCCACATCGCGGCCGGCAAAGTCAGCCACGCCATCACCGTGGCGACAGTGCCCGGCTGCGCGCCAAAGGGGAATAGGAATAGCGGCGACACCATCGCCAATGCGAGGTGCGCCGCCACTGCGAACTTGGAAATGAACTTCTGCACGTTTTATCCAATCGACAGTTTGCAATCAACACGCCAATGCCAACTGCAAACCATCGACTCTCGACACTTCTCAGTAGGCAAGCCTGAGACCGATCGTGGCGCGCCAGCGGTCGTACTCGTAGGAGCGGTAGTCGCTGTCGGTGAACTGGTATTCGACGCGGCCAAAGACGGTGACGAAGCGGTTGACGTAGTAGTTGAGGCCTACGCGACCGGTCCAGATGTCTTCATCGTAGTCGTCGGCGGAATATTCGGTGTACTCGTGGGTCTCCTTGCGGTAGGAGAGGTCGAGCGTGCCCGTCATCTTGGCGCGGACGAAGCTCTTGGCAAGGCCGGCGCTCATGGTGTAGACCTTGAGGGCGGAGGCGTATTCACGCTCCGAAGGCTGATAGTAGCTCGAGCCCATGGCCATCATGTTGAGGGTGTCGGAAATCTTCCAGTTTCCGGCGACCTGATAGGTCCAGCCATCGATGTCCTTGGTGCCGTCGCCGAACTCGAAACGGCTCCAGCCGCCGAGGAGGCGATACTCGAGGCGCTCGGTGGCGCGGGTTCCGATACCGCCCATGATCGTCCAGCCCTTGGAATCCTTGGCGACGGGACGGCCGCGGCGGGAATAATTCTCATACCAGCCTTCGCCGCGGTTCTTGGAGTTGTCCTGGCGATACCACTGGTAGTCTGCGGCGACGATGAAGTCGGTCCACTTGGAAGCGGCATAGCCCACTTCGCCGCCGACGCTCGTGCGCTGCCAGCCGTAGAGGGAGGCGTACTTGTCGACGTTGTTCTCGTAGTCGAGATAGTAGAAGCCGGCCTTGGCGGCCATGTGGATGTTCTCGTTCAGGCGACGCTCGAGGACGGCGTCGGCCGTGAACTCTTGACGGTCGCGGCCGACACCGCGGCCGCTATGGTTGGACATGTCGTCGTCCTGGGCGATCTGGTGGAACTTCTCGTACGCCTTGAACGACCAGCCCTTCTCGTTGGGCATGGAGTCGCGCCAGTCGATGGAGAGCATTTCGCCCCAGCTGGAAGAGTTGAGCTGGGAGGTGTAGTGGTTGTAGGCGTGGTATTCGTACCAAGCGGCGCCGTTGATCTTCCAGTTCTCGGAGATGTAGTCAACGCCGAGACCGGGGTTGACGAGCCACTGGGAACCCTTCTTGGAGTGCTTGGTGGAGTCTACGTTCGAGTCGAAGGTATACGAAAGCGAGACGTAGGGGCGGAGAGTCAGCTTTTCACCGACCTTGATGCCTGAAGGGCGATCCATGTCGAGATCGACGAGGCTGGCGCAAGCGACGGAAGAGACGGTCGCGACGGCCACTGCCGAAAAGAATTTGGACTTGTTCATTGATTTGACCTCTTGGGCGTATGGAAATTAGAGACCCTGGAAGGGATAGGTATCGGGCTCCTGTCCGCGACGGTAGCCGGGATAGAACGGGGCTTCCTTGTTGGTGGAACGCGGAATGCGCTCGACGCCGATGCCGGCCGAGAAGTCGCTGTTTTCGGGGAGACCGAGCGAACCAAGACCGTCGGCCGGACGCACCGCGTCGAGGAACGGAGTCTTCTTGGAACCGAGGTCGCTCAAAAGAGCGCTCATGATCTGTGAAGGAGCGATAGCGAGGACGTTCGACATCGAGGGGGCCGTGCCGCCGTCGCTGGCGCCGAGCATGGGCTCGTAGGTCTTGTCCGCACCCTCGGCCATGGCGGCGGGAATCCACTCGTTCTTGGCGAGATCGCGCGTTTCGGCGTCGGGAAGCTGGGCGACGAGCGCGTCCTTGAGGTCGGCGGGAGTGCCGGCGGAGGCGCGGAGGAACGTGAGAATCGCGAACGTGCTGCGGACGCCGGACTCGTCGGTGGAAGCGACGCGATCCTGGATCGTCTTCATCGTCGCAAGGACGCTCGCCTTGAAATCGTCATCGCTGATGGGATTGGAAGGATCGGCCGAGCGGCTGAAGAGATCGGCCGCAAAACGCTCGTTGACTACGGTGAGAGCTTCGGTCGGGACGGTCGCGTAGGTCTCTGCAAGAAGCTGGGGAAGGTTGCCCTTGTTGGCGCGCATGGCGGCTTCGTTGACGGAAACAAAAGCGGCCGCCTTCTGGTCGCCCGAACCCGGCATTGAATCGATTGCCGCGTTCACCGCCGCGAGGAAGGCAACCTGATCCTCAGGCGCGAGCTGGTTCATGATTTCGGCCATCTTGTCCGCCGAGGCTACCACCTCTGCAATCTGACCGCGTGCGTCGGCGAGAGACATCGTCTTCGCCTCCTGCGCGAAGACGACGCTTGCGAGCGCCACCATCGCAACAATCATCAGTTTCTTCATTAGTGTGTCCTTTCCTAGTTCAAGTTGCAAAAATTGAAATTCAACCCGATCAATACCACGTCTGCGGGACCCAGACGACATCGCCCGCGTTCAGCGTCATATCCTTGTCGATGCGCCCTTCCTTGCCAATTTCCTCGAGGTCGACCGTGTAGCGGGTCTGGACGCCATTGCGGTCGCAACGGGTGACGCGCACGCGCTGCTTGTCGGCGAACGGCTTGAGGCCGCCGGAGAATTGCAGCACTTTCGTGACGGTGAGATCCATCGTGGACGGCATGTTGACCTGGCCAGGACTCATGACTTCGCCGAGGACCGTGACGGTTCCCCAGGGGCTGACGCCGCCGGACTTCGCATCGAACGGCGCGAACGTGACCATCACCTGCGGCTGCTTGTAGTAGGTGGCATAGAGGTCGATGAGCTTCTGCTTGAGCTCGTCAAGCTTCATGCCGTCGCAATGGACGGGATCCTGGAGAAGGAGCGGGAGTGTGATATTGCCGCTCTGATCGACCTGGACCTGCATCGTCGTAGGCTGCTGGGCGAGGGTGCTCACCTGTACGATAAGCACCACGCCCACGCGTACGCGGGGGCCGTCGATCCATTTTGCAGCCACGGTCGAGTCGATAGGCTGATCTTCCTCCGCAAACATATTGCGGAATGACTGCGTAACAGTTTCGCATCCGCCCAACAGAATCAGGGCGAACACAAGCATATGTATTTTAAGGCACAATTTACCCATACGCGCATATTATACTCTTTTAGATTATCCTTTGTCAATAGTGATACGGCGTTTTTCTTCACCTTCGAGAATAGTAAAAACCACCCTCCAGGCGTCGTTTGGGATGAGGGAACCGGCGCGGTCCGGCCACTCGACTGCCATGATGGCGCCGCGTGCGAGGTAGTCGTCCCAGCCGATCGCCTCCACATCCTCCTCGGAATTGAGCCGGTAGAGGTCCATATGGACGAGGAGGGAGGGGGATCCAGCGGACGCGGGAATGGGATGTTCGCGGACGATGCAGAACGTGGGGGAGGCGACGCGGCCGGAGGCGCCGAGCGCGGCGGCGAGCGACTGGACGAAAGTCGTCTTGCCGGCGCCGAGGTCCCCTTCGAGCCGCACTATGTCGCCGCATTTGAGCTGGGCGGCGAGTCGCCGCGCCACCTCCCACGTCTCTTCGACGCTGTTTACTTCGTATGTAGCCATAGTTGAAAGGACGGGGGCTGCCCCCCGAACCCCTGTGTCAGAACGCGCTGCCGGAATCGGGGCCGAGGGCGCGGAGGTAGACGAAGAAGCCGAAGCGCCAGTCGTCGTCGGTCTTGGAGTAGTCGACGCGCTCGTAGTCGTTCTCGTAGCCGACGGAGAAGCGGAAGCCGAGGCAGTCGGTGCGAAGGTCGACCCAGGCGCCGATTTCGTCGAGTTCGCGTTCGCGGCAGTCCCAACGGACATACGGGCCCCATGCGAGAGCGTCGCAGACGTCCTGCTCGAACGAAAATTCGAGGTGAGAGAAGCGGGCCATGTTGAAATCCTCTCCCTTGAGCGCCTCGCGATCGTAAGGCGAGGAGGAGTAGTCCCACATCCGATGGTCGCGATGTTCGAGGGCGACCTGGTAGGAGAAAGAGTCCGTGAGGGCGTGGTCCCAGGCGAATTCGGCATAGGCGAGGGCGTCGTTTTCGGTGTCGTATTCAGCGCGGGCGGAGAGAGAGCAATACTCGTCCGGGAACCAGCGGACACGCGTGCCGGGATAGACTTCGCCGCGGTCCTTGCCGTAGTTGGGGCGGCTGGGGCGGCTTGCGAGGCGGTGGTGGCGCGAGCCTTCGGTGAATTCTGTTTTATTGAACTGGATGGCGGCGTAGACGTCGAAATCGAGGACCGTGCGCAGGCGGCCGTCCTCGTCGGCCTCGCGCAAGGCGTTGCGGACGCCGGGAGTGACGCCATAGTAGCTGTAGGGGAGATTGCGGGAGCGCCCGGCGAACTGGTCGAGCCAGCCGCGCGAGGCGTCAACGGAGTCGAACACATACGGCCGCGCGCCCTTGCGCAGGCCGGAGTAGCGCGCCTCCTGCGCGAGGACGTCGAGATACGGCTCGAAGAGGTGCTGCCAGTCCTCGGCGATCCAACCCTTGGCGCGGGCGGAGAACGTCGCGCCGCCTTCGACGATCGTCCTGAAGACGCTATCGCCGGTGGAGCCGGCGCGGGAGCGTCCGTCGCGCGTCTCATGGCCCGTATCATCCCAATACGTGCCGCGGACGGCGACGCGCGGGACGACGCTCAGCACGTCGGCCACCTTGAACGGCAGCGCGAGGCGGTGGTAGGAATCGGCGCGGAACGTCTGGTAGTCGGCCCAGCGGCCGGGGTTGTAGCGGAATTCCTCTCTCGTGGTGCGGTCGCCGTATTTGGCGTAATTGCGGTTGTAGAAGCCGAGGGAATTGTCGTTCTCGTATACGAGGGGCGTCGAGAACACGCGCACGGGCATCACGTCGAGATACGCCTCGGGCAGGCGGGCGACGCCGCCGTAAAACCTGTTCAGCGGCCCGGAGACGGACGCGCCGAACGCGAGCGACGTCTCGTTGTGCTCCAAGGCGAGTTCGTTGCCGTCGTGGCCGATGAAGTGGTTGCGGGTGTGGAAAAGGCCGTCGCGCAGGAAGTCGTTGCGGAAGTGGGAGTCGGAGAAATACGAACCCTTGACGCGGACTATGTCGCGCTCGGTCGTCTCCCAGAGGTGGTCGAGCATCAGGGCATAGCGCTCGTCCGGGACCTTGCTGCCCCAGTTCTCGTAATGCCACTTGCGCTCCGAGCGCCAGTGGTGGTCGTAGCGGTCGGCATCGAGGTCCCAGGCGTAATAGGCCTTGAACTTGCCGCGGCCGAAACCGCCGAGCTGCCACTTAAGACCCTGACCGAGCGCGACGCCGTTCTTGGTGCGCAGGTCGAGGCGCGTCGAGCCGGAGAGACCAAAAGCCCCTTCATCGAACGAGCCTGCGATGCCGTAGACGTATTTCGTCAGGAGATACGCCCCCCAGCGGCTCGAATAGCCGGGCATGATTCTGAGGCCGTAGTCCGTATCGAGCGGGTAATACCACCACGGCAGCCAAAGGACCGGCACGTCCCACGCCCGCACGACGACGTCCTTCACCGTGACGCTCTTCTTGTCGCGGTATACGACCTCGCCGGAGATGGACCAGTGCAGATCGTGCATATAGTTGGTGCACGTCGTGAGGGTGGTGGGGTCTGAAAATTCGTAGACGTCGCCCTTCTTCGCGACGAGGTCGGAGAAGAGCGAGACGGGATGGGCGACGGCGTGGACGTGGCCGCTTGCGACGACGGTGCCGGTCGTATTGTCGGCGGCCATCTTGTCGGCCTGGATGCGCAGGGTGGAAATCTGCGGCGTCTGCCGCTGGCTGCGCGTATGGCGGGCGGAGCCGTGGTGCGCGGCGCGGAGCGCGAGCGGCGCGCAAAACGCGAGGCCGAGCGCAAGGAGCGCGACCGCGGCGGACTTCTGACGGGAAGGATGTGGTTTCATGACTGGGAGTATAGCACTTGCGAGGTGGCGGCGTCGAGGATGGAGAACGATTCCGGGTGGCGGTGCAGCTCGGAGACGAACGTAAGGCGCGTCGAATAATCCTTCTGCAAGGAGGCGAGGATCGCCGCGTCTTCGGTGCGCAGACGCTGCATCACCTGCGGCGCGATGACGATCTTCGGCTCGAACGGGCGCTTCTCGAGCTTCGCCTTCTTGAGGAGGCTCGTGAGGTGGCGCTGCACTTCGATGGAAATGGCCATCGGGCTCTTCACGACGCCGTGGCCCTGGCAATACGGGCAGCGCGAGGAGAGTTTGGAAAGGATGGAGCGGTCCTGGCGCTGGCGGCTCATTTCGAGGAGGCCGAGCTCCGAGATCTGAAGGACGTTCGTGCGGGCGCGGTCGCGGCGGAGCGCGGTCTTGAGCGCCTTGTAGACCTGCGTCTGGTGCTTGCGCGACTTCATGTCGATGAGGTCGAGGACCACGAGGCCGCCGATGTTCCTCAATCGCAGCTGGCGCGCGACTTCGTCCACCGCTTCGAGGTTGACTTCGAGGATCGCATCCTCCTGCGAACCGTTGCCCTTGTAGTGGCCGGTGTTCACGTCGACGGCGATGAGCGCCTCGGTTTCGTCGATCACGAGGTATCCGCCGGACTTGAGATGCACCTGTCGGGCGAACGCTTCGGAAAGCTGGCGCTCGAGGCCGTAGTGCTCGAAGATGCCGATGTTGCCGTCGTAGCGGCGTATCCTGGAGCGGGCGCGCTTGGAAATGCGGCCTGTCAGCTCGCGGATTTCGTTGAAGCTAGTCTCGTCGTCGATGACGATCGAATCAACATCCTCCGTGAGCCAGTCGCGCACGACGCGTTCGCAGAGGCCGGGCTCCTGGAAGATGCAGCACGGCGTGCGCAGGTTCTTCGTGTTGGCCTGCATCTCGTTCCAGATGGAAAGCAGATTGCGCAAGTCGCGCGCGAAGGCCCTGGCGCTAGCGCCGGCGCCGACGGTCCTCACGACGAGGCCGACGTTCTCGGGGAGCGGGAGCTTGTCGAGGATGGCCTTGAGGCGTTGGCGTTCCTTGGCGTCGGAAATCTTCTTCGAGACGCCCCTGACGCGCGTCCCCGGCATCATCACGAGATAGCGGCCGGGAATGGAAAGGCTGGCCGTGACGCGCGGGCCCTTCGTCGAAATCGGGCCCTTCGTGACCTGGACGATGATTTCCGAGCCCGGCGGAAAGCGCTTGGCGATTTCGGCGTCGGAGAGCCGCGCGGGCTTGCGGCCGGACTTGGCGTTGCGCGTGGCGCCGTCATCGTCGTCGAGGAGCGCGTCCGCGTCGGGCGTCATGTCCCAATAGTGCAGGAACGCGTTTTTCTTGAGGCCTATGTCCACGAAAGCGGCCTGGAGGTCGTTTTCGAGATTCTGCACGCGCCCCTTGAAGACGCTGCCGACGAGGCGCTCGGCCTCGGGATTTTCGACCATGAACTCCTCGAGCCGCCCGTTCTCCATCACGGCCACGCGCGTTTCGAGTTTTTCCACGTTCACGATTATTTCGCGCTTCAGCTTGGAGCGCTTGAGCCAACCGAACAGATTCATATTTTACGCAGTCTCCTGATTGTGTATGGATATTGATTGGACGATCCCCAGCCCCGAAACGGCGGTGACGAGGAATGTGCGTCCGGAAGAAATGAAAGGCAGCGGCAATCCCGTTATCGGGAGCATGCCGACGCTCATTGCAATGTTGATATACGCATGGGCGAAGACGAGGGTGGTGATGCCGAGGGCGAGCGCGCGGCCTTCGAGTTCTTTCGCCCGCCACGCCGTCCACGCGCCGGCGGAACAAAGGACCGCGAAGAGCGCGATTAGCGCAAGGCAGCCGTCGAACCCGGTCTCCTCCGCCCATACGCAGAAGATGAAGTCGTTCATCGAGACCGAGGGCGGCAGGTATTTGAGGCGATTCGTCTCGCCCTTGCCGATGCCGCGGCCGTGCTTGGAGCCGGAGGCGATGGCGATGAGCGCCTGGCGCGCGTTGTAGCCCGCGCCCATCGGGTCGGAATCCTGGAAGAGGAACGTTTTGACGCGCTTGACCTGGTGCGGCTTGAGGGGGACGAGCTTGAGAATCGCCTCGCGCCGTTCCGCGCTCTGGCCCGGCTTTTCCGCTTCGTAGACCGCCCCGAGGACGAGCGAAGCGCCGACCGCCCCGGCGGCGAGAAGAGCGAACAATCCCTTGCGCCAGATCTTCGCGGCGACGAGCATCACGATCACGGCCGGGACGAGCGCGAGGGTCGTGCCGAGGTCGGGCTCGGCGAGAATCAAGAGCGCGGGAATCCCGGCCGCCGCCGCCGCAACCGTGAAAACGCCGAACGACCCCGGCGCGCGAGAGTGGCCGTCGTCCGCCTCCAGCGCAAGCGGGGATGAGGCCTCGCGCATCTCCGCCCACAGCATGATCAAATAGGCGAGGAACACGAGCACGCACAGCTTGCCTATTTCGCTCGGCTGGAAGAACCACAGCCAGCGCTTGCCGCCATACACCTCGGAGCCCGCGAACAGCACCGCAATGAGCATCAGCAGCGAAATCACATACGCCGGCGGTGCCCACCACCTCACTATCGACCGCCAATCCGTGAACGCAAGGACGAAATACACGACAAGCGCAAACACCGCCGACGAGACGTGATTCTTCCACATCCCGTGGAAAAGCGCCTCGCGTGCGTTCCCGCTGCTCCAAATCGCCACCGTGCCGATCGCGATAAGCGCAACCATCGGCAAGAACAGCGCCCAGTTGAAGCGAAGTATCTTTTCCTTGAATGTCATTGGCGTGGTTGGGAGAGTTGGGATAGTTGGGATAATTGAGAGAATTGGGATAATTGGGAGTTTTGGGATATCGCTAGCATCTGAGAACACATATATCCCAACCATCCCAACTCTCCCACTCGCAAAACCGAAGAAGCCGCTACTTCATTCTCTCCGAATCTCGCCTTGAGTATTTCGCGGACGCGGGGGGCGGCGGTGCCGCCGCCGGATTCGCCGTTCTCGACAATAAGCGCAATGGCGACGGTCGGGTTTTCAGCCGGGGCGTAGGCGATGAACCACGTATTCTTCCTGCGCGTCGCACCACGGCCGACTTCCGCCGTGCCGGTCTTGCCGGCGACCTTGACGGAGAGATTCTCTCCGCCACGCCGTCCCGTGCCGCCGTCGACTACCATCCGCATCCCTGCCCTGACCGCGTCAAGCTGCCACTTCGGGAACGGCAACGCTTCGGCATGGGTATCCTCGCCGGCCTTGAAGTGCGGCCGGACGAGCCGTCCCGTCCCGAGCGCCCCGGCGACGCGCGCCATTTGCAGCGGCGAGACGAGCAGCATACCCTGGCCGATCGACATCTGCGGCAAATCGCCCGGATACCACCGCTCGCCCCAGTGTGCGCGCTTCCATTCGTCGTCCGGCACCACGCCCGCCGCCTCGGCGGAATAGTCGATGCCCGTCTTCGAGCCGAGGCCGAAAATCTTCGCCGTGCGCATCAAGACGTTCGTCCCCGCCTTGACGCCCATGTCGCAGAAATACGGGTTGCAACTTTCCTTGAGCGCGTGGGCGAGATCGAGGTCGCCGTGGCCCCACGTCCGCGAACAGCGTATGCGCATTTCGCCGATCGTGTATGCGCCGGTGCAAAGATGCGTCGCGCGCGGCGAAATGCCGCACGAGAGCCCGGCGAGCGCTGTAATCGGCTTGAACGTCGATCCCGGCGCGTAGGAGCCCAGCGCGGCGCGGTTGAGGAGAGGCTTTCCCGGGTCGTGCGAAAGGCGGTCGTAGAGTTTGCGCGGGATGGCGGGCACGAAATCGTTCGGGTCGTAGCCGGGGGAGCTCGCCATCGCCAGTATGTCGCCGTTGCGCGGGTCTAGCGCCACGCAAGCACCCTTCACGCCTTCGAGCTGCCGCTCCGCTTCGCGCTGCATCGCCATGTCGAGCGTCACGACGAGGTCGGGACCCTTGAGCGGCTCGGAGACGACCCACTCCTTGCGGGCGAAACCGCGCGCGTCGACGGTGATCTTCTTTTCGCCGCTCACGCCCTTGAGGAAGCTGTCGTACCTGTCTTCCAGCCCAGAGCGGCCGCGCATGTCGAAGTCGGTGAAATTGTATTTGGAGTCGCCCGCGTCGCCCGCGGTCGCTTCGCGTCCGACGTAGCCGAGCACATGCGCGGCGAGCGGCCCCGCAGGGTACATCCTGTGCCACGCCTCGTCGCAGAAGAACCCGGTCAGCTCGTCGGAGGCTTCGGAGAATCTCGCCAGTTCCTCGTCGCTCACATCGCTCCATGCGACGATCGGACGCGCGAGTTTGAGGCGCATGTGTCGCGCGACATCGTCGAAATCGAGCGGCGACGGGCGGCCGACATATTTTGCGACGGCGCCGACGGCCTCCAGGATGTTCGTCGCGGTGGCTCCCCAGGTCTGCTTCTGGAAGGCGGCGGGGTTGAGGAGGATTCTGCGCGTCGGGCGGTTCATGGCGAGGACCGTGCCGTCGCGCGCGACGATCCTGCCGCGTTCGCCGGGGATGCGCACCCTGCGCACGCTCTGTCTGGCGCCGTCGAGCGTTATCGTGGCGGAGGAATCGAGCTGGATTTCCTTGAGCCGCACGGCAAGCGCCGCGAACCCCGCGAGGATCAGCACCGCGACGACAAGACACGTGAAATCGCCCGTGCGCCCTCCGGCGCCCGCGAGCCGTTCGTCATCGCTCATCCAGCGCCCCCTTTCTCTCAAGCCAGCCGAGGAGCGCGATTGCACCGAGCGCCGCGAGAATCCCGGCCGGGAACGCGACGAGGAAGCGCGTCGCTATGCTGCCGTCCAGTTCCGAGCACCACATCCTCAGCCAGATCTGGTAGAGCGGGAATGCGAACGCGAACGCGCTTTTGACGAAACCGGTATACGCGACGAAGAGCGCCGCGAGGGCGAAGAACGAAATGCTCGTCGCAAACGGCAGCGAAGAGAGGGAATCCTCGAACGCGCCCGCGGCGACGGCGAAGACGAGAGCAGCCTTGCGTTCGCGCCGCGCCGCGAAATATACCGCCGCCATCAGCAGGAACGGGAAACCCGCCCCGCCCGCCTTCGGGAAAAGCTCCTCCGCCGCCGCCCCGGCCGCAAGCGCCGCAAGCCCTGTCGCGAATTGGACCCAGTCAGCCTTCATTGCGGATGAAAACGTCCTCCAGCGACGAAAAATCCACCGCCGGCAGAACCGCTCCCTCGCGCACTGTACCTGAAGAGTCCGTCTTGATCTCGATCAAAGTACCAACCGCAAGCGCGGCGGGAAACACCCCGCCAAGCCCCGACGTGAAAACCCTGGCGCGGGGTGGAACTTCCGCCCCGACCGTAAAATACCTGAGCGCGAGACCGGTGGACGTCCCGCCGCAAAGAATGCCTTTCGCCCCGCCCGAATCTTCGACGACGCACGATACCTTCAGCGCGGGATCCGTGAGGAGCAGCGCCTCGCTCGTGTGCGGAGTGACGTCGACAATCTTGCCGACGAGCCCGTCCGGCACGGCCACCGTCGCCCCCTTCGCGACGCCCGCGATCGACCCCTTGTCGAGCCGAAGCGTCTTGCGCGAGGCCGCCGCCCCGCC
Source organism: Verrucomicrobia bacterium UBA3761 (assembly GCA_002371135.1). GTDB lineage: Bacteria > Verrucomicrobiota > Kiritimatiellia > RFP12 > UBA1067 > UBA1067. Next base: position 16,775 of record DFGB01000077.1, on the reverse strand, counting down.
GCCTTCCGAAAGCACCCTCGCTATCGTCCAACGTCCGCTTTCGCGCCCCGTGTAGTCCAGCATTTCGCGCAAGCGGGAATTCTCCTCCCTGAGCCGCTGGCAATCGTCCATCGCCATCGCGAGCGACGCGACTTCGCGCTTGAGCCTCACGTTTTCCGCCCCGGCCTCCGACGCCCTCCAAACGCCCTTCAGGCGCGAGACGACCTTATCCGAGAACGACTTCTTCGCCTTCTCCACAGGATACGCCGCCTCCGCGGGCGCCTGCCGCACGAAACAGCACACGCCCAGCGCCACCGCCACCGCAGCGACGAACAAAAGATTTTTCGATTTCTCGATTCTTCGATTGTTCGATTTTAGCATGGAGAACAGGAGAGGCTGGAGAGAATTGTTCGATTTTTCGATTTGCGATTTGCGATTTTCGATTTTTAAATCGCAGAGCGGGAGGGCCGCGCTTCGGCGCGGCCGGTTGAAAAGTTGAAAGTTCTCTGCGGCTCTGCGATTAAAATGTCTCTGCGATAAAAAATCGCAAATCGTAAATCGTAAATCTTATTTTTTCTTCTTCCCGAAGAGGACGTCGAGCTCGCTCATCACCATGCCCGTGCCCTCGGCGACCGCGGAAAGCGGATCGTCCGCAACGGTCACGGGAAGCCCAGTCTCCTTGGAGAGAAGCTTGTCGAGCCCGCGCAACTGCGAACTGCCGCCGGAAAGGACGAGTCCGCGGTCGATCAAGTCCGCCGCGAGTTCCGGTTCGCACTTGTCGAGCGTCGAGCGCACGGTGTCGACTATGAGCGTCACGGGATCCTTCAGCGCCGAACGAATCTCGTCGGACGTGATGGAAAGCGTCTTCGGGAGGCCCGTCACGACATCCATGCCGCGCACGTCCATCGAGAGTTCCTCGCCGATCGGGAACGCAGAGCCGATCTTGATTTTGACTTCTTCGGCCGTGCGCTCGCCTATCTGGAGGTTGTAGACGCGCTTGATGTAGTTGCGGATGCAGTCGTCCATCGCGTCGCCGCCCGCCGCGCGTTGCGAATTGGAGTGGACGATGCCGGCGAGCGAGATGATCGCCACTTCGCACGTGCCGCCGCCGATGTCGACAATCATCGAACCGGCCGGGTCCGAAACCGGCAGCCCGACGCCGATCGCCGCCGCCATCGGTTCTTCGACGAGCATGATATCGCGCGCCCCGGCGTTTTCCGCCGCATCCTGCACCGCGCGCTTCTCGACTTCAGTGATGCCGCTCGGCACCGCGATCACCATGCGCGGCCGCGCCCAGCGCATCCGCGAGAAGAACCGCCGCGGGCACACCTTGCGGATGAAATAGGCTATCATTGCCTCCGTTATGTCGAAATCGGCTATCACGCCGGACTTCATCGGACGGATCGCAATGATGTTGCCGGGCGTTTTGCCCAGCATTTCCTTCGCCTCCGCGCCCACGGCGAGAACGTTCTTCGTCCCCGCCTGTATGGCCACGACCGAAGGCTCGCGCAACACGATGCCGCGGTCTTTCACGTAGACGAGCGAGTTCGCCGTTCCGAGATCGATGCCGATGTCGGTCGAAAAAAGCGACTTTATTTTGGAAAACATCTCCTGTGTCCCCGCTTGTTGAAGTTGAAATGTTGAAAAGTTGAAACTACAAAAAAACTCTATAACCGATTTTGGCGAATATTTTACGCTATTTTCGCCGCCTTGTCAAGTGTGCAGGCCAGATCACACTTATCCTGGAAACCCCGAGATAAGAGTGTCTTCCCTCTTTCCTCTTCCTCTTTCCTCTTCCCTCTTCCCTCTTCCCTCATTATATGGTATAATATCGGTCGATGAATGCGAAGAAGAAAATAGCGGTTTTAATGGGGGGGACGTCGAGCGAACGCGAGATATCCATCGCGAGCGGGACGAACATCGCCGAGGCGCTGGAAAGCCTCGGCAAATACGAAGTCGTGCGCGTCGTGCTGGACGCGGACAACCTCGATGCGATGCCGAAGGATGTCGACGCCGCATACATCGCCTTGCACGGCGGCTGGGGAGAGTCCGGCGGCGTGCAGGCGGCGCTCGACGCCTTGCACATCCCATACACGGGTCCGGGCGCCGAGGCGAGCCGCCTCGCGATGGACAAGATCGCCACCAAGCGCCGCCTCGACGAATGTGCTCTGCCGAATGCGAAGTGGTATACAGTCTCGCCCGGCGATTCCACCGGCGAGGTCCGCACTCCGCTTTCGCTCCCGGTGGTCGTCAAGACGCCGCGCGACGGCAGTTCGGTCGGCGTGTATCTCGCCAGAACCATGGACGAATACAAAACGGCGATAGAAAACTGCAGGAAGCTCGACCCTTCCGAAGTGCTGGTGGAGGAATACATCCCCGGCCGCGAAACTACGGTCGGCATCATAGGGCGCGAAACGCTCCCGCCCGTCGAAATCGTCGCCAAGGGCGGATGGTATGGATGGGAGGAAAAATATTTCTCCGACGAGACGCGCTACCCGTTCCTCGAAGACGGGGCTCTCTCGCGGACTCTCCAGACACTCGCGCTCGCGGCGTTCGACGCGCTTGGCTGCCGCGGCGTCACCCGCGTGGACTTCCGCGTCGACGAAGCCGGCCGCCCGTACATCCTCGAACTCAACACGTCGCCCGGCTTCACGGCGCACTCGCTCGTCCCGAAGGCCGGCATGAAAACCGGCCGCACTTTCGCGGAAGTAGTCGAGGCGATCCTCGCCTCCGCCAGCTGCCAAACCTGAAAATCCCCCACTAGGAATTCAAAGCCTTGCGTAAAAATTCGACCAGACGTGCGATATTCCGCACAAGGAGCAACCGCAGCGACGATGCATCGGCGGCGAAAATGATTCTCGGCATCGCGGCCGCCGCCATCGTCATCGCGATCGGCTACGGACTCTACCACGCATACAAAGCGCTCAAGAAAGAATACTTCAAGGAGTGCGAAATCACCGACATCTCCTCGCAAGTGGAGGTGACGACCGGCAAGTACGTCAAGCGCGGCGTGATCCTCGACGGGTTCGGCCTGAAGAACGGCGAAAACCTCGCGAACATAGATTTCGACGCCCGTCGCAAAGAGCTGCTTGCGAAAGTGCCGAACATCCGTTCGCTCACGATTACGCGAATCCCGCCCGGCAAAGTCGCCATCCACGTAGAGGAACGCGAAGCTGTGGCGCGCGTCAACCTCAAAGGCAAGAAGCGGCCTTCCGGCAAGGTCGTCGATTCAGACGGCGTCGTATTCCTGCGCATGGCCGGGACGGGCATGCTGCCGACGATTCGCGAGGCGCAAGCGCCTGGCGTGCGCCCGGGCGAAAAACTCTCCCCGCGCGCTTTCGCCGCCTTGCAGCTCCTCGAAACGGCCGCGCGCCGCGAATACCAGAGCCTCGGCATAATCGAAGTCGACATCTCGCCGACCGACTACATCCTCGCGCGTCTGAGCAACTACCAGAGCTTGAAGATCCTGTGGGACGGCATGGACGAGCCTCCGACGCCCGCCTCCAAGGCGGACCTCGAAATCCGCCTGACGCATCTGCGCGACACTATCAACTCGAAAGTGACCACCCGCGCCATCGTCTGGAACGCGACGGAGCGAGACAGGATTTTCGCAGACACAAAAGAACCGATTCTTTGACCCGTCATCCCTGGACGCCATCATGAGTACGATTTACGCAGCGATTGAAATAGGGACTTCGCGGACTGTCCTCGCCGTCGGGAGCGGCGAGGCCGGCGAGCGACTGAACGTCACATGCCACGCCCACATACCATCGGCGGGCGTGGTGAAAAGCCAAATCATAAACGTCTCCCAGGCGGCGCAATCGGTCAAGGCCGTGATACGCTCGGCGCGCGATTCGCAGCATGCCAAGGGGACGAACCTCTCGATTGTGAACGCGTTTCTGGTCGTCTCCGGCCAGCACGTCGTCTGCGAACCGTTCCAGAGCGTCGTCTCGATTGCGCATGGCAAGGTGGAGAACGACGACATCGAGCAGGTCTCGCGCAAAGCGAGGACGATGGCGCTCGGACGCGACCGCGAGCTTGTCGACGTATTCGAGCAGACGTATTCCGTCGACGAACTCGCCGGCATCGCCTCGCCGCTCGGCATGTCCGGCAGCCTGCTCAAACTGAACACATTGCAGCTTCACGCGCCGGCCGACCGCATCAACGATGCATACACCGCGGCAGGCGAGGCCAAACTGGCACTGCGCGAGCCGCTCTTCGCGGCGACCTGCGCCGCCGAAGCGGTGCTCGACGAAAACGAGAAGAACCTCGGCTCGCTCGTCCTCGATCTCGGCGGCGGCTCGACGGGATACGCCGTCTATTCTGGCGGCGTTGTCGCGGCCGCGGGGGCGATCGGCATCGGCGGCGACCATATAACGAACGACATCCAGACCGCGTTCCTCTGCACCCGCGGCCAGGCCGAAGCGCTCAAGACCACGGAGGCCTCGGCGATACTCGGGCGCACGGGGCTTGGCGCGCGCATCACCCTCGACGGCACCGCGCCGGGCGGCGAAGCGCGCACGATTTCGCGCAAGGCCCTCGATACCGTGACGAACGCCAGATGCAGGGAACTCGCCGCCATCGTCAGAGCGACCCTCGAGGATCTCGGCCTCCTGCATCGCCTCGGCACCGGCATCGTGCTCACAGGCGGCGGCGCCTATCTCGAAGGCATGGCGACGCTCTTCGAACGCGAACTCGGCGCCGCCGTGCGAATCGGCAATCCAGTCAACGTGAACGGACTCGAGGACGCCGAAGAACCCGCTTCGTTCGCCGCGATCGCCGGCGCGCTCATCTGCGCCCACAGGGCTTACGAAGAAAAGAGCCTCTGGCAGTCGATAAAGTCGACCGTGAAAGGATTCATGAAATGACCGCGACTTCTTCTCTCTTGCTCGTCGGCGTCGGAGGCGCCGGAGCCAGAATGGCAAAGCGAATCGTCGATTCATTCCCCGGCGACATCCGCAGGTTGATTGTAGACTCCGACGCTAAAAGCGCGCAGGAGGACGAAGGCGCCGAGTTCGCCCTCATCGGCGGCGAACGCCTCGCCGGCAAGGGCTCCGGCGGCGATGTGATCACAGCGAGAATCGCGACGGAAGAATCTTTCGCGCAGATAAAACGCCACCTCGAAGGCGTATCCTTCGCCGTGATCGCGACGGGACTTGGCGGCGGCACAGGTTGCGGCGCCACACTCTCGCTCCTGGAAGAGTTCACCGACCTCGGCATCACCAGCATCGTATTCGCAACGACGCCGTTCTCCTTCGAAGGCGAAGAGCGCCACCGCAATTCGCGCGGCTCGATTTCGATGATCTCGGAACGCGCCAACGCTTCGTTCTTCCTCGCGCTCGACAAACTCGTCGGCGAGGCCGACTACGTCGAAGAGGCGATGGCAAACGCCGTGAACGCCCTCTCCTCCGCCGTCACGCTTTTCTGGCGGCTCATCGAAAAGCCCGGCTACATACACCTCGACCTGGAACGCATACGCCGCCTCTCGCTCAACGCAGGCCGCGGACGCTTCGCCACCGTCCGCGTTTCGGGCGACAACAGAACCTACCACGCCTTGCAGGAACTCACCTCCAGCACCCTTCTCGCCGACGGCTCCCACGATGTGCGCTCGATCATCTGCGGCATCCTAGCCGGCGACGACCTGCGCCTCGCGGAAATAGGGGAACTCGCAAGCGGCGTCAGGGCCGCATACGGCGACAAGGCCGCTTTCGAAATCGCGACCGTGAACGACGAAAGTTCTTTCGGCGGCGAGCTCTGCGTCGTATTGATGCTCTTCGAATCGAAAGTCAAGGAAGAGCACCTCGCCAAAACCTCGCGCTCGCGCCGCGCGAAAAGCGCGAAAGGCGTCCTCGCAAAGCCTGCGACCGGTTTCCCGGACGGCTCCGACCGCACTATCATCAACGGCGAAGATCTCGACGTCCCGACCTACGCCCGCATGGGCCTCACTCTGGATTTGTAGAGAGACCGCCTGCCATGCCTTCGCTCGATGGCCATATTCGCGTTCTGCCGATTCACGTGGCGAACAAAATCGCCGCGGGGGAAGTCGTCGAGCGCCCCGCGTCCGTCGTCAAGGAACTCGTCGAAAACTCCATCGACGCGGGGGCGAAGTCGATCAAAATCTCGGTTCTGCAAGGCGGACGCAAATACATAGGCGTCCAGGACGACGGCACGGGCATGACGCGCGAGGACGCGATGCTCAGCCTCGAGCGCCAGGCGACTTCGAAGATACACGACGTCGACGACATCGAGGCAATCGACACGCTAGGGTTCCGCGGCGAGGCGATTCCGTCCATCGCCGCCGTATCGCGCTTCTCGCTGACGACGCGCCGCCGCGATGCAGACGAGGCGACGAAAATCGACGTCGACGCGGGGACGCTTGCCGGCGTCGCCTCCGCCGGCGCACCGCCCGGCACGCTTGTGGAAGTGCGCGATCTCTTCTGCAACGTCCCGGCCCGCAGGAAATTCCTCAGAGCCGTCGTGACGGAAGAGGGGCACATCAAAAACTTCTTCACCTCGGTCGCCCTTTCCCACTGCGCGATATCGTTTTCTCTCTCGTTCGACGGTCGCGAGATGTATCGCCTCGCGGCCTCGGAGTCGTTCGGCGAGCGCGTGAGGGAATTGCTGGGCGACGCTTTCATGGACAGCGCCCTTGAAGTCGACTACGAAGGCGACGAGGTGAGCGTCACAGGTTACATCGAGCGGCCGAATCTGGGCAACCCGACTCGCAAGGAGCAATATATCTTCATCAACGGGCGCGCCGCCACCGCCGCGCCCGTGGCATATGCATTGCGCGAAGCGTATCCCCGCCGCCAGGGAGATACGCGCCCGGCGGTGGTGCTCTTCATCTCCCTGCCGCCGAAATCGATCGACGTGAACGTGCACCCGGCGAAGCGCGAAGTGAGGTTTCGCAATAGCGCGGCAGTCAAGGCCGCGCTCGTGGAGGCGCTCGGCCAGGCAATCGGCACGCGCAACACGCCGCCACAGCCTATCGCACCGCCGCCGCAACAACCGCCTCCGCCGCCACCTCCTCCACCTCCGCAAGCGGCGGCGCACTGTACGCCTCCTCCGCCGCAGCCTCAATCGAACAATCTAAAAATCGAAGAATCGAAGATTGAAAAAGTGCCGGTCGCGGCGAATCTGCCCATTGCCGCGCCTTCAGGAGAAAAGGCGAAACCGTGGACATGGTATAAATTCCTCGCATTCACGGAATCGGGCTATCTCCTTCTCGAAACGGATTCCGGCATCGTGACGCTGAATCCTCGCGCGGCGAAAGAGCGCATTTCGTACGAGCATCTCATGGACCACGCCGGCGCGCCAATCTCGCAGATGCTGCTCATCCCGGAAACGATCCAGCTCTCTCCGGCGGAATACCACCGGGTCGAAGCGGCGCTCCCGGCGATACGCGCAATGGGCATCGGCATTGAACCGTTCGGACGCGACACGTTCAAAATCGAATCCGTCCCTCTCATCCTCCGCGACGCGTCGATACGCGACGTAATCGAGACAATCGCCGCCGACCTCGCCTCAAGCGGTCCCGGCCGCTCCTCGCGCTGGCGCGAAGAACTCATCGCAAAATCCATCGCCCGCTCCTACAGCGGCGCGAAAACAGTCCTCGACGAAACATCGGCCGTGCGCCTCGTCGAAGAACTCGTCGCCTGCCGCATGCCGTATCTCTGCCCGCGCGGCAAGAGCGTGATGATATTCACCTCCACCCGCGAACTCGAACGAAAATTTTCGTAGGCCGAGCCACGACGGCGCGCCAAGTCCGACGCGTCCGTACGACAAGTTCCATGTACTCGTACGACAAGGAGGCGCGGCTTTAGCCGCGCCTCCTTGTCGCTATGGCCGTGCGTCAATGGGCTACTCGGCTTCGCCCCAGTCGTCGGCGTACCAGTCTATTTCGCCCTGGTCCTCGCCAACGATGTCGAACGGAAGCGAGAGATTCCAGTTGCGCGTCGTCGTGCGGCCGGTATCGGGATTCTCATCCGTCACCTTGACCGACTTGTTCCAGAAGCCGGCGACAACCGTCTCCTCGGCAAGCGGGCACGCCGCATCGCGCGAAAGCACGAGAACGCCGTTCATCTTCTGCCCCGTGATCTCCTTCTGCGCACCGCTCGAGTTCTCGCTCCAGAGCGAGAAGGAGCCGGTGACGAGACCCGTCTTGCGCACGAGCTTCACCTGGACGTTGCACGGGTTGGCGCTCGCGAGCAGATCGTAGACCTTGCCGGAACGCACGAGCGACTTCTTCTCGGTGGAAAACGCATCGCCCGCGAGGTCGACGTCGAATTCGTTCGGCTGGACATCCGTCACGAACGAATAGCCGTTCGCGAGGAGTTCCTCCGGGAAGGAGGCAATATCGTCCGTGCGCACGCTGAAGTCGCGCGTGAGATAGTAGCGCTGGAGATTGAATACGGTATCATACCATCCGCCGCACGGATCGAGAAGGAGCTTCCAGCCCTCCTCGTTGTAGTAGGTGAGCTTGGCGTCGTCGTTGTTCCAGACGAGGGCCTTGGAAGAATCGGCGACGACGTTGCCGTTCTCGTCCTCGAAGAGACGGATCTCGCCGCCGAACACGCCGGGCTTCTTGACGTAATAAAGCGGGATGTACATCGAGTAGCCGTTCGCGGAAGATTCGTCGGTCTTGAGCGCGCATGCGGCGACGGAGAACGAAGGCTTGGTGGAGCCGTCGGCGAGAATGCCTGCGACCTTCGCGGTGCCCTTGTTGTCGACCGTCAGCGTCACGTAGCCGTTGCCGGCGGGAGACGCCGTTGGATCGACCGACTCGGGCGCGAGGGCGATCGTGTAGTAGCCCGTGAAGTTCGTGACGACGTTGAGGTAGTCCTGGATCTTCGCATTGTTGCGGTAGATGTCGCCTGTGTAGCGGGCCTCCTGATAGCCCTTGTTGTCGGTGTCTGGGACGAACATCTCAAGCGTGACGGAGCCGCCGCCAGAGAGCCAATCGCCTTCCGTCGCGGTCTCGCCGGATGCGATCGTCACCGTGAGCACGTTCGTCACGACATCCGTGACAAGCCTGTTCGTTTCTTCGTCGAGGCGCTTCAGGGATTGGGAAAGGTACATCTCCTTCTTGAGCGTGCCTTCTTCATCGCCTTCGTCCCAGCCGGTGCCGGTGAACGTGTAGGTGGAGCCTGCGAGCATCACTTTGGCGGAAAGCCTCGCCTGCGCGGCGGTGGAAGCGGTGAGCGTGACGGAAGCGAGTTGCGGGAAGCCGTTCGTGAGCGAACCTTCTTCGGAAAGGACGCCGTAGAACGTGCCTGTTTCGAGCGGGACGGTCTCGGTGCGCACCGTCGCGAGTTTCGGCGCGACCTTGGCGTATGCGGATTCCACGGTGTCGGTTGCGCGCGCGGTCTCGGTGAGAGTCACGACGCACGTATCGCCGCCGGTGATCTGCGCGGGATACTCGCCCGTCGCAAGTTCTTCATCTTCGATCTGTTCAAGGCGTACCGAGAAGGTCTTGTTGCCTTCATATACGGGAACGAGGTCGGGGATGAGCTTGACGGTGATGGTCTTTGCCTTGTTATCGTTCGATTCCCATTCGAGGATGCCGTTCTGCGGGATGTAATCCTCACCGGGCTTGGCCGTGCCTGCGACTGTGCCGTACTTGACGCGCACGACGCCGTCCTTCGCCGTGCGGTTCACGGTGATCGCAACCGATGCGGCGTTCTCCTTGACGGAGACGGAGGCGCGCGCGAACTTGATGGCGCCGACGTTCGCAAACTTGCCGGCGAGCGTGTAGCCGCCATACGTGGTCGCCGCATCGCCGTTCTTTACGACGAGGTAGTATTTCGACTTCGTCTTCGGGAGCTCGACGAGCGAGGCTTCAGTGACGTCTTCCAGAATCACGCCATTCTCGGCGTTGGTGATGGAGAACAAGACGTCGTCGCCCTCGACATTGCGGAGCGCGAAATCGTAGTAATAGCCGTCGGCGCCAGTGATGGCGAAATTGTCCTCGGGGTCGTTCTCCCAAAGCGTGCGGCCGTTCTCGGTCTCGGTGTTCTTGAGCGTCCACGTCGTGGCGCCCCTGAAGTTGTCGTCCTTCGTGTCGAACGTATCGGTATAGTACACATCGACGACGGTCGGCTTGACACCGGGCGTGACGGGGACGGTCCGGCTCTTCGGTGTGGCGTAGCCCTTGACGGCGGAGAACTTCACCGTCTGGGAACCCGCGACGAGAACTGACGCTCCGACCGGATACTTGACCGATTCCGAGCCAAGCGACCACGTGGCCCCCGTGGCGCCGTAGCCGTTCACCGTCAGGACGCCGAGGTCCGCGCCAGTGGTGGAGTAGGCGACGGCGCGCACGTTGTAAGCGGGGTAGTCCATGCCCACGCCGCCGGCGGCGCTCACGCGAATGTAGTAGGCGGCATTCGCAGTCGCGGCGATCGAGAAGTAGCTCGACGAGCCGGGGAGGATCGCCCCCTCGGCGACGGAACGCTCGCTCGTCCCGGAAAGCGTGAATATCTTGACCTGGAGCTTCTGCGCGGAAGTCTCGTTCCCGTCGGCAAAATCGAACCCTATGCGATAGGTGATGCCCTTTCTCGCCGCGATGGCGAACGTATCGTACCAGTCGGTGGCGGAGAGCTTGTGCGGGCCGTGCGTGGATCCGTCGGCGATAGGATAGGAGGCGGCCGTGCCAGGCAGGATTTCAAGGCCGTTCGCGCCGGAAGCACTGTCATCCGCCGCGTCCCATTCGTCGGGGTCGCCGTCTATCGCTTCAACGCGCATGGCGGTCAAGGTCACGGCGTCGCCGTCGACTTCGTCGCCCGGGTCGAGCAGAGCATCGCAAACGCCGACGTAATAAGTTCCGGCGGTCGCGACTTCAATCACGGTGCGGCAGTCCGCGCTCGTTCCGTCGAGAGTTTCGTTCTCGGCTAGAACCGTGCCGCTCGAATTGTAGAGACGCATCAAGAGCGGGCGGTTGGCGCCGGAAGTCTCGAACACCCACTTCTCGCCCTTGGCGAGCGAAATGGAATGCAGCCCTTCGTCGATGATCGCGTCGGCGTAGTCCCAGCTTGCGATGAGACGGCCGGGGACGAACGAGGAAGTGTAGGCGTTGCCCGCGTTCAGCGAAGTCGACGGATGGTCGGCGATCTTGCGGGCCTTGATAAGCTGCGCTTTCATGGTGAACGCCGCGACGTTCTCGTTCGTATCGGTCGAGGTGATCGAATAATACTGGTAGCCGGACTGGACTGGCGAGAATACGATGTCGACGTTCGCGGAATCGCTGTAGTCGTACGTAATCACGGAGTCGTCCTCCTCTTCCTCTTCTTCCTCCTCTTCGCTTTCAGACCCGGAATCGGAATCGGAAACCGCGAAGGAGAATTCGAGAGGAGCCGACTCGGTGCCGGAGGTCGTGGTCAGGCGGTAGAAACGGCCGGCCGTGGCGTTGGACCTGAAGTAATACTCGTCGTTTACGAACGTATAGGACTTCGTGGAGCCGCTTTCGGTGAACGAAAGCGAGGCGGGGTTGTCTGCCGAGCCCTGCGGGATGAACGACATGTAGGTGCTGGAGACGCTGAGCGAGAACGTCGCGCCGACCTCTCCCGTCACTTCGCAGAAGAAGACGACGCTAGAAGGGTCTTCCTCGTCCCAGTCGTCCATCGCGACGCGGCCGAACATATACGTATCGTTGGAGTCGCAGTCGAAGCCTACGAACGCGTCGTCGTTGTTGGTGTAGACGTCGAGGTTGTCGATCGATTCGCTTGGATTCGTGATGTAGATCGAATACGCGTGTCCCTTCTTCAAAGAGAATTTGAACACGTATATGCCGTTGTCGTCGCCGTCGTTGACGAGCGCGTAGGTGCCGGCTCTGAGCGAGGCGGCGCTTGATTCGCTGGAGCCCTTGGCGGCGACAGCCGGTGAAGCAACGATCAAGCCCAACATCAGGGCGAACAGATATTTTACGTATTTCATGTCAATTGATTCTGATTCGATTTTCCAACTGCAAAAGGCACATCGTCACTCGGCGATTTCGGCGTCGAGCGCGACAGGGCCGCCGCGCGTGACCGAAACAGACTTTGCGTCGAGCGTCGCCTTGTCTTTGAAATAGAACGAGCCGAGCATGAACGGGAGCGTAGTATCGGAAACATCGTCGCCGCATTCGCAGCCGGGACCCCAGCCGAGAAGCACCACGCCCTTCCACGATGCATTCATCGTGCGCTGGACGCCCTTCGCATCCGTGTAGGGGATGGCGACGGTGCCGCTCGCGACGCCGGTGGAGCGGGTGAAGGAGAATCTTGCGCCGGAGGCGAGGGTCACGGAAGAGGCCTTCAACGTGGCGGCGATGCCGTCTATTTCTGCGGGCGCGATGTTGAACGCCTCCTGCTCGAGATCCGTCGTGTCGGCGTAGAAATACGGGCTGCCGTTGTAGCCGCGATCCGGGTCGGCGAATTCATCGGCGAGGTTCGCGGTGCTCTTGTAGATGCCGCCATACACGCCGAACTTGACGGTGTAGCACGCCTTGGCGTTCTTCTCGACGTGCCTCCAGACGCTCTCGACGGCCTCCGGAGAGAACACCGCCTGGCATGTTCCGTCTTCATCGGCCTTCTCCTGCGCGCCGGAGTGGATGTTGACGAGGATCGAGACGACATCGGTCGTCGTGCGCTTGAAGATTGCAAGCCCGCCTTCGCAGATGTCGCCGCTGCCGAGGACGGACGTGCCGGAAACGGCCTTGCCGTTCGGCATCATGCCCGCCCACGTTACCTTGCCGGTGTTGTATGCGGAGGTGGTGGACATCTTGAGCGTCAGATAGCCGTGGCCGCGCGGCGCCATGCCGGCGACTTCTTCCTCGACGCCGCTGTTGACGAGCGCGACCGTGTAGTAGCCCTTCCAGTCGGCGGCGTTGTCCGTCTTGCTCCACAACTTGCCATAGCTGTACGCTTCGAGCACGGCTTCGCTCTCAGGGTCGGTGACGTAGGCCGTGAACTGGCCGTCGTTTTCGATGACGAGTTCGATGGAATACCCCTTCTTCGTCGAAGTCAGGCTCGCCGCAAGCGCCGCCGTCTCCGGATCAAAACCGTTCCAGCCCTTGGCCGAGAACGAGACTGCGCCCGCCGCGCAGTTGTAGCGCGCGCTGATTTTGCCCGTCTTCGGGATCGTCACGTTGAGCGTACCGAGCATGCGCTTGTTCTCGACATCCACGACCGGAATGTCATTGAACGTGCGCGAATAGCCGCCGTCGGCGACCGCTTCGTTGATCGTACCCTCGGCGCCCTTCGAATCCGTCGGGTCGACGATCGTATACTTGATGTTGATCGTGAGGCCCGGCGTCTTCTTGGTGCCGACCTGCGACGTCACCTGGTAGACGAGGTCGAACGAACCGGCCTTCGTCGGCGTACCGGCGACGACCATCGCCTGGCCTGCGTTGTCCGCCTTGACCGAGAGGCCGGCGGGAAGCGTGCCGTAGAGTTTCGTGAACACGAGCTTCGCACCCTCGGGCGCGCCGGAGACTTCGTAGCGGTTGCTGACCGTCACGTAGCGGTGAAGCGTCTCGGAGACGGACTGCTTGGCAAATTCCGGAGCGTCGGCCGCGACGGAAACGACCGTCACCGTGTTGGAGCCGGACTGGAGCGTCGCGCCGTTCGTAGGCTTGGAAATCGTCACCCTGGCCGTCTTGCCGGCCGGGACGCCTTCGACCGTCACGCTCTTCCAGTCGGTCTTGTGGTTGGGAAGCGTCACCTTGTTGGCGGCGGCATCGCCGCCAAATGTCACGCCGGAAAGCGAAGAGGAGAGAGTGACGTCCACATCGCCGTCCGAACCGCTGCCGACGCGGCCGATGTAGATTGTCGCACCCGCGTCTTCCTTGGCGTAGACGGTGAGCTTCTTGGAATAGAACGGGTCGACTCCGACGATGGCCACCCTGCCGGGATCGGCCTTGCTGACTTCGGATGCGATGAGCGTGAACGTGGCATCTTCGTCGACTTCCGTCTCGCTCTCAGCCGTCTTCTCCATCTTGAGGACGAGCTGGGCCTGGCCGTCGTAGTAGCCGTCGTTGGCGACGTAGACCGTGACGGTCTTGTCGCCGGATTCGCCATCAGTCCAAGAGAGCGTCTGCTCCTCGAAAATGAAGTTGTCGTCGCCCTCGGTGTTGTCGATGTCGCTGTTTTCAAGGTCGGCGTAGATCTTCACCGAGACGGCGCCGGAAGAACCGCCCGTGCGGCTCACGGTCACAGTGTTCGTGCCGGAGTCCTCGCGTACAGTCGCCGTGTCCACCTTGAACGCGACTGTGCCGGGGTTCCACTTCTGATAAGTCACCGTGGCATCGGTGTTCTGGCAGACAAGCTCGCAGTCCTCCGTGTCGTCATCGAGCACCGCAGTGAAGAAAAGATTATACGGATCCTCTTCGTCTACGGGAACGAGGACGGTATTGGCAGAAGGAAGGATCCCCTGGATGCGATAGAGCTGGCCGTTCTCAAGGCGCATCACGACGATATTCTTGCCCTTGGGCGTGGCGCCAGTGGCGGAATCTTCACCCGGGACGAGCACCGTCGTTCCAGAGACCGCATATGCGGCGAAATTGTTCTCGGTGGAATTCGCCACCCCGAAATCGTTGCCGAAGCGGTCGACGCTGACGCGCAGGTAGCACGAGCCGTCCGTCGCGCCGAACGTCTCTTCGAGCGAAACACCGTCCGCCAAATTGCCGGTCGCAGATGCGAACGCCGTGAACACGCCGTTGGAAGCGGTGCCATATTCGATCGTCACATCGACATCGGCGTCGCCAATGACGGTCGTCTTCTGGAGTGCGTTGCCGGTGATGCCGTCAAGCTTGAAGAAGTCCTGGTAGTCGACGTGCGAGAGTTCGCCGGAGGCGATGCCGCCGTTGGCGGTCATTGCAGTGGCGAGGGCGGGGGTGTCATCCTGCCAGACGGCGCCGTCGCCATGTCCGTCGACGTTGTCCGCAATGGCGAGCATTTCGTCGAAACGCTTGATGATGTCGTCGAATTGCGCCTTCGCGCTCGAAAGCGGGCTGACGGAGGAGAAAGTCGTCATGCGGGCGACAGGGGTGCCGGTCTTGTCGAGCAGGACGTAAATCGGCACGCCGGTGCGATACGCGCGGCTGTCGACGCCGGTCAGGTGGAAGCCGCCGTCGGCAAGTTCCGTAGAAACGAGGGAGACGATATTCGAATCGGCGGCGGCGGCATCCTCGTCGCTTATACCCTTGCGGGTGAGGTAGCCAAGGCCGCTGCGATACATCGCGTTCGTGAGCGAGGCGTCAGCCCCCGCCTGCGAGACATCGTAGAGCCCCCAATCCGCGTTTTCATAGGCGAGGGTTGTCGAATACGCAGTGCGCGAGAGGAGCGTCGGACCGGTGCCGTCGCCGCTGCGGACGTCGAGCGAGACTAGCGCGACGTTGTTTTCCTTCGCCCACGCGGCGAACTTGTTCACGCCCTTGTCATCCACGACACCCGTGAAGTTGCGCTCGGTGTTGGCGCAGTCGTGGCACCAGAGAGAACCTTCGATTGCGACGAGCGTGTAGGCGTTGGTCTCGGCGGCGGCGACCATAGCCTTGGCGACGTCGAGGTCCATCGTCCATTCCCCGAATTCAAGCGCCGGAGCGCCCGCGCCAAGAAGTTTCGGCACGGAATCGCCCGACGTCCTCTCGCCGATCCAAAGGGGATTCACGGCGCTGTTGCCCGTCACGTAAGTGACTGAATTCGTGCTCTTAGGCGTCCCCTCGACGGGATCGACCGCGACGAGATACGCCTTCTGGCCGTTCGCGGTGAACTTCACGCCGGAAATATCGAGCGTCACCTTCTTGGACGCCTCGTTCGCAGCCCACTCGACCGTATTCGTGGCGACAGCCTTGCCGTCCGGGCCGATCACCTGGATCGTATGGTTAGTCGCGACGGCCGCCGCGGCATCGGCGCGGACGAGCTCGACCGTGACTTCCGTAGTGCCTTCTTCCGCCTCGAAGCGGTTGCCGTCCGTCTCCGCGAGCGCGAACGTGCCGCCCATGTAAGAGTTGAGCGTCTTCGGGTTTGCAAGATACGACGCAAAACCCGTCTTCTGGGTGATGTAGTCGATCACAATCTGGCCGGCCTTGTTGTAGGAACCCTGGTAGATGCCCTGCTGACCGTCGACCGTATCGCCTTTGACGCCGAAATCGACAACCTTCTTGCCGTCTTTATACCAGAAGAAACGGACTTCGGGGTAGTCCTTGACTTCGCTGTTGGGACCCTTGCACCATTTCCAGTAGCGTCCGTTGCCCGAATAACCGCATGGATAGGCTTTAAGATTGGACGTCGCATTGGCAGTCCCTTGACGAACGCCGCCGTCGCCCATGACGGCCGTCTTCGTTTCACCGTTGAGTGTGAATGTGAGCACCTTGCCCGCCTGATCGTCGAGCGACGACGAGAAACCGAGGATGAGGCCGGATTTCTTGACCCACTCGCGGAAAACGTCGGAGGTAATCGCCTTCTCAAGGATCTGGCAGTGGGCGCAACCTTCGCGGCTCCAGACGCCGATCATCGGGATGCCGGTCTCGCGGGCGACGCGGACGCATTCGTCGATATCCGCATTCCACACGCCAAGCTCTACTTCCGAACCATACGGAGCGCGATCTGTCGTGAGGATCGTCTGCAAGACGGTATCAGCGGCGCGGGCACTGATGGCAAACAAGCCGCAAATGGCGGCAACAGCCATTTTCTGAATTTTTCGTATCATGTTATCATCCTTCCATTCACGGATTTTCAACGTAATATTATACCATATCCGCCACGGCTTGTGTTAAAAAAACGTTATGATTTGCGTTTTTGAGAGGGAAGAGGGGAAGGGGGGGG
>DFGB01000035.1 GCA_002371135.1 Verrucomicrobia bacterium UBA3761 | reverse complement strand
AGACGCTGAGAACGCAGAGTTTATCAGGACTTTTCACACTCTGCGTCTCTGCGTCTCTGCGATAAAAATACTAACAAAAACTCTGTCCGCCACAATAAAATCTCCTACTTCCTATTTCCTACTTCCTATTTTCCCAATGCATCCCGACCTCGTATCCATCGGCTTTCTGCACATCAAGACCTACGGCGCGTGCGTCGCGGCGGGATTCTTGCTGTGCTGGATTCTCGTAGAGAAATTGACCGGCCGCAAGGATCTCTCCAACCTCATCGTCGCGCTCGTCGCATCCGGCGTCGCCGGCGGCCGGGCGGCGTATGTGATTGAAAACTGGCACACGCAGTTCGCAGCGCATCCTTGGCAGATATTGAGAATCGACCAGGGCGGACTCGTCTTCTACGGCGGTCTGATTCTCGCCTGTCTCGTCTATTTCCTGTGGTGCCGGCGGACGAAGACGAACCCGGCCGAGCTAGGCGATGCGCTTGCCGCCGTAGTGCCGCTCGGCCACGCACTTGGGCGCGTGGGATGCTTCTTCTACGGCTGCTGCTACGGCAGGATTTGCAAGACGGGCTCGCTTGGCATCGCCTTCCCGCGCTTCTCTCCGGCGTGGTACGAACAGGTTGATGCGAGGCTGATTATGCCCGATGCTCCGCATTCCCTGCCGGTCTTGCCCACGCAACTCGTAGAAGCGGCGGCTTTGCTCGTCCTTTTTGCGTTTGTCATCTCGCTCTACATCGCACTCTACAAGCGCAGGAGCGGGCTCGTTGCACACGGCCTCGTCGTGAGCGCCTATCTCTGCGGCTATGCCATTCTGCGCTTCCCGCTCGAATACCTTCGCGGCGACCCGCGCGCTGAAATCGGCCCGTTCTCTATCGCCCAGACGATTTCCATCGGCGTTTTCCTGACAGGCGCGGCGTTTGCGCTTTGCGCTTTTAAAAAAGTTGAAAAGTTGAAAAGTTGAAAATACGATTTGCGATTTACGATTTGCGATTTTCGATTTGTTTCAAGCCTCTCGTTTTTAATCGCAGAGACGCAGAGACGCAGAGTACTTGAGAGAGAAAAGCAGAAAAGTTGGAAGGCTGAAAAGTTCTCTGCGTACTCTGCGCCTCTGCGATTAAAAACGAGAGGCTTGAAACAAATCGAAAATCGAAAATCGAAAATTGAAAATCGAAAATCTCTCTTTTCGTATCATGCGCGCCGCAGGCTGGATATTCGCCGCCGCCACTATATTCGTGTGGGGTGTGACGTTCGCCAATACACGCGCGCTGCTCGTTGATTTCTCGCCGCTGGAAATACATATCTTGCGCTTCGCTCTGGCGTGGGCGATTCTCGCGACGGTCACGTTGTTCAGCCGCCTCCCGTGGCGCAGCGCCGGCGCGAATGACGAACTCCTCTTCGCGGCGATGGGGCTCGCGGGAGTTGCGGTGTATCAATTGCTCGAAAACTGTGCCATTTACTACACGAACGCGAGCAATGTCGCGATTCTCGTATCCTTCGGCCCTATCGTGACGGCGCTCCTCGCGCGGGTGTTCGCAAAGGACAGAACCCTTACAATGCGCTTCGCCGCCGGTGCGCTCGTGGCGGTGTGCGGCGTCGCGCTCGTGAGCCTCAACGGCCTCGTCAATTTCAAAATCCGCCCGCTGGGCGACGCGATGGCGATCTTGGCGACGATCAGTTGGGGCGTGTATTCCGTCCTGCTGGACAAGGCCAACAAGCGCGGCTATCCGCAGATCGTCGTCATCCGCAAAACGTTCTTCTGGGCGCTTGCGATTCTCGCGCCGCTCGCGTTGTGGGGCGCGACGCCTTCCGGGTTCCATGCGCTTGACGGCTCGTTCAGCATCGACCTCGACGGCGCCGTCAACCGGGAACGCTTCTCCAGTTTCGTCAACGTGCTGAATCTTTTCTTCCTCGGAACACTTGCTTCGGCACTCGCGTTCGTGATGTGGAACAAGGCATGCAAGGCGCTTGGACTGGTGCGCACGAGCCTTGGGCTGTATCTCATACCGCTTGTCGGGATTGTGTTCGCCCGCGTGTTTCTGGGCGAGAGACTTTCGTGGATGAGCGGTTTGGGAGGATTGGCAATCGTTTCTGGCGTGGCGATTGCGAATTTGCGTATAAGGAGAGCGAAATGATGAAGAGGTGTTTTCTGCTGGCGGCGCTCGCCGCCTCCATGGCGTATGGCGCCGGGGAAGAGAAAAATATCGCTCCGTCGCCGCAGTCGCACTGCCGGTCCATGACGCTTTCCGGCAATCGCTGCAAACGCCGCGCCAGACCTGGCACGTGCTACTGCAGACAGCATGCGAGCGACGTCAAGCCGTCGAAGCCGCTGAAACGCTGCATGGCCATGATGGACGACAATGCGCAGTGCCCCGAAGAGCCGCTCAAGGACAGGCGCTATTGCGCACGGCATATGGATGGACCAAAAGCGAAGAAAGAGGAGGACAAATGACGAATTCTCTCTTCATCTGGATTGGATGGGCGTTGATAGCACTTGGATTCGCCGGCTGCTTCGTGCCAGTCATTCCCGGCCCGCCGGTCGCTTACGCCGCATTGTTCGCGGCCCTGGCGACAGGCGACCATTCATCGCCCGCCCACTCGTGCCTTGTCGTCGCCGGCATTGCGACCCTCGTCGCCACGATCCTCGACTACGTCGTCCCTGCAATAAGTGCACGGCGCTTCAACTGCTCGAAGACGGGGACGGCGTGCTGCTTCATTGGCACGATCGCCGGCTTGTTCTTTTTGCCGTTTGGCGTTGTCGCAGGCCCGTTCCTCGGCGCGCTTGCGGGCGAGTTGATTTCCGGCAAGGACATCGGGCCGGGTTTGAAAGGCGCGTTTGGAGCACTCCTCGGATTCTTGTGCGGCGTCGCGATAAAGGTACTCTGTTGCGGCTACCTCGCGTATTGCTTTTATAAAGCAATAAATCCCGGACCCTAGAGGCACGGCCCAAAAAGTTGAAAATACGATTTGCGATTTACGATTTGCGATTTGAGATTTTACGATTTTCGATTTGCGCTCTCAGCATCCCTTTTTAACACAGAGGCACAGAGGAACAGAG
Source organism: Verrucomicrobia bacterium UBA3761 (assembly GCA_002371135.1). Lineage (GTDB taxonomy): Bacteria > Verrucomicrobiota > Kiritimatiellia > RFP12 > UBA1067 > UBA1067. The sequence goes on along the minus strand of DFGB01000035.1, from coordinate 10,523 downwards.
ATGCACAGAGGCCCCGGGCGCAAATCGAAAAATTCTCTGTGTCCCTCTGTGCCTCTGTGTTAAAAAGGGATGCTGAAAATCCCGGACCCTAGGCACGGCCCAAAAGTTGAAACTTTTCGACCTCCCTCTCGGCTTGGACGCGTTTGGCGGCGACGAGGATTCTACCCATTTCCGTGGATGCGGAGAAGAAGTCCCGCTTGCATTCTCCGCCGTTGGCGGCAATCCAGCGGTTGAGCGCCGCCAGAAATTCTTCGTCGCCCATCAACCCGGGATGCTCTTCGAAAATCTTGTCGCTCTCGAGCGCCGGCGGCAGATTGACATATCCGAATCTGGAATAGAGCGCATCTTTGGCGGCAGGAGGCACCCCTTTTTCAAGGGCTTCGCGGTAGACAGCGTACGCGAGCGCCTTTTCCTCCAAAGAAGAGACAAGCGCGTCAAGATCCCATGAACACTCGCCGCACGGGAGCGCACGGGAGGGGCGCGCTTGTCGCGACCGCATACGAACGACCGCACCGCCGACTGCGAGCAGTCCAAGCCCCAGAACCAACCAATAACCTGCTTCCATAAATTTTTCGATGTGGGATTTTTCCAATGGCATGCAATAGATTTTTATCGCAGAGACGCAGAGTCGCAGAGTTTCACTACCATGCAATAGATTTTTATCGCAGAGACGCAGAGTGTGAAAAGTCCTGATAAACTCTGCGTTCTCAGCGTCTCTCAAGTCTCTGCGATAAAAATTCCCTCTTCCCTCTTCAAATTCAACCAAACGCGGCATACGCGTTTTCACCCGCCCGAAGCTTCTTGCGGACGTCTTCCAGCTCGCCTTTCTTCTCCTGCAAGATGCGTTCGCATTCTTCCGGCGAAGAGAGTTTCTGTTGTCTGAGGTCGATGCCGTGCTCGACCTTCTTCAACGTCTCGCTGACGTAGCCAGTGATGATTCCACGGCAGAAGCGCTCGTATTCATTCGCTCTTTTATACATTTCATCCACCGTCTTCGCCGCTACCTCTTCGAATGCAGCCATCGCATCCAGTTTGTTTGCATTGGTCGAGCGATACCAGTGGATGCTCTCGTCGATGCTGCTGAAATCGACGACTATGGCGATGGCGTCGAGAAGCGCCTTGCCTTTATCGGAGAGAGGCGTCGCATCCGGCTCCCTCACAAGTTCTTCGCACTTCCCCGCCGTAGCCTCGTTTTTGATTTCTCGCTTGACGGTATGGAGAGCATCTTCCGCGTCCTGGATTTTCGCCTCGAAGAATCTGCGCATTTCGCCGGAGATGAGCGTCTCGATTTCACCTTTGGCTCTATGAATGGCGGGAAGGATCTCCGAATCGCTATTGCAACGTCCGAGATGCTTGTCGAGGACCCGCGCGGTCTTCTGATTCATCTTATCCCTCATATCGGCTGCGAGCGCGGCCTTTGCGGAGTCTCCGTTTGCAAATGAATTCTTTGCTCTTGTCACGATGTCTTCCCCGTTCCGTTGCAGCTCCATGCGCAAATTTTGAAGCCGCTCCACGTCCCTCTGGGCCTTTTCCCTGTCGGATTCGACGATTTTGACGTCCTCCTCGAGTTGTCCGATCATCTCCTTTGTCTGCGCGATGAAGATTTCATAGCATCGCTTGATTTGTTGATTGAGCTGCTCGATCTTGAATTTCGCGCCGTTCTGTCCGCCGCCTTCGAAGAGACGATGCGCGACGAGCGAGCGGACGTTGGACGGATCGGGATTGAAATTCTCTTTGCGCAGCTTTCCAAGCCGCCACGCATCGTCCTCCGAAAGCGTCGCGCCATTCGCCTCCGCCTTGAGGAGAAGATCGGTCTTTGCGCTGTAGCCGCAAACATTGCCGCGCTCGGCAGGAAACTCCCTGATGAATACGTCCTTGGTGGAAAGCCAGTCGCGGTTCTCATCGATTCTCGTTATCACGAAGACGCGATTGCCTTTGGCCTCGGCGAGCGTTCCGTAGTTACGCTCGACAAACGCCCTGTCGTTTGCGCTCATCCCCCTCCACGGCATGAGATACACGACCGCGTGCGCTTTATTCGCCCATTGCTCCGTCACACGCGAATTCAGCGGGTTGGGATCGTCCAGTCCCGGAGTGTCGACAATGAACAACCCCTTCAGTTCGGGGCGATTGATCGCCAGTTTGATTTCCCTTATGAACGGCGTGAAGCGTCCGTCCGCGCTTGCATAGTCGCGAAGGCGCTCCCTCAGCTCCACGGGCGAACTGAATTCCACTCGAGCCGTCCTTCCCCACAACTGCGCCGGAGAGACACCCTGCCTCCGGGCAATCTCCATCTCGCGCTCAAGCATTTCGAGAGAATCGCCTGCGAGTTCCGATCTCATGCGCTTGAACTCTTCTTCGGTGAAAAAAGAGGCCTCGCAATATTGTTCACCGTCGGTGTGGGTGATGAAAGTCAACTTCGCAGTGCAGGGCGTCGGGAACGTCGGCAAGACGTCGCTCCCGAAGATAATCGAGTTGAGGAAAGTCGACTTGCCCGCCTTGACGACGCCGCATACGGCGATTGTCAATTCGGACTCCAGAATTTGCGAAAGCATCGATTTCAGCGAAGATGCCGTAATCGTCTCGGTTACAGTCTCGCCCATCTTCACAGACAGTGGAAGAATTCCGCAGGCCTCCATTTTGGCGACCTCGTCCGACGTGCGCTTGGCGGCGCTCTCCAGTTCCTTCAGCAATTCACTGCTCATTTTGTCCTCTTTGCGTTGGATGTTGCCACATAGGATTTAAACAACGAATACATTCTCAGCATCCCGCTGTTCATCGGAACGCGACTTGCGTTGCCGCGCTCCGCGGAGACTTTCACGTCCTTGCCGGGGCGCTGGCTTTTAATGCGAGCCAGGCACTGGGCGATCTCGGCGAGCTCCTGGTGCATCGAATCGATATTGGGGCTTTTCCACTCGATCTTGGGGAGCGTGAGCGCACGGAAGAACTTGTCCTTGACCTCGTCGAAAGAAAATTCGCGCAATGCGCATCTCGCCCGGCAAGCGACAATCTCCCGCGCTTTGGATTCGTTCTCGCCCCAAGAATCGCACGTCGCGCGATGCACTTTGGAAGATATCTCGTCCAGTATCGCCTGCTGGGCGCCGCCACACTCCAAAGGTCCGCCGTGGTAGTCGGAATACTTGGCAAGCAACCATCCGATTTTGGCATTCAGCACATGCGGTTCGAGGAATTTCACAGTCGGCCGGAAATACGCGGTGTAATCGTCCCAGACCGGACATTCTTTGCTTTTATACGACCCTATGGCCTCGTTGGAAGAATAGACGTTCATCCCGGAGACATGCCCCTCTACAATTTCGGCGACATCATGCCGGAAACGCCGCTCGCATTCCTTCGAAGCGCGCTCGATGCGTTCTTCCACCTCTTGGCGATACTCGATCATTTGGTCTCTGGCGGCATCGCATATCGCGTCGATTCTCTCTGCAAGTTCCTCGCAACGGCGCACAAGGCGCTCCTCCAGGACGTGGGATTTGCCAACCCCCGCTCGCTTGCAATCCGCGACAATCTTCGCAATCTCCTGCCTCTGCGCTACAATGAACGGCCTGAGCGACGGCGGGACCTCTTGGGGATCGTCTTCCTTGGAAACCGGCAATGGCGGATGGACGAGACGCAAAGACTTTTCCTGCAGCAATCCGGTTATATGCTTGCGCACACTCTCCAGATTGTCTTTGCCGTCCACTTTGTCGATTTGCGTCAGCAGGACGGCAAGAGGCTTGCGTTCGCCGCCGCCATTCGTCGCTTCCAAAAGAGCCTCAAGTTCGCTTGCCTTGATAGTTCCGCCGTTGGCATTGACAAGCCAAAAGAGAATGTCGCATTTTCTGACTTCGGCTTTCGCGTTGTCGCTGTCGTCCTCGTTGTCGCCGAATCCCGGCGTATCTATGACGAGTATCCCGCCATCCAGAAAATCGCACGGGACGCCAACCCTGAAGCGCTTCTTCGAGCCCTTCTCGCACGACTGCCGCCGATATTCATCCTCGGAAATCTCCTTCCCGCCGTCCTCATACCAGCAGTGTACGTCGCTGTGGAAATACTCCGTGCTGCAGCGCGTCGTCGCCGTGGTGCCTTCTTCGGCGACTTTGGACCCGAAGAGTTTGTTTATGAACGCCGACTTCCCGCAACTGAAACCGCCCGCCACGACTATGCGAAGACTGTGCGCACCCTCCCGCGATTGCCTCAATTGCTCCGAAATCCTGCGGAGTTCTTTCCTCAGAGGGGAAAGATCCTCTTTGATGCCGGTCACGCGATCAGTATATGCTCCCATACGGTGCGCTTGCGTTTTGCAAAGACTATTGAATCGCCTTGAGGGCGGCGATATCCGCCTCGATCTCCTGTCGTTTGGCGGAGAAATCGCGTCGTGAAGTGTCGATGTCGGCGCAGATGGCGGCGACGGCCGCTTTGCGTTCCGCGAGTGATTTCCTGACGGGTTCGAGAACGAGAGCGTCGTATTCTTCCCAGATGAGATCGGCTATCGAATCGGCTATGGCCATAAGTCTGCTGCGGAATCCGGCAACTTCCCGCTCCTTCAAGCTGGAAGACGCCCAGTCGGCCACATACGAGGCGGGATTCAATTTATCGATGGCTTCGGCGAGTATTCCAGCTCCCTTGCCGAGAATGCCAGCCCAATCGGTCGACTTCTTGCCTACTTCAGCCGATTTGGCAACCCGGGCGGTTGCAACAAATTCGTTGGCCACATCAGCCTTATCGATACGTACTTCAGCCGATTTGGCAGCCCGGGCGGGTGCAACCGTCCGGGCCGCAGTGTATTGGGCGGCGCGGACGGTTGATTTAGCGGCGGCCTTCGTCGCCACGGCGGCCGTTCCTCTGGCCGCTCCTCCGGTCGCCGCCGCTCCGCCGGGAACCGCTGCCGCCAAACCGCTGGAAAGCGCGATAAAAGCCAAGTCTGCAAGTCCTTTCGCAGTACGGTCGATCCTCGCGAGCATCGCAGGCAAAGCCGCCTTGATTTGCGAATTGAACGAATGGTCGAGCGTCCAATTTTCATCACCAAGCTTCACCTTTGCCAGCCGCTTGATTGCCGCCTCGATGTCTTCGACCGCGGACTTGGCGACCGCATCCAGATCCTCTTGCGACTTCGCAACGACCAATTCAGGCGCATGGGCGTCGAAAGCATTGGCCATGCGTTCCGGCAAAAGAGATCTAAATTCTTCGAAGGACTCCTCCTTTGCGGCGAGTTTGGCCATTACGTCCCTTCGATCGGCCTCGGCGCCATCGAGTTTTTCTCTGCGCTCATCGGGGTTGAACGACATCGCTTCTGCCATTTCTTCGAGCGCGGCCGCTGCACTGACGGCGAGTTCGCGGCAGCAGGCCTGGCGCCGCTCCGCCTCCACGTCGCCACCCTTGCCGTAGACGAACGTCTTCAGCGCCGAGAGAAGGCCTCCGGCCCCGCCATCGCCGGTTTCAGTTTTGGCGCTGGAAACGCAGACAACGCGCTTCTCGATGTCGCCGCCGCAGAACTTGCCCTCCGCCGCCATCTTCTTCAACTCCGATACGATATTCGACTTGACGACGTCGATTTCGCGTCTTCCGTCGGGCAGCGCGGCTTGCTTGAGGTCGGACATTGTGACGGCGAAGACCATGCGCGAGTGCGCCCTGCGAAGTGCGGGATTGGCGATAAAGTCTTTCGCGTGGCCGTGCAGCGTTCCATCCACCGCGGGGATGCAGAAAACAGCGGCATCGACCTCGGCAAGATACGCCTGCGTAATTGCGCTTTCCGCCGTCAGGCTCCCTTCTCCGGGCGTATCCACCACCATGACTCCGTCAGGCAGATATTCGCACTGCGGCACCTCGAGAATCAGCGTCTCGGCAGCGTCTTCCTTCTGGACAAGCGAATCGAACTCCATCCAGTCGATTTCAATCGTCTCCCCGCTTGGAGCAAGCCGGTAGTATTTCGCACCGCATTCGAGGTCCTTTGAAGGACGGATGATTGTCACTGTCGTGGTCGTAGGCTTCGCCCCGACCGGGAGATTGGTCGACAGAAGATGATTGATCAGGCTGGACTTGCCGGCGCTGAATTCGCCCAGAAATACTACTCTCATTCCGTCAGCCGCTTGAGTGGCGTCGAGTTGGCCGAGTATCGCGTTGAGTTCGTGCTTTTGCGCAATTCTGCGAAGTTCGTTTTCCATAGTGGTGTTCATGACGATCTCCTGTTGTGAAGGTGGATAAGTTGTCGACAAACTATTGCTCTGCTTGCCCATCATCAGATGAAGCATCGGAGGCCATCTTCTGCATCGCCTTCCATTGACGGCGCGTGATGATGCGCGGCTGCGGGCCGCAGATGCGAGGATCGCGGTTTTCCGGCCATATTCTGTAGCCAAGCAGATTTAGAATCCGCTCGCCAAGTGTTTTTTTTCGCATTTCATTCATGGCATAATTATAACATTTCCTGCGAAGGCATACAATACCTAAAATCGACTAATTTCAGATATATATTACTGTATTTCCTCTTGTCTTGCACCAGAGGAAATACAAAACGAAAAACAGCCGCGCTCGAAGCGCGGCCCAGGGTTGTCAGCTTATCAACTCTTCAAAGTTTCCACCGCAGATGGCGCGGCGTTCGGCCTCGGAGAGCGGCAAAGCGAGGAACGCCTCCAGCACTTGGCCGGGATCCTGCCACGGCGCATCGGTGCCAAAAAGAATTCGATGCGCGCCATGTTTGCGGATCATCCGCAAGATTTGCCCGTGCGGCATCCAGAAGAACGTATGCGAGAGATCGAGAAACACGTCCTCCCCGGCGAGGACTTCTTCGGCTTCGTCCCACATGCCAAAGCCGCCAAGATGCGCAGCGGCGATTTTGAGTTTGGGGAATCGCTTGTGGAGCGTCGCGATCTCCGACGGCGAAGAATGGAAAGGCGGCGAGAAAACGCGCTCGCCGCCTGCATGCAGATAAACGACGAGGCCGAACTCCGACATCGCCGCCCACGCATCGTCCATGCAGGAATCGTTGAATCTGAAAAGCTGATACTCGGGATGCAGCTTGACGCCGGAGAATCCAAGTGAAGCGATTTTCTCGATTTCACCCCCCTTGTCCTCGATTTGCGGGTGGAAACACGCAAAGGAAAATATGTCCGGGCCTTTGGCGTATTGCGCCCAAAATGCGTTCGTGTGACCGACCGAATCCGGCTTGGTGGCGACGGGCAGGTTGAGCGAAGCCGTGATGCCGCAAGCAGCGTTCTTGGCGCGGCACCCGGCCACGGTGCCGTCGAACGACGGCGCGTTGCCGAAGCGCTGCGCGAGCGATGGCGTCACCTTTGCCGCGATTGCGTCGGGGTAGAGATGCACATGCGCATCGATGACGGGAAAATCGGGGTGGGAATTTATCGATTTATCGATTTTTCGATTGAGATTTGGCATTTTGCATTTAGCATCGCATTTTTATTTTTCGATTTTTCGATTGCTTGAAGCAATCGAAAAATCGAAAAATCGAAGAATCCCCAATCCTGGCTAGAGTTCCTTCGCGGCCTTGAGGACGTTCTCGACCGTAAAGCCGAACTCCTGGGCGAGGCGCTTGTACGGGCCCGATGCGCCGAAATGGTCCATCGTGACGAAGCGCGTGTAGCGCCAGTCCAAGCGGAAGCGGTCCCAGCCGAAGCGCGAACCCGCCTCGACGATGATTCGCTTTTTCATGAACTCCGGCAGCACCGCGTCGCGGTATTCGCGCTTCTGGTTGATGAAGAGTTCCATCGACGGCATGGAGACTACGCGCACGCTCTTGCCTTCGGCTTCAAGCGCCTTGGCCGCCTCGATGCAGAGTGAGACTTCGCTGCCGGATGCGATGAAGAGATACGTATCGACGCCCTGCGAACCGGCCTCGTAGATGATATAAGCGCCGCGGGAGACGCCTTCGTGGCGGACGCCTTCGAGAACCGGGAGGTTCTGGCGCGTGGTAAGGATGCAGCTAGGCCCGTTGGTGTTGAGGAGCATCTCGACCCAGCAGTACGCCGTTTCGGTGGCGTCGGCGGGACGGAAGACGAGGAGGCCCGGCGTCGTGCGCAACGAGGCGAGTTGTTCGACGGGCTCGTGCGTGGGGCCGTCTTCGCCGACGTAGAAGCTATCGTGCGAGAACACCCAGATCGTCGGCAGATTCATGAGAGCGGCAAGGCGGATCGCCGGCTTGCAGTAGTCGCTGAAGACGAAGAACGTGGCGCCGAATCCCCTGAACGAACCGAACGCCGTGATGCCGTTGGCGATGGCGCTCATCGCGAGTTCCCTGATGCCGTAGTGGATGTTGCGGCCGGAGAAGTCGCCAGGCGCGATGAAACCGAAGCCCTTGAGTTCGGTCTTGTTGCTGGGGGCGAGGTCGGCGCTGCCGCCAAAGAGTTCGGGGACCACCGGCGCAAGCGCGTTCATCACTTCGCCGCTGATGTTGCGCGTGGCGTACGACTTGCCAACCTCGTATTTGGGAAGCGCCTCGACGAGTTTCATGTAGTCGGGCGCGGCGATCTTGCCGGTCTTGCCGGGATTGAGACGGCGCCACTTCTTTGCCATGCGGTTGAAGCGGGCCGCGCGCTCGGCGAAGAGGGCGTAGACTTCTTCAGGCACGTAGAAGGTCTTTTCCGGGTCGAAGCCGAAAGCCTTCTTCATGGCGGCGGTTTCCTCGGCGCCGAGCGGTGCGCCGTGGCAGTGCGGCGTATCCTGCTTCGTTGGCGCGCCAAAGCCGATGTGGGTCTTGGCGATGATCAAGACGGGCGCGTCCGTTATGCGCAAAGCTTTCTTGTAGACGCGGTCGATCGCGTCGTAGTCGTGTCCGTCGCAGGAGAGCACCTTCCATCCGTAGCTCTCGAAGCGCTTCTTGGTGTCGTCGGCCATCGAAAGAGTGGCGTTGCCTTCGATGGTGATGTTGTTGGAATCGTAGACGGCGATGAGCGAATCGATCTTGTTGACGCCGGCAAAGGAGCACGCCTCGTGGGAGATGCCCTCTTCCATGTCGCCGTCGCCGCAAAAGACCCACGTCTTGTTGCCGGTCCCGGCCTTCTTGGCGGCGAGCGCGAGGCCGACGGCCATCGCGAGGCCCTGGCCGAGCGGGCCGGTCGTCACCTCGACGCCGGGCGAGATGCCCTTCTCGGGATGCCCGGCGCAGCGGCTGCCATATTGACGGAAAGTCTTGAGCTCGTCAAGCGAAAGCTTGCCGGTGCCGGCGAGATGGTGGAGGGCGTAGACGAGGCTGGAAGCGTGGCCGCCGGAGAATACGAGCCTGTCGCGCGCAGGCCATGTCTCGTCCGCGGGAGCGTAATTGAGGTAGTTGAGCCAGAGGGAAACGGCGAGATCCGCCATGCCCAGCGGCGCACCGGGATGCCCGGAGTTCGCCGTGTCTATCATGTCGGCGCAAAGGCAGCGAACCGTGTTCGCCGCCAGCTTGAGTTGTTCGTTTGTAGCTTTCATAAGTGGTTGGTAGTTGATGGTTCTAGAAGTCTAGAAGCCTGGTTTCACTCGTTCGCGTAAGGGATTTCCTCTTTGCTGAAGTCATCCTTGAGCGGCTTGGCGTTGCTGCCGGGGCCACCATAGGGGATCGGCGTGAAGCGCACGTCGCCCGGACGTTTGAAGAGCTTGGCGAGAGGCAGTTTCTGCTTGTAGGCGAGTTCCACGGCCGCCTTGGCGAAGAAATACGCTCCGGCGTCGCGCGTGTGGCAACCGTCGTTGGAGCCGTTGGGCAGGCGCTCGTATTCGCCGGGCTTTATGCGCATGTAGAGACGGTTGGATTTCTCGAAGCCGAGCGACGGCAGCTTTTCGCATGCAAAGCCGTTCAAGTCCAATACGGCCACGTCAAGTTCCTTGCCGAGTTCGCGCGTCGCCTCCACGTACGGACCGATGCCGGCCGCACTGCCGCGAACGTGCATCACGCCGTCGGTCTCGGTGAAGCCGCCAGAATGCGGTATCGACGTCGCAAAAACGATCGTCGCCTTCTTCGAACGCACGTCGGCGACGAAGCCGCGCATGAGTTCCTTGTACTGTTCGGGCGTGGAATAGCGCTCGGTCTTGGCACGGTTGGCATCGTTGTGGCCGAACGCGACAATCACGAAGTCGCCGGGCTTGAGCGCCTCGACTATCTTGTCCCAGCGGCCTTCATTCTTGAAGCTGCGGGCGCTGCGGCCGCCGATGGCCCAGTTGTGCAACTGGTCGGGATTCTTCATGAACTGCTCCAGCGCCTGACCCCATCCCTGCTGGGGATACTGGCGCTGGGGGTTGTAGTTGCACATGGTCGAGTCGCCGGCCATGTACAGGTCGGCTTGAGCGCCAAGAGTGGCCGTTGCAAGCGCCAAAGCGGCGAACATCTTGTAAATTTGCATTATCTTGCACCTTTCTTCAAAATTCCGTTCTATTCTACCAAATAGTGGCGTTTGCTGTCAAGCGCGCAATTTCGGCTCTTCGCAAGTTTGGGTGGAAATGCCTGGAACCATGGGGAGGCGGTTTTCCTCCCCTCTTTGCGCCGTCTCCAAGTGATACCATATCAGTTGGTCAAGCGATACCATATCAGTTGGTCAAGTGATACCATA
>DFGB01000037.1:633-17444 GCA_002371135.1 Verrucomicrobia bacterium UBA3761 | reverse complement strand
TCGATTTGCGATCAAACCTCTGTTCCTCTGTGCCTCTGTGTTAAAAGGAATGCTTGAAATAAATCGAAAAACCGAAACAATGGCATGCAATAGATTTTTATCACAAAGACGCAGAGTCACAGAGTTTTCTCGGATTTTCGCATTTTTCACGAGATGTCAAATCAACACACTCTTTAGTCGAACTTGCAGATCTACGCACTATACATATGAAATAACACCGACAAAATCGATAATCTCTGCGCACTCTCGGGTCTCTGCGATAAAAATCTATTGCATGGTAGTGATTCTATATCCAGTCAGTGTAATGTAAATTATACCATTTTCGCCGCCGAAGGGTCAAGGGGGCAGGGCAAAATCTCATTTGAAAATGTGGCGAAAACCACTGTCATACAATAGTTTTTTATTGTGGTGGACATGAATAAGGCCAGTATTTATCGCAGAGACTTGAGAGACGCTGAGAACGCAGAGTTTATCAGGACTTTTCACACTCTGCGTCTCTCGGGTCTCTGCGATAAAAATACTAACAAAAACTCTGGCCGGCACAATAACACAGAGGCACTCAAGCCACAGAGTTTATCGATTTTATCAGGTCTCCATTTTGGCGACCTCGTCCGACGTGCACTTGGCGGCGCTCTCCAGTTCCTTCAACAGACAAATAGTTTCGACGCTCGTTTTCGATATATCGCAGCGTTGCAGGCAATCTATTGCCTTCTACGTTTTTTCGGTTGATTCAAGCCGGAATTCCGGGCGGCTCGAAATGATATCACGATGATGTCAAAATGATATCATTTTCGAAAGAAAGAGAAAAAAGAAAAGAAGCAAATCGAAAAATCCCCTCGTCCCTCCGTCTACAACTTGATTTCCGTCGCAGGGAGGGATTGAGATTGCGCGCGCAGCGTGACGCCGCCCGGGGTGGAACCGGCACGGAGGATGACGAGGAGCGAGCCTTCGCGCATCGGCTTGGCGTCGACATCGCGGAAAAGGAGCGCCGTATTGTCGTCGCCGTCATCGACCGACAGAAGCGTGGCCGCGCCGGTGACGGTGAATTGCACGCTCTCGCGGAACGAGCGCACGCGACGTCCGCAGGCATCGACGGCGTTGATGCGCACGTACTGCAAATCCATCGCATCGGCTTTCCAGTCGCCGGGATTCTCGGCGACGGCTTCGAGGCGGACCGCCCGCCCCGCCATCTCGAGGACGCGCCTCGCGACGACTTCGCCGCCGGTCCTCGCCACCGCCTCGATTCTGCCTGGCTCGTACTCGACGTTTTCCCATCTGAGCATATGCGCGCTACCGGGGTCCGTCTCGTTGTTTTTCCTGGATCCGAGGGATTTGCCGTTCACGAAAAGCTCCGCCTCTTCCGCATTCGTGAAAACATACACGACGGGAAGCTTCGCCCCCGGCGGGAAAGTCCAGTCCGAAACGGCATTCATGCGGCCGACTTTGATGTCGTTCCAGACGACCGCGTCATCGTCTGCGGCCGGCGGAACGACGGCGATTTCCGCCACGGGCTCTTTGCAAAGAAACGATTTGACGAGATAGGCCGCAGGGTTCGGCTGCAAAGTGCGGTCGAAAAAAGAATAGTTCCATCCCTTCTTGGGCCAGCCGTCGGATTCGCCCCAGTAGGCGATTGCGCCCCACCAGCAGAGTCCGACAGAATGTTCGCGATCCATCGCCACATACGGCCGCTGCAATGCATGGACGGCCGCCTCGGACTGGAAGATGTTCAGCCACGGCGCGTGGCGTTTGTAGTTGGGATAGTCTTCGTAGACGTAGTTGAAACTGGCCACTTCGGTTTCGCAGGCGAGTTCCGGCGGTCTGGGGTCTCGATTGAATCCCGGATCCTTGCGCGTCAGAGCACCCTCGCGGGCCGGGAACATCGCCACGGTCGAGGGGCGCGTCGCGTCGTAGCGTTTGAGCATGGTATCGAAAATACGGTAGGTGGTAACGCCCCAGTCGCCGGTCTGGAAACCGCAGATGTCTTCGCGCATTTGCGTTTCGTTGCCGAGCGACCACATGATCACCGATGGATGGTTGCGGTCGCGCTTGACCCACTCCTCGATCATCCACGGCCAGATGTGCATGAAACTTTCGCGTCCGTTCCAGTAGTCCGTTCCGGCAGACCATTTGTCTATCAATTCGTCCACTACGAGGATGCCTGTTTCGTCGGCAAGGCGCAGGAAGTTTCTGGAATACGGATTGTGCGAACAGCGCACGGCATTGAACCCAAACGCCTTCATGACGTGGAATTGCCGCATGATGGCACGGTCGAACGCCGCCGCGCCCAACGCTCCGTATACGGCATGGTTGCTCATTCCTGCGAGAAAGACCTTGCGGCCGTTGAGTTTGAACCCGAATGACTTGTCGAACTCGATAGTGCGGATGCCGAAGCGTTCCGCGACGCGATCGACGACGACGCCGTTCAGCTTCAGCGCGACGGAGGCGGTGTAAAGATTTGGCGAGTCGATGTCCCAAACCTGCGGCGAGGCGATTTCGATGCGGTCGAACACCACTTCCTGATGCGCTTTTTTGCTCCATGGCGCAATGGCGGCGGCAGAAGCGACGGATTTGCCGTCCGGGGCGAAAATTTCGAGAACCGCCTCGATCGAGTTTTCCCGCCCAAGCCCCTTGCAGCCGTCGAGTTGCAAAACTGCATCGACCGTCCCGCGGCCGTTTTCGACGGTGGATTTCACATAAAGCCCGTGCCGGGCGATGGCGACGCGGCTTTTCGCCACAAGATGCACGTCTCTGACGATGCCGCCGCCGGTATACCAGCGCGAACCGCCGGGCCTGCCGCAATCGGCCCGCACGGCAAGCACGTTCTCCCCTTCCCAATCGAGTTTTTCCGTCAGCTCCGCCGAACAGCCAAGATAGCCGTATTCGGTGGAGGCGACCTTTTCGCCGTTCAAGTAGACATCGCCCACGGCCATGATGCCCTCGAATTCGGCGAACACCCGTTTCCCGCGCCACGCAGGGTCGACGGTGAAATGACGGCGATACCATGCTTTGCCAAGCGGCTTGTAGCCGTGGGCCGGACGCGCGGACTTGCTCCACGGAAGCTCCATCTGGAAATCGTGCGGGAGATCGACACGACGCCAAGCGGCATCGTCGCAATCTTTCGCCGCCCACCCGGCCTCGTCGCCGAGGCGGAAGCGCCAATCGAAGTTGAAAAGCCTGTCTTCGCCGGAGAACTCCGCAAGTTCAAGCCTGCCGCGCTCTATCTTCCGGGAAGCATTCGGGCCGCCATCGGCCGCCGCAAAGCACCCCGTCGCAATACACCACGCCGCAACACCGGCGACTATCGAGTTCTTGATTGCCATTTTTCATGCTCCTTGAGAGAAGAGGGAAGAGGGAATGTTGCCAATGCCAATTCGACTTGTTTTTAACACAGAGGCACAGAGGAACAAAGATTCACAGAGAGAAGGAGCGGAAAAACTGAAATCCTCTGTGTCCCTCTGCGACTTGAGTGCCTCTGTGTTAAAAATAGGGAATAGGGAATAGGGAAGATAAAGTAGGAAGTAGAAAGTAGGAAGTAGGAGATTTAGCGCGGCCGCTGGAAAACACCGACGCGGTCGATGACGACGCCAGGGTCGATCGCGCGAATGGCGAACGCGTCGGCGCCATCGGGGATGTCAAGCGCGACGCGTATGAAATTATCTTGGACGGCGATTGCGCGGACGGGGTCTTTTTCGCCAAGGTTCGAGTCGGACCTGGGGACTTCGACCACCTTCTCCGCGCCGCCGTCGAACGAAACTCCGACGCGAAGTTTCAAGCCCGGCCAGAGCGCGAAATCGGGGAGGAACTGGAGTACGAGCTTCTTCGCGGGAATATCGCCGAATCTGTAGTCGAGCGCCGCGCCGACCCCCGCCCCCGGACGGACGGGCAAAAGCGCAAGGGCTTTGGCGGACGTGCCGAGCCCCGCGACCTCGGTCCACGCGCCGCCGTTTGCGGGCGTGTTCGCAACGGGTTCAAGCCATCGCGGCTCCTCTTCACCGTTGTAGGACGTCGCGATGTATGCAGCGCGCGATTCGCCCCTGCGGTCGACGGCACAAGGATCGGCGGGTTCGTTCCACGCCCACTGCATCTGCGACGACCAGCGGTTGGCGTCGTCTATCGTATCAATCCAAAAGCCCGCCCACGTCCCGCCTTCGAGCGAATCCCAACGCGCGGCAAGCGGATCGAGCACGCTGCGGGCGTACTCCTTGTCACGGCCGTCGAGATGAATCAAACCCGCATGGGCGAGGAAGCGCACTTGATAGCCGATTTTGCGGAAATACTCGTCTCTCTTCGCTTCAGGCAGCGAAGCCTCGAGCGCGATGTCGCCTGCGAGGAGACGCGCGTAGCGCTCGCGCAGCGACGCCTTGAGCGACGGCGGCAGTTTGTCCGTCCACTGTGCGCACATGTGCTCTGGCTTGCGGATGAAGCCAAGGTTGAAATACTCTGCAAGATGGGCGGCGAGAGCCGCGTTTTCGTCGCCAAGGAAATCCTTGGTCCATGCGAGAAGGATTTTCGATTGGGCGTCCGGCCCCCACGCATCCGGGGCCGACGAGAATTTGCCGAGTGCGTAGATGAGCAGTTCCGCCTGGAAGACGTCGCCGACGTTGACCATCCATACGTCGCGTACGCCGTTTTCCCAGCACTTCGCGACAAGTTCATACCACATGAACGCCGGAGGTGTGGTGCAGAGGTGGAGGTAGCCGTGCGGACGGCCGTAGTAGGAGACGTGCCAGTAGATACCGCCGCCGTATTCAGCGCACTGCGGACCTCCAAGGCGGCGGATGTAGCCGAAGTTGTCGTTGACCCACATTATCGTCGTGCCGACCGGGACCTTGAGGCCTGAGTTGAACACCGGCAATACTTCCTTGTAAGGGACGAACACCTTGGGCGCACCGGCAATGCCGGCCGCGGCGAGGAGGTTGGTCTGGGTCGCGAAGACATCTTCGAGAACGGCGCGTTTCTCGTCCGTTGTCTTGCCATCCTGCAATTTGCCATCGTGGATGCCTCGCATGCCAATCGTCCAAAGAACGTCGTTCGTGGCGTAATTCGCGACTGACCACTTCCAATAGCCGGTGATGAAATCTTTATTGTTCAGCCACGACCACTTCTTCTTTTCGGCATTCGAAAGGTAGCAGTTGTTGCGCAGCATCGGCTCGCAATGGCTCGTTCCCACGCGCATGCCCCATTTGGCGGCGAGCGCCATGTTCTCGGGACGCGAAACAAACTCGTAGCCGCCCTCGTGCATGGCAGGCCATATGAGATTGAGGCCGTGCTCCTTCATGAGCGCGAATATCTTTTCATACGCCCCGACGCCGATCTGTTCATCCGCGCCGAAATGCCTGACCGCCCAGGGTCTGAGGCCCCAGTCTTCGTCGTTGACGAATATCCCGCAATACTTCACACCGCGCGGCCCGGCAAGCACGTTCGCAACGGCGAACAAGGCGAGGAGAAGGAATGGCGTCTTTTTCATAAGGGACTGTATTTCAATTTCCGCTCAAGCCTTCCTTTTTAACACAGAGGCGCAGAGGAACAGAGGAACCCGAGAGAAATTTTTTCTATTTTCGATTTTCGCTAAAACCTCTGTGTTCCTCTGTTCCTCCGTGCCTCTGTGTTAAATAAGGAAGGCTTGAAGCGAGGCTTGAAAGCAATCGGAAAATCGACGAATCGAAAATTTTCCAGGTCTCTGTTCTAGCCGACCAGCCGACCGTTTTCGAGCGTGAGAGTGCGGTCGGCGATTGCGGCGGCTTCGGGGGAATGGGTGACAAGCACGAGCGACGTGTCGCTGCCGGAAAGTTCTGCGAGCAGATTCAAAATCCCCGCCCCGGTGAGAGCGTCGAGATTGCCTGTCGGCTCGTCGGCGAGGACGAGCGAAGGGGAAGTGATTATCGAGCGGGCGATGGCGACGCGCTGACGCTCGCCGCCTGAAAGCTCGCCCGGCAGATGCCGCAGCCTTGCGGCAAGGCCGACGCGCTCGATGAGTTCCAGAGCACGCGCCTTCAACTCGCGCCGGCCGGGGAGATTGCCCCGCACTCTCGCCGCCATCACCGGGAGCATGACGTTTTCAAGTATCGTCAGCTCCGGCATGAGATGGTAGCTCTGAAAGACAAAACCGAAATTGCGCGGACGGACGACCTTCCCGGCGGTAGGTTTGAGAAGCCCGCCTAGAATGTGGAGAAGAGTCGACTTGCCAGCCCCCGACCTGCCCACGATCGCGACCTTCTCGCCAGGCCGGACGGTCAAATCGACGCCATTGAGGATGACGAGTTCCTTGCCGCCCGGCCCCTTGAAGACCTTGCGCACGCCAGTCGCGACAAGTCCTGGAATATCCGCGCTCATTCGTTCAATGCCTTTACGGGGTCCTTGAGGGCGGCGGCAAGCGCAGGTATGAGCGAAGCCACAATGCCGAAGAAATACACGAACGCGACCGCCCACGCGATGTCCGAGACCACTATGCGGTGCGGTATCTCGGGAAGACCGTAGACGGACTCGGGGAACACGCTGACCCCCAGCGTCCCCAGCCACTCGACGATATTCTGCAAATTCGAAAGGACGAGAAAACTCGCGACGAGCCCCAGCAATATGCCTACGGTGCATTGCACTAGACCGTGCACCATGAAAACGCCCATGATCTGCAACTTCGAAAAGCCGAGCGATTTCAGCAAGCCTATCTCCGGCGTCTTCTGAACGGTCAGCACGAGGAGCGTGTTCATCACGCAAAAGAGCGCCACAAGAGAAATGAGAAGAAGCAGAATCGCGGTCATGTTCTTTTCGACGGCCAGAGCGTTGAAAAGCTCCCTGTCGGCCTCGAGCCACGTCATCAACCGGAGACGCGGCACGGCCCGGTCGACGGCGTTCATGACGGCGTTGAACTTTTCAGGCACGGCGGGCGCTTCTGTCTTGAGATGGATGTTGAAGACCCCCTCTTCGATGCCCATCAAGTCGCGGACGTTCGGGAGCGAAGCGACTACGTAGCCGGAGTCGTACTCATACTGCCCGCAAGAGAATATGCCCGTCACCGTCCATTTGACGGGCAAGAATACTTCATCCTTCGAGGCGAGGGTCTTTGGGGAATAGACCGTCACCTCGTCGCCTACTGAAACGCCCAGCTGGCGGGCGACATGGCGGCCGACGACAATCGAGTCGCCGTCGAGGTCAAATGTACCGGCAAGCGGTGCGCCGACGTTGTAGGCCTTGGCGAACTCCTCGCCGTCGACGCCTATGATAATCGGCGCGAGGACGCGACCGCGACGTTCCAGCATCACGCGCGAATCAATCTCCGGCGTGACGGACGCGACGCCGGGGATCGAACGCAACTTCGCCGCAAGTTCTTCCTCGCCACGTATCACGTGCCCGGAATACGGCATGAGAGTGATGTGCGGCTTGAAATCGAGAATCTTCTTTTCCCACACATCCCCGAAGCCAGTCATGACGCTACGGACGATGATGACGGCCGCGATGCCGAGCATCACGCCAAGGATGGAAACAAAAGCAATGACCGAAGCGACAGACCGCTTCGGCCGCAAATATTTGAAACCTAGAAAAAAAGAGAAAGGCACGGGAGAATTAGTTGGCAGTTAGTGACCAGCAGCCAGCAGTTGGGGCGCCCGGTGCGGCAAAACGAGTCTCGCAAGACACTCTTCCACGTTAAAAACCATTGGCTACTGAATCACCAACTGCCAACCATCATCAGATGTCCACGTCGACGGTGATATCGTTCTTCTTGTCGACGGCGGCGTCTGCGCCCGCGCCCTTGTCCTCTTCGGCCTTGAGCGTGGCCTGTGGGAGGTAGCGGTAGTAGACCATCAGCTGGAGCGCGGCAAGGCATGTATCCATGATCGGACGGCAGGAGTGCCTGTCGTTGTTGATCCAATACGCGCACTTGCGAGGCTTGCCGTCTGGACCTTCGATTTCGCCATCGTCTTTCATCTGATTTGGATAGAAAGCCTTCATGGCCTTGTTCCACTCGGTCCAGGCGACAAGATCGGTCTGGGAAGCGTCCTTGGCCATGCCGGCCTGGAACTTGCACTGGGAGGCGTAGTAGTAGTAATACTGCGGGCTCTGCCAGTGGCCGCGAGGATGCTCGTGGGTGAAGGGACCGTTGGCGGAATCGAAATTCGGGCGCCAATCCTTCATTACCTGGAGAGCATTCTTCACGACGGGATCCTTGCCGTAGCCGAGCAGCTGCATCGCGAGGCAACCAACGCCGCCGAGGCCGGCGTAGACCTCAAAGTAGCGTCCGGGGCGGTATGCAAAGCCGGTGCGCTTGTTGGCGTTGCGTTCGCGAAGGCACCTGACCGCCTTCTTGATGCACTCCTCCATGCCGTCGACGTGGATGCCGGCGAGCTTGCCGGCCTTGATGGCCTGCATGCACCAGCCGCCATAGGAAATATCGTCAGGCTCCGTCGCCTCCCTCCTGAGGCCGTAGTTCCAGCCGCCTGTCGGGGACTGGTTTTTGACAATACGCTCCAGACCGTGGTATGCGGCATCCTTGACGATCGGGTTCTTCGTCATGCCATACGCCTCTGAAAGAGCGTATGTGGCGATGAGGTAGCCGTATTCCTCGTTGCCGGCATCGGTGATAGTCCAGGTCTTGCCGCTCTGCGAGAGCTTCTGGTTTTCGCAAAGCCATTCGATGGCCTTCTGGACGGTCTTGCCGAATTCCTTGGACTTTGGCGTTTCGCCGTGTGCGAGGTAGGTAAGGAGCGCGAGGCCCGTGCAAGCGGCGCGGTTGCCCTTGTAGTCGCCGACGTCCGAGCTCCAGGAGCCGTCGCTCTGCTGCTTCTTCTTGAGCCAGCGCAGAGCCTTGTAGACCGCGGCCTCAGTCTGCTGGTCGCCAAACTGCGCACCGCCGCGCGTCGCGGCGCCGATGGAGCCGGGCGAGCGCGAGCCCACCATCGACTTCATCTTCACGGGCGAGTTGACAAACGCGACAGTATCCTGGGTCGCGGGCTTGACGGAAACCTGGGTCGAGGGCGGCGAGGCGACGGGCGTCAGTTGCGAGACCGGGCCCGGCATCGGGTTGTCGACGACGATTTCCACATCCTCCATCGGCGGAGGCTCCGGCGGAGGCTCGGGCGGAGGCTCTTCAGGCTGCTCCTCGATGTCCGGCTCGACCTCGTCGAGCTGCGCGATCGTCACTTCGATCGTCTTCTTCTGCTGCCCTGTCACCGCGGTGACGACGACGAGAATGACGACGAACATCACCACGGACAAGAGGGCGATCAGCGGCGCCATCAAGCGCTGGAGTTCGATGCGCGCAATCTTGTATTCCCTGGAACCGTGCGGCTTGCCGAGGCCGCTGCACATCTCCGAGAAGCGGCGGAAGAAACCGCGCTCCTCGTAGCGTTTGGCGAGCTCGTCAAGATCTATGCCTTCTTCGATTATCTCTTCCAATTCTTCGCTCATTTCGCCTCCTTCCCCTTACAGCGTAAACACGCTCACGCTGTTGAGACCGTGCTTGTAGCAGATGTCCAGGACGTCCACAAGCGCCTTGTGGGGGCTGTTCTCGGCACACTTCACGATGATCGGGGTGGTCTTTGAAGTGCGCGCGATATCCTTGAGATGGGTGTCAAGCTGCGGACGCGTGACTTCGACGTGGTTGTAGACGATCACGCCATTCGGGCTGCCGTCGGCGCGGCGGCCGATTTCGATCGTCACCGTGATATCGTCCGACTCCGAATCGGACGGGCCAGAGGCCGGGGCGGGACGGTTGACGTTCAACTTTGTGAACAGGTCCTCCTGCTTGATGGTGACGACGAAGAAAATGATGAGCTCGAACACGACGTCAATCATGGGCGTCATGTCAAGAGTCGGGTTTTCCTGCGTTTTTCTTCCCATGACGTCACCTCCCCGCCCTCTTCAGGCGTTTGCGTTCGTGGGTTTTGTCCTCGCCGACGGCCATGAAAGAAAGCTTCCAAATGCCGGCGGCGGTGCAGGCGTTCATAACCTTCGCCACGTCCTTGTGCTGGGTGGCGAAGTCAGCGCGGATGAGGATCGGGAACTCGCCGATCTTCTTCTTGCGCTCGGCGACGCGACGCTGGATCTCCTCCGGCGTCAAAGTCCTGTCGCCCATCGAGATGCGTCCCTTCGCATTCAGATCGATCTGCATGTGGGTAGGGGGCAACTCGTCCGGGGTCAGCACGATGCCGTGCTGACCGTCCTCCAGCTCGATAGTCTCATCCTTCTTCTGCGCCTCGGTGAGGGTGACGACGAAGAAGATGATGAGTTCGAACACGACGTCGATCATCGGCGTCATATCGAGGACTGGGTTTTCCTGTGTCTTTTTTCCCATGTCGGCATTCCCCTTTCAGGGTTCGACAGTCGACGCAAATCAGGTCTGGGCGCCATCCTCGGGAGCGACCTCGACGTTGCGCAGTCCGTTCAGGAATTCCATCGTAGTGGCGGTCATGCGCAGGACGAGGCGGTTGGCCTTGTTGCGGAGCGAGTAGAACGCGGTGATGGACGGGATGGACACGATAAGGCCGCCGGCGGTGGTCCACAGCGCCTGGCCGATCGAGCTCGCGAGAGCGGAAGCATCGCCAGCGCCGCCGGAAGCGAGAGCCTGGAACGTCAAAATCATGCCTTGCACCGTACCGAGAAGGCCGAGCGACGGGCCGAGGTTGCCGCAGACGGAAATCCAGTTGAGGCGCTGGTTCATCTTCTCCTGTTCGAGATCGGATGCGGCGTTCACCGCTTCCTGGATTACATCGAACCCTTCCTCGACGTGCTGGAACGCGGCGAGAAGAATGTTGGACATGCAAGAAGGCGTGTTCTGGCAAGCCTCCATAGCGGCGACGATGTCGCCCTGGTCCATCGCCTCCTTGACCTTGTCGATGAGACGCGCGGGCATCAAGCGCTCGGGCTTGATCATGATGGAGCAGTCGACGGAGAAGTAGATCGCGAGCATACCGTCGCCAAAGAGGGCGAACCACAGCAGCATGCCGACGGTGCCGGAACCGAAGACGATATCGTAGAACCCGCCGCCGGAGGATTCAGTCTTCTTCGCGTCGGACGAGACGACATTACCGCTATCGTCGGTAATATCCTGGCCGAGCGAGTTGAGGGCTGCTACAGGCGCTGCGCAAGTACCAACGAGGATTGCGAGAGCGAGGAGGGATTTTTTGATCTTCTTCATGTGGGTTGTTCCTTGTTTTGAAAGAGGGAAGAGGGAAGAGGGAAGAGGAAAGAGAATTTACGATTTTTCGATTTACGATTTTCGATTTTTCCCTTAAGAGGGCTTGAGAGAGCGCAGAGAGCTTTTCAACTTTGCAACTTTTCAACTTTTCAACTTTTTACATGGACTTGGCGCGGGCGCGCATGTCTTCGGCGCGGGTAGCCTGGCCAAGCTTGTCGAAGCACTGGGCGGCCTTCTGGAGCGCGTTGAAACGCGCCTCGCGGCAGGGCTCGTCGAGGTACATGAGCGCGACGCGCAGGTATGCGTCCGTGAGGGCCTTGGTGTAGGTGTCCGGCGTGTCGCCGCCCTCGGCGCGAATCATGTCGCCGCGCATGTTGAGTGCCTCTGCGCTGGATGCACGATCGCCGGAAGTCGCGGCTTTCTTGAGGCAACTCTCAAGCTGCTGATTCTTGCCGAGTTTGAGGAGGACCTGCCAGTAGGAGGGCGCGAACTCGCCGAGGTAGGCGCCGGTCTTGTCGTCCGCGAGAACGCCCTGCGCGACCTCGTAGGCCTTCTGAGCATTATTGGCGGCGAGGTAGGCTTGGACGAGATAGCGCGCCGCCGGCTTGTCCCAAACGAGCATCTTGTATTCAGAGACGATTTTCGTGAGGATTGCCGTCGCCTGGACGCCCTGGCCGTTCTCGACCATCTCTATGGCCTTGTCGAGTCCGTTCGGCTTTTCAATCGAAAGGCTTGCGACTTCCGAGGCCTTGAATTCGCTGTCGACCATCGTATTGCCCTTCTTGGCGGAAACGACGTAGACCTTGGAAGCGGACTTCCACTTGATGTCGCCCCTCACAGGCGAGCCACTCTCCGGATGGAGCGTGCCGGGGATCGCCCAGACGGACGAAGCGGCAATGGCGGCAAGGAACGAAATTGCGAGAGTTTTCATGTTATGTCTTCTCCTTCGAAACTGTTGAAAATATCAGGGTCGTGCTTTCACTCCTGGGCCTGCGCATCCCCTTCCTGCGCAGACTCGTCTTCGATTTGGATTTCCTCCACCTTCTCGGCGGCCTCTTCGGCCGCGCCCTTGGCGGCGGCGGCTTCCGCGGCGGCGTCGGTCTCGTCGGTGATGACGGCGCCTGAGGCCTTGGCCTGGTTGATGCAGTTCTGGATGTCAGTCCTCGCGGCGCCGTTCGGGAACATGTCGAGATACGCCTGGCCGAACTTGAGCACGAACGCGCCTGCGTCAGGCCCGAGGCGGGCGAGAAGCGGGACGAGAAGCGAATAGGCGCGGTCGAGGTTCTTGACCTCGGTGGCGTTCATCTTGTCGAGCGGCTTTTCCTCCGTGGGGTTGCGGGTCTGGAGGAAGCTCTGGAGAGTGGTGGCGGCGTTGGCGCCGGTCTCCTTTGCTTCGTCCACGAGGCCCATCGCCTCTTCCGCGTCCATGCGGCGGATGCGGATTTCGGCGGAGGCGAGGTCGAGACTGTCGCGCTCTTCCTGAGGCTTGTGCCGCCAGTAGTTGTTCCTCAAGCGCTTGAGCGCACCCATCGCGGCGCCGAAGTGGCGGTTGCGGAGGTTCTTGTTCTTTTCGGTTCGACCCTGTTCGGAAGCGACGTCGACGAGGAGGAAGTTCGCCTCGGCGGCGGCGGAAAGGCCCTTGAGCTTGTCGTTCTCGAGGATTGCGTCAAGCGCTTCGCGCGCTTCGACGTAGTTCTTCTGGCGGTAGAGGCTCTTGGCCTGGCCGATGCGGGCGCGGGCGACGGCCGTCATCTGGTTCGTCGCGGCGCTGGCGATGGCCTTCTCGAACGCCTGGTCTGCAAGGCTCCAGTTGCGCGCGTCGATCAACGCTTCGCCGGCTCGCACGAAGTCCCAAGTCGTATAGTTGCCGCCTTCGGTGCGGAGCATCTCGGCATAGATGTCTGAAGCCTCGCGGTCCATGCCCATTTCGATAAGGCTCTTGGCGAGGCGCGGCTTGGCGTCGCGCGCCTCCTCGGAATCCGGGAACTCCTTGGAAAGGCGGTCGAGCGCGTCCTTGGACTTGGCGACGTCTCCAAGGGCGGTGTAGAGGGTGCCGAGGAGCACGTAGGCCTTGGCGGCCCATTTGCCGCGCGGGAACGTGGTGACGTACGCCTCGAGGTTTTCTGCGGCCTTGGCGCGGAAGAGATCGAGCTTGGAGGCGGGCTTCTTCAACCGGCGCCACGAGTCGCCGGCGAGGAAGAGCGCGGCCTCCTTGAGCTCCATGTACTTCTCCTTGTCCGCCTTGCCGACCGAGGCGTCGGCGAGCATCTTATCGGCAAATGTTGCAAAATTCTGGAACTCCTTGATGCCGCGGATGATCTGGCCGCTGCCGGCGGCGATCTGGGAGGAAACAGCCTCCGGAGCTTCGTTGGTCTCGGCTTTGTCGAGCATTTCAAAGCCGTCCTTCTGATACATCATCGCAAGGTTCATCTGCGTCTGGGCCTTGCGGAGCATGTTTTCGTCGACGCCGGGGTTCTCCTTGGGGTCGAGATAGCGCTTCATGGTCGCAATCGCCATTGGCCTGTTGCCGGCCTTGTCGTAGCAATACGCAAGAGAGGAGAGCGAAGTCGGGAAGAAGTGGTTGGTCTTGTAGAACTTGCCGAAAAGCTCCCAGAGGGCTATGGCGTCATCCCACTTTTCATCCTTCTGCGCCTGGCTCGCGGCGGCGGCGGCCATGTTCGGCGCGTTGGCGTGGCGGCGGTAGTTGGTGAAGAACGCCTTCTGGAGCGCGTCGGCGCGGGTGACCTCGCCGCGCGACTTCTCGCTTGCCGCGGCGCGTATCACCGCATCGCCCGCGAGCGTCATCAGAGATTTGTCGCTGGAGCCCGAAAAACGCTCGGCCAGATACCCTTCCACCGCGTCGAGGTCCATTCGCCAGGCCGCGGTCTTCGGGTCGCCCTTGCGGCGCATGAGCAGGTTTGCGTAGCAGTTGATCACGGCTTCTATCGCCTCGATCGACATCTTGCCCTCCGGATAGGACGCGAGCGCCACGTAGAAGTCCTCAATCGCCTTCTCGTAGTCGCCCTCGCCGGCCTTCTCGCGCGCGGTGCGGAACTGCATCGCACGGACCTTCTCCATCTGCTCCGGTGTGACGTTGGACTTGATCTTCGCGCCGTAAGTCTTCTGCGCGAACGCGGCGATCGCCTCGCTCATGTCGCCGGCCTTGGCGGCCCATGTGGATTCGGGATATTGGATGAAAACGTTCAACGCATGGTTGTATGCGCCCTGGTTGTTGCGCTTCTTGGTGTTCGGGTCGATTTCGCCGAACATGAGCGCCTTGATGCGGTCATCGTCTCTTGGCGCTTTCTTCGCCTCCTTCAACGCTTCGCCCCAGAGCATATCGGCGAGCATGTAGCGGCAGAGCGGCATGGGCGACTGCTTAAGGAGGCCATAGCGCCCGTCGGGGTCGATCTGCTTGATCTGCTCGTGGAGTTCGGCGAGCTGGTCCATATAGTCGTCGATGGTGGACTGCGCCTTGCCGACGTTGCCCTTCAAGAGTTCCGTATGCGCAAGAAACGCGATCGCACGGCCGAAGTAGACGGGGCGGTCCTGTTCCCAAAGGAGTTGCTTAATGAGTTCCAGCGCGGGCGCGAGGTATTTGCCGCGGTCGCGCACGAGCTTCACCTCCGAGGCGAGGCGCAGATAAATCTCGACCGTGTCGCAGGCGACGTTGCACCACGAATTGGCGTCTTCCTCGCTCGCATTCCTGTCAAGCTGCTTGAGGAGGCCGGAATAGCGTTCGGCCGCCTTTTCGAATTGCTTGCCGCCGAGGAGAATCTGCCCGTAGGCGTAGGAGGCGTTTAGGTAGAAGGACTTGAGTTCCTTGGGGGGCGTGGGATACTTCTTGAAGAACTCGTCGTATATGGCGGCGCATTCCTTGTTCTTGCCCTGCGCGAAGAAGTTGTTGGCCACTTCAAGGCGCGCCGCCCAGTATTTAGAGCCGTTCCTGTCCGGCAGGGCGGCGATGCGCTTCTCCGCCTCGTCGAACTGGCTCATCGAAAGCATGGCGCGGATTTCTATGGCGAAGAAATGCGTATCGGCGACCGGCCCGGGCCATTTGGCCTTCGCGGCATCGATTACGGGGCGCGCGAAATCGGGAAGCGCATTGTCGACCAGCGCTTCGGCGTACTTGATCTCGGTCTGGAGCTCCTCGTCGACGCTTTCAGGCGCCTGCTGAGCGACAACTCCCGCAGCCATCGCAGCCGCCGCTGCGAAGCATGCAAACGCTCTATTGGTATGTGGCTTAGAACTCATGGTGTTTAGATTATACACTTTCCTCGCAAAAAGCGCAATAGGGAAAAGTTGAAAATGTGGGAGAGGGAAGAGGGAAGAGGGGAGAGGGAAGAGGGGAGAGGGAATTTTTATCGCAGAGACGCAGAGACGCTGAGAACGCAGAGTTTATCAGGACTTTTCACACTCTCAAGTCTCTCAAGTCTCTGCGATAAAAATCTATTGCATGACATTGAATCTCTGCGACTCTGCGTCTCTGCGATAAAAATAGGGAAGAGGGAATAGGGAAGAGGGAAGAGGGCTTGACCCCCAACGCGCAAAAATGGTAAAATACCGCGCATGTCAAACGAAGCGAAAAAGATGAACGTCGCAGAGAAGATACTCGCGGCGCATGTCGTAGAAGAGGCCGGGGCGGAGAACGCCGCAGAGCTCGCAATCAAGATCGACCAGACCCTGACGCAGGACGCCACCGGCACGATGGCGTATTTGCAGTTCGAGTCGATGGGAGTCGACCACGTAAAGAACGACCTCGCCGTCAGCTATGTCGACCACAATACCGTGCAAATCGGCTTCGAAAACGCCGACGACCACGATTTCCTCGCATCCATCGCCAAGCGCTACGGCATAATCTATTCCAAGGCCGGCAACGGCATCTGCCACCAGTTGCACCTCGAGCGTTTCGGCAAGCCCGGCACGACGCTGCTGGGCTCTGATTCCCACACGCCTACGGGCGGCGGCATCGGCCAAATAGCGATCGGCGCAGGCGGCATCGACATTGCAGTGGCGATGGCCGGCGGAGCGTTCCACATCCCGCGCCCGCGCATCCGCGCCATACGCCTCGTTGGCCAAATGCGGCCGGGCGTAAGCGCAAAGGACGTCATCCTCAAAGTGCTCGAACGCTTCGGCACCAAGGGCAACGTCGGCTGGATTTTTGAATACACGGGAGAGGCCGTCGCCGCGCTCGACGTCCCCTCGCGCGCGACGATAACCAATATGGGCGCGGAGCTCGGCGTGACGACGAGCGTCTTCCCGAGCGATGATACTACGCGCCGCTTCCTCGCCGCCCAGGGCCGCGAAAGCGACTGGAGCGAAATCCTCCCCGACGAGGGCTGCTCCTACGACGATGAATTCACGGTCGACCTCTCCACCCTCGAGCCCCTCGCCGCTGCGCCCCACAACCCCGGCAACATCGTCACCGTCGCTTCCATGTCCGGGATGAAGGTCAATCAGATAATGATCGGCTCGTGCACGAATTCGTCTTATCGCGACATACGCACGGTCGCAAAAATCCTCGAAGGCAGGCACGTCGCAGACGACGTCGAAGTCGGCATCGCCTGCGGTTCGCGCCAGGTGGTGGAGATGCTCGCGGCGGACGGTTCGCTCGCGACGCTGATAGGGGCCGGGTGCCGTATTCTCGAGAATGCATGCGGCTTCTGCATCGGCGCGCACA
>DFGB01000037.1:214-493 GCA_002371135.1 Verrucomicrobia bacterium UBA3761 | reverse complement strand
ATCTCGTCTCGCCGGAGACGGCGGCGGCGTCCGCGCTGACGGGCGTCGTGACTGCGTGCGGCGGCGTCGAACGCGTCCCAGAGCCGGAGGCCTTCCCGATCGACGACGCCATGTTCCTCTACCGCGATACGGCGCAGAGAGGCGTCCCGGATGCGCCCATCGTCCGCGGCCCGAATATCGCGCCAGTCCCCAAGGGAGAGGCGCTCCCCGCCGATCTCAAGGCCGTTTGCGCAATCAAGGTGGGCGACAAAATAACGACCGACCACATCATGCCGGCCG
>DFGB01000037.1:0-147 GCA_002371135.1 Verrucomicrobia bacterium UBA3761 | reverse complement strand
GCCTCAAGTTCCGCTCGAACGTCCCTGAATATTCGAAATACGTTTTCGAACCCTGCGACAATACATTCCATGACAAGTGCCTCGCGAACAAAGCGGCCGGGCTTGCCAACGTAATCGTCGCAGGCGAGAGCTACGGCCAGGGCTCCA
>DFGB01000005.1:19830-20937 GCA_002371135.1 Verrucomicrobia bacterium UBA3761 | reverse complement strand
CGCTACCGCATCGACGGCATGCTCCATAAGGTCGACGTTCCTCCGCAGTTGAACCGCCTGAAATCGGCTATCATCTCGCGCATCAAGGTCATGGCGAACCTCGACATCGCCGAAAAGCGTCTGCCTATGGACGGCCGCATTTCGATGCGCATCCGAGGGCAGGACCTCGACATCCGCGTCTCTACGATGCCGGCGGCGTATGGCGAATCGATTTCGCTGCGTCTTCTCGCCAAGAGTGGCAGCTTCGTCAAGATGGAGGACCTTGGGTTCAACGACCGCGACTTCGCCGTCGTCAGCAAGATCATCCACCGCCCGAACGGCATCTTCCTCGTGACAGGCCCTACCGGTTCGGGCAAGTCGACCTCGCTGTATTCGTTCCTTTCCGAGGTGAATACGATCGACGTGCGCATCATGACCGCCGAAGACCCGATCGAATACCACATGGCGGGCATCAACCAGGTGCAGATGCAAGCCGATATCGGCATGAACTTCGCCCGGGCGCTGAGAGCATTCCTGCGCCAGGATCCGGACATCATCATGGTCGGCGAAATCCGCGACCGCGAGACGGCCGAAATCGCCATCAACGCATCGCTCACGGGCCACATGGTGTTTTCGACTCTGCACACGAACGATGCGGCGGGCGCGTTCCCGCGTCTCATCGATATGGGCGTGGAGCCGTTCCTCATCGCCTCGGCCGTCGCCGGCGTGATGGGCCAGCGCCTTTGCCGGCGCCTGTGCCCGAAGTGCAAGCGCGAGGTGCCGGTCGATATGAAGTACTACAATCTCCCGTATCCTCCCGCGGGCAAGACAGTGTTCGAGCCGGTCGGATGCGACCAGTGCGCGAGGTCCGGCTACAAGGGGCGTCGGGCGCTCTTCGAGGTGCTGGAGGTCGACGAAGAAATCGAAGGCGCGATCGTCCGCCGCGAGAATGCCACGCAGATCCGCAATCTTTCGCTTTCCAAGGGCATGAAGACTTTGCGCGAGGACGGCTGGGCGAAAGCCTTCGCCGGCATTACGAGCGTAAAGGAAATCATGCGCGTCACCGAAGAGAGTTGAGAATTTTTTTCGATTTTCGATTTTCGGTTTCACTACCATGCAATAGATTTT
>DFGB01000005.1:0-19753 GCA_002371135.1 Verrucomicrobia bacterium UBA3761 | reverse complement strand
GCAGAGATTATCGATTTTGTCGGTGTTATTTCATATGTATAGTGCGTAGATCTGCAAGTTCGACTAAAGAGTGTGTTGATTTGACATCTCGTGAAAAATGCGAAAATCCGAGAAAACTCTGTGACTCTGCGTCTTTGTGATAAAAATCTATTGCATGCCATTGTTTCGGTTTTTCGATTTATTTCAAGCATTCCTTTTAACACAGAGGCACAGAGGAACAGAGGTTTGATCGCAAATCGAAAAATCGAATAAATCGAAGAATCGAAGAATTCGCTCTCTGTGCCTCTGTGTTGAAATGATATGCCTGTACGCAAATCGAAAATCGAAAAATCCTTCTTGTGATGTCTCTTGCTTTCGCCCAGAATCAGCGGCAGACGCAACGCCAGACGCTCTCGCCACAGATGCGCCAGAGCCTGCGTCTGCTGGAAATGGATATATGGGAACTGCGCCAGGAGTTGAACCGCGAGCTCGTTGAGAACCCCATCGTCGAAAATTCCCCTGCCGTGGCGGAGCGGAGTCTGGAGACCGAGCTGGGCGATACCGGCGAAAACCGTCATGAGCAAGGCGGAGCGGATCGCGACCAGGCCGAGGCGATCGATTGGTATTCAAACGCCGTCGGCGACGGCGCCTGGGACGACTACGGCGCCGATGCGAAGAATTATTCGGCGGACGAAGACGCGCTGGCGCGGCGCGAGCGTTTCTTCGAGACCCGTACGCGCCCGGAGACGCTTGCCGAGCATCTCCTCTCGCAGGTCGGCACGGCGGATTTCACTCCGGAGGAGCGCAAAATCGCCGAGCATCTCATCGGTTCGTTCGATTCCGACGGCCGTTTCACAGGCGCTTTCGCCGACCTTGTGATGTATACAGGCGCGAGCGAAGAGAAACTGCGCGAAATTCTCGCCAAAATCCAGACGTTCGACCCGCCCGGCTGCGGCGCCACGTCCACCCGCGAATGCCTCCTCGCCCAGCTTGACAAAGTGACGCCGGGATTCGAGGATGACGTCCGCGAGTTGATTACCGACCATTTCGAAGATTTGGCCAACCGCGATTTTGAGAAAATCGAGCGTGAGATGGGCATGTCGCACGAACGGCTCCAGGACGCTATCGGCGAATTGAAGACGCTCGAACCGCATCCTGGCAGGGCATTCGCAGAACCCGGCTCCCACGCTGTCTACGTCAAAGCGGAGATACGCGCTGTGAAGGAGAACGGGCGATTCGTCGCACATGTCGACGGGCAGGAGACGCCGCGCATCAGATTTTCGAAGGAATATCTGCGGCTCCTGGAAGATCCCTCGACCGATGCGGAGACTAAGGACTATATCCGCGGCAAGATAAAAGCGATAAAGGATATAGTCGATGCGATTTCGCGGCGCTACGAGACGATCCGCGCCATTGCGCAGGCGATATTCGACGAGCAGCGCGAAGCGCTCGAAAGTGGATTCGGCCATCTCAAGCCAATGACGATGAAGCATATCGCGGAAATAGCGAAAGTCGACGTCTCCACCGTCTCGCGCACTGTCAACGGCAAATACGTTTCCACGCCGTCCGGCGTCGTTCCGCTCAGGAGATTTTTCATCGAAGGCATCGCCAATGCGCAAGGCGAGGTTGTTGCAAAATCCGAAGTCTTGGAACTGCTTGCAAAGACGATCGAAGGCGAAGATCCGTCAAAGCCGCTCTCCGACGAGCGCATCGCCGCGATACTGAAGGAGGCGGGGTTTGACGTGGCGCGTCGCACCGTCGCAAAGTACAGGCTCAAGCTTGGCATCCCGGGCGCGAAAGAGCGCGGGAAGTGAGGGAAATCCGCTTTGCGATTCTTGGAAATACATGTTCCTCCAACATTCATGATACTTATGAAATACGCGTTGTTCCTGCCGTTTCTTGTTTCTCTCGCCGCATATGCCGGCGATGTTTCGTCGCTTGTCGAGTGGCGGTTTTCGCGCGACGGGAAAAATTGGCGGGATGTCGACATCCCGCACGACTGGGCGATATCCGGGCCGTTCGACAAGTCCATCGACTTGCAGGTCGTCGCAATCGTACAGAACGGCGAAAAGGAGGCGAGCGAGAAGAGCGGGCGGTCCGGTTCGCTGCCGTGGATAGGCGAAGGGGTCTACCGCCGCGACGTGGAACTTCCCGAAGACATCGGCTTCGCGTCGCTGGTCTTAGAAGGCGCCATGAGCGAGGCGAAGGTGTTCTGGGATGGCGAAGAGGTCGGGTCGAGGCCGTATGGGTACAGTGTGTTCGAGGTGCCGGTGCCGGCCGTTCCCGGAACGCACAAACTCGAAGTGCGGCTCGTCAATCTTCCCGAGAGTTCGCGCTGGTATCCCGGCGCGGGGCTTTATAGGCCGGTCCGTCTTTTCACGGCGGCGAAGACGCACGTGCCGTATTTCGGACAGAAGGTGGCGACGGCGTCGATTGCCGCCGACGGCTCGCACGCCGATGTTCTCGTCGAGACGGAAATCGCTGGCGGCAAGGCGGATTTGATCTACTGGCTGTATGAAGCCGACGGACGCCTCGCCGGCAAGGCCGTGGAAATCGGCTCCGGCTCCAAGTGTTCTATCGTCCTGCCCGTCGGCAAACCGCATTTGTGGACGCCGGAGGATCCGTATCTCTACAAACTCGTCACCGAAGTCAGGACTGAAGGCGAGACGATAGTCGACAGGCGCGAGGAATTTATCGGCATACGCACGGTGAAGGTCGATGCAGGTGGGTTCAAGTTGAACGGTGTCGCGAGGAAATTCAAGGGCGCGTGCCTCCACCACGATCTCGGGCCTCTTGGCGCGGCGTTCAACGAGGCCGCATTCCGCCGCCAGTTGCGCAAGCTCAAGGAGATTGGCTGCGATTCCGTGCGCTTTGCGCACAACATGCCCGCCCCCGGCCAGCTCGCCATTTGCGACGAGATGGGCATGATGGCGATGGCGGAGAGTTTCGACAGCTGGAAATACCCAAAGTGCAAAAACGGTTACAACCGGTTCTACGACGAATGGTGGAAGGCGGATCTCGAGAACCTCGTCCTCTCCTGCCGGAACCATCCTTCCGTCGTGATGTGGTCGATTGGCAATGAGATCCCGGAGCAGGGCGGCAAGGCCGGGCTTGAAATGTCGCGCGCGATGCAGGATTTCGTCCACGGCCTCGATCCGACGCGCCCTGTCACGCAGGGGCTTGATAGATGGCCGTCGCCGATAAAGAGCGGCGTCGCGGCGGAGATGGATGTCTGCGGTCTCAACTACCGTCTGCAATACTACGGCGCGGCGCGGGGTGTAGCCCGCCACGGTGTAGTGCTCGGCAGCGAAACCGCCTCGTCCGTCTCTTCGCGCGGCGTCTACCACTTCCCGATGACTGCGATGCGCGTGGGCGACAATCCGCATTCCGACGGACAGTGCTCGTCGTACGACGTCGAATGCGCGTCGTGGTCAAATCTCCCGGATGCCGACCGCGTGATGCAGGAGGACAACGATTGGGTGATGGGCGAATTCGTCTGGACCGGTTTCGACTATCTCGGCGAGCCCTCGCCGTATGATACGTATTGGCCGAGCCGTTCGTCGTATTTCGGCATTTTCGATCTTGCCGGGCTTCCCAAGGATCGCGCATGGCTGTACCGTTCTTATTGGCGGCCGGATGAGCCGACTCTCCATATCGTCCCGCACTGGACGTGGCCCGGGCGGGAAGGGGAGACTACGCCCGTCTATGTGTACACCGATGCCGACGAGGCGGAGCTTTTCGTGAACGGCAAATCGCAAGGCAGGCGTCGCAAGCAGGATGCAAAGGACGCGGGAGTCTTCGGCGAAAAAGCGCTCGATCGCTTCCGCCTAAGGTGGAACGACGTAGTGTATGAGCCGGGCGAAGTGAAAGTCGTGACCGCCGACGGCCGCGAAGCTTGCGTATCCACTGCGGGGGAACCTGCGACGCTCAAGGCGGAGCTCGAGCCGTTCGACGAGCGCGACGATTTGCGCTTCATAGATGTTTCCGTCGTCGATGCCAAGGGTCGGCTCTGCCCCCATGCGGCGATTCCTCTCGTGTTCGAAGTTTCCGGCGGCGCAAAATTCCGCGCCGTCTGCAACGGCGACCCGACTTCGCTCGAAGTTTTCACCGAGCCGCGCATGAAGACGTTCTCCGGCCGGCTCGTCGTCGTGGTGGAAGGCAATGGCACGCTGACAGTCTCGGACGAATCGAAGACGTTGCACCGCGTCGTTTCGTTCTGAAGAGGAGAAAGAGATTTTTTCGCTTCACTGCCATGCAATGGATTTTTCAATGGCATGCAATAGATTTTTATCGCAGAGTCGCAGGGCACGTAAAGAGAAGAAGTGGAAGAGTTGAAATAAAACACCCAGCGCCTCGGCGTCTCGGCGATAAATACTGCTCTTGTCCATGTCCACCACAATAATGATAAATCTGAAAAATATAGAAGATGACAATAGCTGAAGGATTTATGGACGCGGAGGAATTCCTCGCGTTTTTGCACGGGACGGCAAGCGACCCGCTCGCCGGGCTTTCGCTCGCAGGAGCGTTCGCGGCCGCGATAATCGGCGGCTTCCTGATGAACCTCACGCCGTGCGTGCTGCCTATGGTGCCGGTCAATTTGATGATTATCGGCAAATCGGCGCGTCGCGGCGTATTGTACGGCCTTGGCATCGCCCTGGCCAATGGAACGATGGGGCTTCTCGCGTCGCTTGGCGGAATGGCGTTCGGCACGATACAGTCGAGCGGGTGGTTCAATCTTGGTATCGCTGTTCTGTTCGTCCTCCTCGCGCTTGCGCTTTTCGGCCGCGGCTATCTCGATTTTTCGAAGAAGAAAGGCTCGATGGCGTCGATGCGCACAAAGATGTTGCCGGACCTGTTCGCGTTTTTCATGGGATGCGTCTCGGCGGTGCTGGCCGGCGCATGCGTCGCGCCGGTCCTCGTCTCCGTGCTGCTCTTGACCGCGAAGCTTTCTGCGGAGGGCGTGAAGATTGCTCTGGCGCTGCCGTTCGCGCTTGGCCTCGGAATGGCGCTGCCGTGGCCGTTCGCCGGCGCGGGGATGCAGGTATTGCCCAAGCCCGGCGCATGGATGCAATACGTCAACCGCGCGTTCGGCGTCGTGGTGCTCCTTTTCGCCGCGTGGTACGGGCGCCTTGCGTATCTCGCATTCGCGCCGGCCGCCGGCAATGCCGGCTCCGTCCAGAGCGCGGGCATCGTCGAAGCGACGCCGGAGACGTTCGAGGCGGTGCTGGCGGGTGCGAAGAGACCGGTGCTTGTCGACTGCTGGGCGACCTGGTGCAAGAATTGCAAGGCCATGGAGCGCAAGACGTTCAAGGACCCCGCCGTCGCAGGCGAACTTGAAAAATTCACCGTGATCCGTCTCCAGGCCGAAGACATCGAAGAACTTGCGAAACTACCGGGTTTCGAGAACGTCAAAGGCCTTCCGGCGTTTGCAATAATAGAGTAGATTATGAAAACGATCGACTGCGATTACTTTATAGTCGGCTCCGGCATGTCCGGGCTGATGAGCGCAATGCACCTTGCGAGCTACGGCAAGGTCATCGTCGCGACGAAAGGCAAACTCGCCGACTGCAACACGAATTTCGCGCAAGGCGGAATATGCTGCGTGATGGACGATAACGACACGTTCGACAAGCATGCGCGCGATACGATGATCGCGGGCGCCTGGCTCGGCAATTCCAAGGTCGTGCACGAGATTTGCGAACACGCGCCCGAAGGCATCCAGGACTTGATCGACTGCGGCGTCAAGTTCGCGAAGAAGCCCGACGGAGAATGGGATCTCACGCGCGAAGGAGGGCATTCCGCCAGGCGTATTTTCCATGCAGGAGATATCACCGGCGAGAAGTGCGAAGCGGCGATGATCCGGCGTGCGAAGAAATCCGGCGTGGACCTGCGCGAGCATACAATCGTCATCGACCTCATCATGTCGCGCAGGATCGGCCTCAAAGGCGAAAACCGGTGCCTTGGCGCGTATGTTCTCGACGGCAAGACGGACGAAATCTACGCCATCCGCTCGCCGAATACGATTCTTGCGACGGGCGGCTGCGGCAAGGTGTATCTCTACACGTGCAACCCGGATACCGCGACGGGCGACGGCATCGCAATCGCCTGGCGCGCCGGAGCGAAGATCGAGAACATGGAGTTCATCCAGTTCCATCCGACGTGCCTCTACCATCCGCAGGCCAAACGTTTCCTCATTTCAGAGGCCGTCCGCGGCGAGGGAGCCGTCCTAGTGGACAAGAAGGGCAGGCCGTTCATGGAGAAATACGATCCGCGCGGCTCTCTCGCGCCGCGCGATATCGTGGCGCGCTCCATCGATTCGGAGATGAAGAGGACCGGAGACGATTGCATGTTTCTCGACATCCGCGCCAAGGGGCGTGCGTATCTGATGAATCGCTTCCCCAACATCTACCACAAGTGCATGGAGTTCGGCGTCGACATGGCCAAGGACTTGATTCCGATAGTCCCCGCTGCACACTACACTTGCGGCGGCATAAAGGCGACGACGGCGGGCGAGACATCTATCAAGGGGCTTTCCGCGATTGGCGAATGCGCGTCTACGGGGCTTCACGGCGCGAACCGGCTCGCCTCTAACTCGCTCATGGAGGCGCTCGTCTGCGCACGTCTCGCTGCGGCGCGGCTCGGACCGCATCCAGAACGCTTTGATGGCAAGGCGCCGGAAATCCCGGCGTGGAAAATCGGCAACGCAGTTCCGCCGGACGAAGCCGTCCTCGTCGCCCACATGTGGGATGAGATTCGCCGTCTTATGTGGGACTACGTGGGCATCGTGCGCACCAACAAGCGGCTTGCGCGCGCCGCGCGCCGCCTGAAGACTCTCCGGCGCGAGATACGCGACTACTACTTCCGCTATCTCGTCACGCCGGATACGCTGGAACTGCGCAACCTCGCCGTCTGCGCGGAGCTCATCGTCCGTTCGGCGCAGAAGCGCCACGAGTCGCGCGGCCTCCACTACACGCTCGATTATCCTCGCGCCGCCAAGACCGCGAAGCAGACCGTGCTGCCGGGGTTTCACTGAGAGAATTTCTTCGATTCTTCCACAAAGGAGTATCATGAAAATTATATTGGTTGCATCTGTTTTCGCTCTGTCGTCGCTGACGGCGGCGGCGGCCACGCCGGACGAAATCGCCGCATCGCTCGACAAGGGAGCGGCGTTTCTGCTCGCCAGCCAGAATGAGGAAGGCTATTGGAGCGACAAGCAGATGCCTGCGCTCACGGCCCTCCCGGTCTGGGCGCTTTCCCAGTGGCGGGCGGATGCGCAAGGCGCCGTAGCCAAGGGCGTCGCCTATGTCCTTTCCACGCAGCGTGATGACGGCGGGTTCTACGTCCCGAAACCGGGGCGCGGCGGCTCCGGGCTCGGCAATTACAATACATCGGTCTGCCTGAGCGCACTCTTCGTCTCAGGCAAGGCGCCTGCGACGGCGCTCCTCAAGGCGCGCGAATACATCGCCTCGTCGCAGCTGACCGGCGACGATACGATGGCGGGCGGGTTCGGCTACGACAAGATTTCGCGCCGCCGCTACGCCGACCTCTCCAACACTGCATACGCCCTCGATGCTATGCATCGCACATCGTCGCTCGAAGAGTTGCGCCAGGGCGGCAGACGCGTCGATGTCGATTGGGACAAGGCGCTCGCGTTCGTCGACAACCTTCTCAAAAAAGACGGCCCGGACGCCGGCGGCGCCGCCTACAACGAACGCACTCCGCAGGGCGGCTCTACGACAAACGCCTCCGGACGCGTCTCGCTGCGCGCATATGGCTCCATGACCTACGCCGCCGTCCTTTCTATGTGCCATGCCAATCTCGATCGCGGAGATCCTCGCGTCAAGAACGCGCTTGAGTATTGCCAGAAGTTCTGGTCGCTCGACGAGAACCCCGGCATGGGCAGCCAAGGCTTATATTATTTCTACGACATCCTCGCCCGAGCGCTCTCCGCCGCGAATGTCGACAAAGTGGGCGAACATGTCTGGCGCGACGAACTTGCGGCGAAATTGATTTCCCTGCAGAAGCCCGACGGCAGCTGGTCCAACGACAACAATCGCTTCTGGGAAGCCGATCCCGTTCTCTGCACGTCATTTGCAATGCTCGCCCTCGAGCTTTCATGCAAGTAAGAAGCATGCTGGCATCTTGAGAGAACGCAGACCCCCTGTGAGCCCTCTGTGTTGATAAGGAATGCGTAAAACGCCAAGGAGGCGCGGCTTCAGCCGCGCATAGTGAAGCAAAGTGCGTGCGCGGCTGAAGCCGCGCCCCCCTTTGCGCAGAAGCTCCTACTTCCTGCTGTTGATGAGGATCTGGTAGAAGGCCGAGCCGGTCTTGTAGTGCGGGAACGTGAGTTCGACGACGCCTGACGAGCCTGCGCGTTTGCGTTCGCCAGCCTCCTTCATGTTCTTGATCGCGGCGGCGGAGGAGACGGAATAGTAGAGGCCGGGGATGGCGTTCGGGACGCTCACCGTCTGCGCATTCGCGTCGGCGTCGGAGACTGCGGCGAGCATTTCCGCAATTGCCTCGCTCTTGATCATCGCGTTTGCGCATTCGGCCACGGTGTTTGTTCCATTCTCGTTCATGAGCGCGGCCACCGTCCACATGTCTCCAGAGGGGAATGCGACGAGGCTGAACAGGCTCGCATAATACGCCTGCTGCTCCGAAGTCAAGTCGTCCGGCGCGGCGACCGTGCCGTTCGCGGCGAGTTCGTTCGCATCCTTCTCGGTAAGGTTCTCCTGGGGTTCGGCCGGGGAGACGGCCTCGATTTTAGATACGACCGAAAGCGCAAGCGAGCCGCCGTTAAGTTTCGACATGTCCCACGCCATGTTCGCGCCGGGCTTTTCCGGGTCGATCGAGGTGAACGACCCGTTTACAGTCCACTGGGCGGGGTTGTCGAATATGGTGAAGGAGTCGCCAACATCGAGGTTGGCGGTCTGGGATTCGAGAAGGGCGAGCGTTGCCTTGCCGCGCAGGGTGATGTGGCCGCGGGGCGTCGCGGTCGCGTTGGAGAATGTCGAAAGGTCGAGCGTGCCGCCGTTCGTGACAGTCAAGACGGTGACGAGGACGCTCGCGCCGGTGAACGCGCCGGAGTCTGTTGCGCTCGCGCCGATATCGATGCGTACGAATTTCGAATTGCCGGACGGCTTCTTGAATTTCCACGTGAAGTCTCCTGCGAGATAGCGCGTCGGGGCGTCGATGTTTGCGCGCGTGCCGGGCGCGATGCCGTAGTAGAGGCCGGGCTTGACTGCGATGGTGATGTAGCCGTCGGAATCGGCGTCCTGGTTGAGAAGGGCGTCGATTGTCGAGTTTACCACCTCGTCCACGACATCGTCTGCGATGCCGGTGACGCTTACGGTGTAGTTGCCGCCGGACTTTGAGTAAGAGTATTTGAAGTATTCCTTGTAAGTCTCTTCCGAGATGTATGCGGTGGTCGCCGGGCGTTTGACAGTGAGCGCGTCGAATGCAGCGTCGGTGCTGCTGGCCGCGACAAGCGCGGTCCTCCCGCTTGCCGCGGCAGGCTCGAGGTTCCAGACGAAATCGTCGTCCTTCACGACGGAGATGTATTTATCCGTATACAGTTTCGACGTATCCCACTTGAGGCCGTGGCCGGGCGTCGCAGGTTCGATCGCATCGAAGACCTTGTGATCTTTGAACGATGGGACGAGCGACATGATGTAGATTTTCTCGTTGGCCTTGAGTTCGTCGACTTTGGAGAGGTCGAATTCGAGCGTGACGCCCTCGGCTATCGAGAAACTCGTGCCGGTGTAGGGCCTGAGGCGCGGACATACGAGATCGCCGCTTGTCGTGCGGGCGACGGGGATGACGACGCGGGCGCCGGAGTTGAGCGTGATGCCGCCGTCGAAGTAGAGGTTCGCTTTGTCGTAGGCATCGTCGTCGAAGCCGCCGGAAGCGTCCTCGTCGTCGTCGGAGATGTAGTCGCCGGCGCGGATCGTGCCGCCGTCGTTCACCGTAATCGAGCCGTGGATCGTGCCGTTGCCTTGCAGCGTGCCGCCGTCGTTCACGATCACCGCAGAGGAGGCGGGAAGGGTGCCGTTCACGATGAGCGCGCCTCCGTTTACGGTAGTCGTGCCCGAGTGGACGCTAGTTCCGGTCAGTCGCCAGTATCCCGTGCCGACTTTGACGATGGATGTCGTGCCCTTGGCGGAGCGATCTGAGTTGTAGTCGTCAATCGTGCCTGCGAATTCTTCGTTTGAGTTCGCGTAGCCGACGTACCACGTTGTGCCGGAGCCGGAGGATTTCGTGTCCGAGCCGCTGAGGTATGTGCCGGACGTGCCGGAGAGGCCGCCAAGGTGGCATGTGACGTTGCGCGCCTTCGAGGCCATGTGGATGTCGCCTGTCAGGTTGAAGCGGGTGTTGGGGTAGTTCCAATACGAGGCGTGGTAGAATGTAGGCAGGTACTTGCCTGTGCTCTTTTTCGTCCAGTTCCCGTGCGCGGTGACGTTGCCGGTGAAGGACGACATGTTGCTCTTGAATACCGAACGGACGTGTTCGATGTTGAATTGGACGTCGCCGTTGCCGATGAGCCTGCTGTTCATGTAGCAGTGCGAGGCGAGGGAGATTTCGTTCGTCGTGCCGTCCTCGATGTAAATCGGCACGGAGTAGGTCTGGTATTCTTCGTCCTTGGAAGTGAACTTGACGTTGCCGCCGGCGAGATACAGGTTCTTGATCGTATTGCCGTTTGCGAAGTTCCTGGCCGAGCCGGAGTCGCCGGTCGTGGTGAGGTGGAGCGTGCCGCCCTTGATGACGGCGTTGCGCGTTT
Source organism: Verrucomicrobia bacterium UBA3761 (assembly GCA_002371135.1). Taxonomy (GTDB): domain Bacteria; phylum Verrucomicrobiota; class Kiritimatiellia; order RFP12; family UBA1067; genus UBA1067. The sequence goes on along the minus strand of DFGB01000005.1, from coordinate 8,997 downwards.
TGGAGCCGAAGAACGTGTTGGCATTCGGAATTGCGAGCGTGCCTTCGCCGTCGAGGATGAAGTCGCCCGTGCCTTCCATGGCGCCTGTCATCGTGAGCGTGGTGCCGGAGTTCGCGATTTCAAGGGTGGAATCCTTGCGGAACGTGGCGGAACGGTCGGTCGAGGCGCTGCCGCCGGTGTAGCGATACGTGCCGCCGTCGAACACCCAGTTCAGCGGATCGGACGTAGACTTGCCGAGTGCGGAGGCGTAGCCGCCGTTCGCGATCGAATCGAACTCTATGACGCCGCCGTGGTTGACGACCTTGCCCGTATACGTGCCGGCGTTCGTCCCGTTCGTGCCCTTGACGAGCTTGAGCGTGCCGATGTTGCCTTTGTTGATGGTAGTCGCGCCCGTGATGTTGCCGACGCGGTTCACGGTCATCGTGCCGGTGCCGTTGGCGACGATCGAGGCCGGCGCGACGCTTGCCGTGACGGTGACGCCTTCGTCGCCGGACGTGTTCAAAAGCACCTTCGCCGAGCCGTCGTCGCTGTCCAAATAGATCGTGTTCTGCGTCCACGTCCTGTGGTTCTTGTCCCAGTAGGACTGCTCGCCGGATTTGAACGTGAAGTTCGGCTTGTAGGTGTCGATATCGACTTCGCCCGTCTGCTGTTCGCGGGTAGAAACGGTGATTTCGGCGCTGTCGGAGTAGACGAGCGCGCCGTCCTGCCTGCCTACGGCGCGGACGCGGAACGTGTAGTACGTGCCCGGGACGAGTTCGCCGACCTTGAACGCGGTGGCGTTCGCCTTTGCGCGGCCGACTTGCGTCCACGCGCCGCTTGATTCCTTCTTCTCGATCGAGAAGCCGATTTCGCCGTAGGTGTAGTCGCGCCACGTGAGTTTGACGGTTTTCGTGGTGGTGGTGTCGGCCTTGAGCGTGACGGGGGCGCGGAGGAAGAATTGGCGGTCGCCGGCCGTGATGGAGTTGATGTAGTTCTCGATGTTGTAGCGGCCATTGGAGGCGAGGACCAGAGAATCGTTCTTCGTCTTGTCGAGGCCGTTGGCTTCTTCCCAGGCGTCCGGGATGCCGTCGTTGTCGGAGTCGGCGCGGGCCGTGCCGGACCACCATTTCCAGGTGTCCGGCGCGCCGATGGCGAGAGTGTCTTCATAGGTGATGAGCCCGCCGGAAGTGCCGACCGTGCGCACTTCGTCGATCATGTAGCAGTCGCTCTGGTCGCGGTACGGGAGCGACGCGCCGACCTTGCCGAGGTTCTTTTCGAGGAGCTCGTTCCCGGCATACATCGGGAGCGACGGGACGGCGCCGATCTTCGCGGTGATGTAGTCGAGCGAAACGCTGTCGCCGCCGCCGTCGTGCGTCACGAGCGAAGCGTCGAGGCGGCCGTTGCGGTTCTTGTCCTGCCAGTTGTCGTCGCCGTAGAAGTGGAAGTCGGAGTTGCCGCCGCCGAGCGCGTTCGACGAACTGCTCACGGGGCCGTTGATGAAGAGGTTGCCGGTTATCGTGCAGTAGCTCGAGCCGGAGGAGTCTCCGCCCATGATGTAGCAGCCGTTTTTCCAGTTGTAGACGATGTTGTTCGCGTACTGGTTGATGCCCTTGACCTTGTTGTTGCGCGTGGAGTTGTCGACGTAGAGGTTGCGGTAGAGCGTGATGTAGTTCGCCTGCATCAGGCCGCCGGCGGAGTGGGTCATCAAGCCTTGGCCGAATATGCAGTTCTGGAGTGTGATGTTCTGCGGGTACGTGCCCTTGCCGTCGGGGTTGATGGAGAACGTCTCGTCGAGGCCCCATGAGAAGGAGCAGTGGTCGAAGATCATGTTCGCGCCGTTTGCGATGCCTGCGCAGTCCTTGCCCGAGGAGCCGATGTGGCCCATGCGCCAGCGGATGTAGCGGCAGATGAGGTTGTTCGCGCCGGAGAACGAACATCCGTTGCCGTAGACGGTGATGCCCTCGCCGGGCGCTGTCTGGCCCGCGACGTAGAGGTTGGAGGCGAACGTGATGCGCGAGGAAATCTTGATTACGCCCGAAACGTCGAACACGACGATGCGGTTCGGCTTGGAAACCGCGTCGCGCAGCGAACCCGTGCCGGAATCGTTGAGATTCACGACGTGGTAGACCGACGGCGACGACGAAGCGCGCGCGCCTTTGGCGAAGCGTCCCCATCCATATGCGCCGGGGAAGGCAAGGCCGGACTCCGCATCGTCGAGCGCGTCTTCGTTTGCGTCGTCGAGCGAGTTCGAAGTGCTGTAGGAGCCGAAGTCGTAGCCGCCGTCCTCCTCGGGCTCGTCGACGTCGACGGGTTCGTCGTCGTCGCCGGGGTCGACCGGGTCTTCTTCCTCGGCCGCCGCGGTGCCGAAGCGGTAGCGTCCGTCGCCCATGTTGAAGAACGTCCGCTTTTCTTCGCCGTTCGCGTCGCCGTACGTGAAGTTCACAGTCTTGGCGTCGCAGGTGATGTATGTGTATGTGTTCGTGTTTACGCCGAGCCAGCCTGCCGGGATGTGGATCGTCACCGTCTTGCCGGCGCCGCCGGTGATTTCGAGCTTGCTGTCCGAGTTGGAGGCGTAATACGTGGCGCCGTCGACGGCGGGGATCGTGAGCGCGCCATTGCCCTGAGTATACTTCTTGTCCGCCGTGACGAGTGTGCCGTTCCTCACCGTGCCCGAGCCGTGGAATGAAGGCACGTTCACGTCAAGTCCGCCGAGGTCGAGCGTGGTGCCGTCTTCCATTTCAACGGCGACATACGGGAGGGCGCGTCCCATCTCCCCGACGTTCCACTTGTTGGCGAGGTAGGACTCGATCTTTTTGCGTTGAACGGTGTCTGGATTGTAGTTGAACGCAATCAATTCGCCGATGGCGAGGCTGCCGGAACTGCCGCCGATGTTGAGCGATGTGAGCGACGATATCCGGTTGTACCACAGGAAGTCGATTACCCGTTCATCGTTGTGGAACGCGACGTCCTTGTAGACGCCGTTCTGCCAGATGCCTTCGATGCTGGCGTTTCCGGAACCGCTCATCTTTGTCCAGTTGTCGTAGGTTGAGCCGTCCTGGCGGCGGCCGAACCAGCAGTTCTTGCCGCCGTCGAAAGATAGGAGCACCGGGCCGCCCCGGGAATGGTCGAGCGTGACGATCGAGCCGAAGACCGACTGCGTGTGGTATATCTTCTGCGCGCTGCCGTCGTTCGACCAGGAGCTCGTGAGCGTGCTCCCCTGCGTCACGACAGCGTTCATCCCGCCGAAGTGGCTGGTGGTGAGCGTCATGGCGGAGGCGGCGTTGGAGAAGTATCCATTGCCGGTGAGCGACGTCCAGTTCGTCACCTTGCCGTCGACGATGGTGAGAGAGGCCGTCTCGCTCGCGTCGACGCGCCAGAGCGGGGAAAGCCCCTCGATGGACGAGACCAGGGCGAGCGAACCGCCGTCCGCGATTGAGAGCGAGCCCGCGTAGTTGCCAAGACCGTAGAGGGTAGTGGCGCCGCGGACCTTGAAGCCGCCGTTGCCCTTGACGATGCCGTAGAACGTGCCGCCGCCCGCCGCGAGGTTGCCTTCGCTCGAAGAAATGACGATCGTACCTGTTCCCTCGATGGCGCCTGCGTCGATATTGTCCGCCGTGAGCACGAGGCTGGTCTGGGAAGTCTCGTCCACGGTCAATGTGCCGCCGCCAAGTTCAATCTTGCCCTTGACCGTGACGGAACCCCAGCCGGAGATGGCGAGGTCGCCGGCGCCGGCAATGTCGCCGTCGATGACGATGTCCTGGCCTTCAAGGTAAATTGTGCCGCCGTTGTCGCCTATCGTAGTCTCGATGCCGCTTGCGATGAACGTGCCGCTTGCCTGCGGGGCGAGCGTGCCGCCGTCGATGAAGAGTTCCGCCGTGCCGAGACCCTTGGCGATTCTGCCGACGTAGATCGTGCCGCCCTCGACGTTCAGCGTGCCCTTGGACCCGGCGCCGCCGGCGAGGCGGATCTCTCCCGCGTTGCGAGCCGTATAGTAGCCGCCAGAAATCGTGAACGTCGCGACGGAATTCGCTCCGTTGCCGACGAGAAGGGCGCAGCCTGTCGCAGAGCCCGTTTCAGACCTGACGGCGCCTCCCGTCAGGTAGAAGTTGCCCTTGCTGTTCGCGTCGCGGCACATATCGATGCAGGCGTCGCCGGTTTCATAATACGTGCCATCGAAGTTGCGTACGCCGACGAGCAGCTCGCCGCCGTCGACATACACGTTGCCCGTGCCGCCAGCCGCGCCGACGAGCAGCCAGTATTCCGTCTCGACGCGCCCCGAGGCGAGCGCAAAATCGCCAACAGCGCCGGATTTCTTCTCGCCGCTGCCGACAATCAGGTCGTTCGCGAAGTGGTGGCGGCCGCCGTCCACCGTGAGTTCGCCGTTCGAGGCGTAGCCGACAAATGTGTTGTGGCTCTTGTTGCCGGGCTGCGAAAGCCCGTAGCCGTCGCCCTCTGCGAGGAACGTCACGCCGCCGCCGGTAGTCGTTTCTATGTAGAGATTCCCTTCGAGCGTTTCGGCGCTGCGGAACGTGACGCCCGACGCGTCCACTCCGTCAAGGAACTTGCGCAGCCCCTCGCTGCCGCTCCAGTTCGCGATGTCGTCCCAGTATTTCACTGTGCTTTCGCTCTCGCCTATCCACGTCGTGTCGCCGTTCGTATACCATCCGTTCGCGTTCTTCTTGAGTTCGATTTCCTCGCCCTCGAAGACGAACGTCGCGTCGCCTTGGCAGAATATGAGGTTGCCGGAACTCTGGAACCAGTTCTCGGGGATGACGATCGTCACGCTCTTGCCGGCGGCGTCGTCGAGCCTGAGTTTGTAGCGCGAGCTGGAGGCGTAGTACGTAGCGCCGTTGACGGCGGGGATCGTGAGCGCGCCCTCGCCTTGCGTATACGTTTTGTCGACAGTGCGCAGAGTGCCGTTGGAGACGGTGCCGCAGCCGGTGAAGCTGTTTACCGTCAAGTCGAGCCCGCCGAGGTCGAGAACGGCGCCGGGCGACGTCATGTAGACGTCGTTCGCAGAGGTGAGCGGGTTGTATGCGTCGCTGATGCCCCACTTCTTCATCAAGTAGCTCTCGACGCCCTGGCGCTCCGTCGCCGAAAGTTCGCGGTTGTATAGGAGCACCTCGCCCCACGTCATAGACGATGGCGTGCCGGCCTTGTTGTCGCTTGAAATGGTCGTTCCGCAAACTATCTTTTCCGTCTTGGTCGTACGTGACGAATCAAGCATGTTTCGCGTCCATGCCCCTGAAACTGAAACGACAGTCGGATTGGTTGTGATTTTCGCATGCTCGACGCCATTGAGCCAAATGCCGTTCCCGCTATCGTCCCAGCTGGAGGCGCGGCGCACCCAATAGCCATTTGTATTGTGTTCCTGAATGGCATACGTGTAAGTCTCGGACATGAACAACTTGACGTAGGCTGGTATTGCGCCCAGTTGCACGACCGCAAACGAGGTCAAGCATTTGCTCGCGGTCTTCGCCCGTATGCCGAACGTGTCGCTGTGGAGGGCGGCTCGGCCGTTGATGTTGATGTTGTCGCCGGCGGCAAGTCCGCCATATACTTCGGTGAAGTTCGCGTCGAAGTCGTCTGTGCCGAAGTCGTGGTGGAGGTCGCAGCCTTCGAGTTCGTACGGGGTCGCGATTTTGAGCGTGCCGCCGACGACGATTGCGCCGTCGTAGGGCGCATTGCCGAGGATGGATTGCGTTTCGCCCTCGCCCACATAGAGTTCGGCGACAGTGCCGGTGAACTGCGAGCGGTCGCCGGTGAAGGTTACGGTGCCGCCGCCGAGGATGGCGAGCATGCCAGAGCCCTTGAGGTTGGCGCCGATGGTGATGCTCCTGCCTTGCGTATCGATGCGGCCGCCATGTTCGCCTATGGCGAGCGAGACACCGCTTGAGATGAACCACTCGGTCGTGCCTGTGGCGGCGAGCGTTCCGCCGTCGAGGAATATTTCCGCCGTGCCTTGCCCCTTGTCGATGCCTTCTGCGGTGAACGTGCCGCCGGTGATGTTCAGCGTGCCTTTGGCGCCGGCGCTCTCGCCGAGCAGGACTCTGCCGTAGCGCGCTTCGTATTCGCCGCCGGAGAGGTTGTAGACGCCCGTCGCGCTCGCGCCTCCGCCGACTACCATTGCGTAGCCGGAGTCATTGTTTCGGACGCTGCTCACGAGTCCGCCGGACTGGTTGAGCGTTCCCGAGCAGTTCGCGTCGCCGCCGACTATCAGCCTGCCGTTCCAGTCGTCGCCGTTGTCGCCGGCCACAAGTTCGCCGCCTTCGATGTTTGCGACGCCCTCGGACGAAAGCCCGGCGTTTGCCGCGCCAAGCCATATCCAGTAGCCGGCTTTGAAGATCGCGCCGTCCTTCAGAGTGAACACGCCCTTGGTGTTCGAAGAGTAGATTGCGCTGCCGACGCGCAGGTCGAGGGCGGAGCGGTGGGTGCCGCTTTCGATTTCAAGTTCGCCGTCGTTGTGCGCGCCTATTTTCATCCAGCCGCCCGTCTCGTTGAAACCATATTCGCCGTCCGCTGCGAAGACTACTTTCACCGCATCGACCTGGAAATCGTTCACGGGCCCGGTGTTGCCCCTGAAGTATATCGTCTCGGGCTTGTAGATCGTGCGCCACGTGGTGTTGGCCGGGTCCCAGACGTCCCAGTTCGCTTCATCGTCCCAGTATTTGACGGAGCTCTCGCTCGCGCCGGTCCAGAGGATGTCGCCGTAATGCCATGTGCCGTCCGAGAGGCGGACGATGCCGTCCAGCGTCTCGCCGTTCTGGGTGAAGGCGACGAGGGTGGAATCCGTCTTGACGTCGCGCACGAGCGAGGCGACGTCGCCGTCGGGGAGGCCTATCGTGAACGCGGCGGCGGGAGTGCCAGTGACGTAAAGAGAGTATCCGGCCGCGGCTTTATACGTCGCGCCGGCGGCGGCGGGGATCGTCAGGTCGCCTGCGGCCTGCGTGACGACGTTGGCGGTGGATGAGACGCTGAGCGAGCCGTTCTTGATCGTGCATGTCGCGTTCGGGAGATTGAGCTTCTTTACAGTCACGTCGAGCCCGCCCAGGTCTAGCGTCGAGTTCGCGCCAAGCGTCAGCTCAACCTCCGGCAGCGACTTGCCCATGCCCTCGATGTTCCATTTGTTCGCAAGATACGTCTCTATCTGCCTGCGCTGGGCCGTCGTGGGGTTGCTGTTGAACGCGACGAGTTCGCCGATCGCCACGCTCGCACCGCTCTCGGCGCCGAGCGCAAGCGAAGTCGAGCCTGAATATCGCGGATCGCCAAGAATGGACAGCACTTTCCCGTCGCTGTGGAACGCCTGGTCCATGTAGACCCCGTTCTGCCAGACGCCATCGTTTTTGGGGTTTTTAGAGCCATGCATCTTCGTCCAGTAGTCGGCGTTGGAATTATACCGGCCGAGGTAGTAGTTGTTGCCGCCGATGTATTTTAGGAGAATTGAATTGGCGTTGTGGCTTTGGACGGCCACGGCGCCAATCACGGCTGTCGTGTGGTAGTTGTTATTGTTGCCATCGTTAGTCCAGGAACTTGTGAGCGTGCTGCCGGAGGAGAGGACGGCCGTTTTGCCGCCGAAATAGCCTGTCGTCGTCGTGCAGGTCGAAGAAGAGTTGGCGAAAACGCCATTTGCCTGATAGCCCGACGTCACCTTCGAGGCCCATGTCGTCACATTGCCGGAGCTGTTCTTGGTGATGGTGCTTTCGTCGCTGGCGTCGACGCGCCAGAGCGGGGAAATGCCGTCGAGGGAGGAGACGAGGATGAGCGAGGCGTTGTCGGCGAACGTGATGCCGCCCGTGAAGTCGTTGAGGCCGTAGAGCGTCGTGGCGCCGCGGGTGCGGAGGCCGCCGCTACCAGAGATTTTGCCGTAGAATGCGCCGTCTCCCGTGTTGACGCCGCTCGTGGTGACGAGGTCGCCCGCGCCGTAGAGGTGGCGGAGGAATGCGCTTTTCGCTTCGACGACGAGCGTGTAGGTGTCCAAGTCGCTGGAGTAGTAGTCGTTAGGGGAGATTGTGAGGGTGTCGAGTTTGATTTCGCCTGTGACGATCAATTTGCCCCAGCCTTTGACCTTGAGCTTGCCCGTCGTCTGGTCCGTCCCGTATACGCCGGCGACGGCGCCTTCGATCGTCACCGTCTGGCCGGAGAGTTCGATCGTGCTTTCAGTGTCGCCTATGGTGAGCAAGACGCCGCTTGGAATGAGCGTCGCGCCGTCTTCCGTCGGCTTGAGCGTGCCGCCGTCGAGGTTGACCGTCGCCGTGCCCGCGTCGACCGTGAAGCCCGGCGTCGCGACCGTTCCGCCGTCGATGTCGATCGTCCCTGTCGTGCCGTATTTGACGCCGAGGACGGGGGCTTGGGAGAAAACGAGTTCGCCGTTGTTGACGGTGACGAGGCCGTCCGTGCCTGTGGCGTTGGCCTCGCTCGCGCTGCCGATGTACGAGGCGGTGGAGACCGTCAACTTGCCGCCGTTCATCGTGAGCGTGCCGTCCACGGCCTTGCCCCACCATGCCGAAGCGACGGCGAGTTCGTTTATGACGTGCGTGCCGCTTTCAATCGCAAGCGAGCCCGTCTCCCACGCCCCGATGCGCACGTCGTTCGTGCTTTGCACAAGTCCGCATGTCCCGGAGTCGGCCGAGAATGTCATGCCCTCTGTCGCTATGGCGAGCGTGTAGGCGAGGGGCGCTTTCGATTTGAACTTGACGGCCTTCGACGTGGCGTCGCTCCTCATCACCCAGTAGTTGCCTGTCGAGAATGCCGACCAGTTGGCTGAAGTCTCCCAGTAGCCATCGCCTGTTCCATACCAGACGTTGTCCAGCGCCTGCGACGGCAGGGCGGCAAGGGTCATTGCGGCGGCGAACGCGCCATGCAAGGCCGGCATGATTCTCTCTTTTACGCTCATTACGGTATCCTCTTTCTCGGCGGGTGGATGCGATATAGCACCCCACCTCATCATTCTTCTGATATTGTACCATATTCTGGGCCGAAACACAAGCGCGGCGGGGTGACTTGTAAAGGGGGTGGGCC
>DFGB01000034.1:32055-44469 GCA_002371135.1 Verrucomicrobia bacterium UBA3761 | reverse complement strand
CCCGTCGCCGTCGCGCGCAAGATCGACGCCGCGACGGCCGCCGGGGTCAACGTCTTCATATACGACTGGTATTGGTACGGCGGGCGGCCGTTTCTCGAAGACGCGCTCGACAAGGGCTTCCTCGGCGCGAAGAATTCGGGACGCATGAAGTTCTACATCATGTATGCCAACCACGATGTCGATAGACTCTGGGACAACCGCGTCGGGACGGCGGACGGCAAAGACAAAGTCGTGTGGCCCGCGAAGATTTCGGACGCAGACTGGCGGTTGATCGTCGATCGCTGGATCGAAAAATACTTCAAGCGTCCGAACTACTACAAGATCGAAGGCAAGCCGGTCCTCTCGATCTATTCGCTGCGCGGCTTCGTGGCGTGGGACGGGCTCGAAAAGGCGAAGGAGAGGGTCGATTATCTGCGCGAACGCGTCAAGGCGGCCGGCTTCCCGGGTCTGCACCTCCAGGCGATCGGCGGCAACAAGGGCACGAGCATGAGGGAAGGGTTGGTCGCGCTCAAGGTCGATTCGACGACAAGTTACAACTGGACGGACAATACGTGGGATCGCATGAACGACGAGACGCAGCCGGAACTCGATTACAGCGAATGGGGCGAAATGTCGCTCGGTATGCACGACAGATGGCAGAAGGCGCTGAAGGAAATCGGCATGACGTACTTCCCCAATCTTTCCGTCGGCTGGGACACCAACGCCCGTTACCCGAAAAGCGAGACGCGGCGGATCGTGCGCAACTCGACGCCGGAGAAGTTCGAGCGCTTCGCCCGCCGCGTCAAGGCGTGGGCGGACGCGAATCTCGAAGAGCCGCTCCCGAAACTCATCACCGTCAATTCCTGGAACGAATGGACGGAGGGTGCGTATCTGGAGCCGGACGACCGCTTCGGCTACGGATATCTCGACGCGTTGAGAAAAGTTTTTGTCGAAGAGGCGAGGTAGAATCGTCTTTATAAATTTAAATGAAAGGAGAAGTTAACATGAAAACGAAAAAGCCGCTATCCGGAATCTTCGCGTTTGTCGCGACCGCGCTCGCCGCTCTGTCCGCCACGGCCGGCATCAAGTACTGGGACAATCCGGCATACCGCGCCTACGACGTGGACTGCTACGTTCAGAACGGCCTTGTCCTCAACTACGACGGCATCCGCAACGCCGGCCCGGACGCCGCCCACAATCCGGATGCGACGACGTGGAAAAATCTCGGCACGGGCGGCGCGACTTACGACATGGCGAAGGGCGGCGCGGCGGCCAATTCCGGCTGGACCGGCGGCAAGGGATTTTATTTCGCAGGCGATGCCTTTTTCAAGAGCGCGTCAAAGCAGGCTCTTCCCGAACACTACGAAATCGAGACGCTTGTCGACGCGAAGGCGAGCGACCACACCGGCATCGGCTACATCTACACGCGCATCTTCGCCGACGCATGGCAGGATGGCGACTCGGCCTGGAACGGTTCGTCAATCGCCGTTCGCCCGGCATGGTCGCAGACCGTTTCTGGCACGACCTACAAGGGTTCTCTCGTATTCAACACCCACTTCTATACCAGCGGGCGACCGATGGTTCCGACTTCGGCTGCTACGACCTACGACTACATCACGGCTCTCGGCGACTCCAAGTCGGCCGCGATTTTCACCGGGCTTGACGTGCCGACGGCAATGCCGGGCCGTGCCAGCCCCCAGTCCGGATCATGGAACGCACGCAACGCATCGTATGTTTATCTTGGCGGGCACGAAAAAGGCAAAAACGCCAATGGCACAGATAACAACGGCGAGCCATTGACTGGTACGGTCAAGAGTTTCCGCTACTACTCCCGCATCCTTGCGAAAGATGAACGCGCCTGGAACCGCGTGGTTGATGAATACCGCTATTTCGGACGCACCAGTGCGCTTCCCGTCACGAATGTCGTCGTCGCCTCGAACATCCCGATCGTCGCGGGCGAAGAGCCGGCCGGATGCTATGCGGTTGACGGCAGCCATACTTTTACCGCTCCCGCATCGAAGGTCGTGAAAGGCCGCAACTACACGCTGAACGGTTTTACGGTTGAAACATGGGACGGAAGCCAGTGGGGCGCGGCGGTGGAGCACGCCGGCGAAACTTCATACACGGCGACGGATTCCGCGCTCGTGCGCCTTACCTGGCAGTGGACGCCCGGCGACGGCCTCATTGCCTACGATGCGGACGACTACGTGCAAGACGGCCTCGTCCTTCATTACGACGGCATCCGCAATGCCGGTCTCGCCGCCCCTCACGACTCCGCCGCCACGACGTGGGTGAACATCGCGAATCCCGGCACGGGCGACCTCGCGCGCTACTCGCTCGTCTCCAGTGCGTTGCAGGAAGGCTCTGCGACCGGTGCATGGACGGATAACGGCTTCGTGTTCTCGAAGAACGCCTTGTTCCGCTACGCCGATTCGTTCACCGTCCCGACGCGCTACACGACGCAGGCCGTGTTCGATGCAAAACAGTCCGAGCAGGACGACATCGCCTACATCGTCTGCCCCTCGCCGGACGGCAACGGCAACGATTGGCAGCGCTGGTCGGTGGGTCTTCGAAAGACATCGTTCGACTACGGCGACGGCAGCGTTGCAAACGTCCTGTTCTACTGCGCCGCGGACGCCGCCGGCGGGCGCCTTGCCGAGCGCGGCTCGACGGACAAGGTTTACAACTATGCGACGGCGATGCTTGACGTCACGAACGCCGTCATCTTCACCGGAACGACAGCCCCATGGACTGCCACCGGCGCGTCCTACGGCCATCGTGTCAAGACGGGTTCCGGCTCCGCCCGCGCGCTGACAAAGGGTTTCTCCCTCGCCGGGCACTATTCGACGACAACCGAGCTCCTGAAAGGCACCATCCACGATTTCCGCTTCTACAACCGCGTTCTCTCCGACGCCGAAGTCGCGTGGAACCGCATTGTCGACGAAGCGCGCTACTTCACGGAGCCGAACGTCATTGTCGCTTCGACGCGTGCGGACGTCCAGGCGAACGAGCCGGACGGCGAATACGGTGTTTCCGGCTCCTACACGTTCACCGCGCCGGAAAGCGTGACGGTCGGCAAAATCACATATGCGCCCGCAGGCTACGCGATACAGGCTTGGGACGATGCGGCCGGATGCTGGGGCGCGGCGACGGAATACACCGGCGCGTCTTATGCCTACACGACCGCAGCCGGCAAGGTGCGCCTCCTGTGGCGCTGGAAGGCTGCGAGCGGAATCCGCACCGCCGCCGACTACGATGTCTCGGACTACGTCGCGGGCGGGTTGACGTTCCATCTCGACGGCATCCGCAACGCCGGCGCGACGGAGGAGCACGATCCCGATGCGACGACATGGGTGAACATCGGCACCGACGGCGAAGCGCGCAACGCTACCGTCACAAAGACGACCGATCTGGCGTGGACGAAAAACGGCTACACGTTCGACGGGACGCGCAAGTTCTTAGTGTCGAACGCAACGGGCCTCGGCACGGCTTCGCACACCGTTCAGCTCCTCACCGACGCCGTGCAGAACAACCAGCAGAATCCCTCCGGCGCGACCATATACTTCTTTTCGGGTGCGGCGGACTGGTTCGCCGGCGCGACTTACGGCGGCAGCTGGTACTATCGCATCCAGGGCAACGGCAACGACCCGAAGCTGCGCTTCACCTTCGACAAGGACGCGCCGATAGGCTATGCTACGCTTATGACGGATGCGTCCGCGAAAAAGGCATATGTCTTCCAAGGCGAATCGAAATCGAATGCGGAGCCGAACGTCAAGACCTACGACTCCATCTCCGCGCCGTCCTTCGGCAATCTCGCCATCGGCGGCTGGGGCGGCAGTGAAAGCCAGTACATGAAAGGCACCATCAACTACTTCCGCTACTACGACCGCGTTCTTTCTGACGCCGAGCTTGCGCAGAACCGCGAAGTCGACGAAGCACGCTACTTCGGCGAACTCGCGACGACGAACGTCGTCTTCGAAGGCACGGCGTACAAGGTGGAAGGCGCGTATACGTGGACCGCGCCGGAGACCGTAGACGAAGGAGGGGTGGAACGTTCCACGGCGGGCTATTGGACGGAAACCCTCGTCGATGGTGAATGGACGCGCAAGACGTGGCACGACGGCGAACTTGCATATACCTACGACACTGCTGCCATGTCCGATACGGTCCGCCTCACGTGGGGCGGCCCCCGCCCGGGCCTGCTGATCTTCATCAAGTAGGCCGGGGAGCGGCTTTGGAGTGCCCCCTAAGCAAACGCCGAGTGCCCCCTAAGCAAACGCCGAGACTGCACCAGACGCGGCCTTCGTCTGCGGCAGTCTCGCCCAGGCCCTTCGGCGACCGACACGCGAGCCATTTTGGCGAAAGTGGAAACCGCCCGCAAGTGGCTTTTCGAAAAAGGCCTTGTCGACAATCACGATTCAGCCGTAAACATCGCCAGAGCCGTCGAGTATGTTTCCCGTTTGCACTGGTTTTGATTTACGATTTCCCTGGCCAGCGACGTACGTCAAAAAATACGGCTTATAGCCGCGCAGGGGGTTCGGGGGTCGTAGCCCCTGAAGTCCTTTGCGATCGGCGCATGAAAGTTCGTTTATCAGCCGTCTTGCCTTTGCGCCGTTTCGCACGGCATTTCGGAAGTCATTTAACTTGTCCGCCGGGATTCGAGCGTGTGGTTCTTGCCGTCAGCCCAATACTGGAGATTGTGGTAAACAACGATCTTCCCGCTTGCAAGAACACGCTTGTCCTCGCAGATTTTCCCTTGAATGGCTGGTGGAAGCTCTGCAAAAGAGGCAATAATTTTGTCGCGGGAGCGGATTCGGAGAGGGTAAATCTGTGTTATGTGTGACAGTTTACTATAACATGACGCAGATGTCAATGGGGTATTCTATAAATTTACATGAAAATCTCGTTGCACCCGAGCCGGACGAAAATTTTCCGCCGCTATTGCCAATCGGGCGCGAATTTGATATACTACTCCCCATCAAGATTGGATGGCGTGTTCGAGGGAATTGCTACGTTCAAGCGGCAACGCCAACACAAGACAAGACGGCTTTTCGGGGCGCGTCTCGTTTGTGTGTCCGCTTTGGCCGTAGCAAGCCACCTCGAACCATGAGCGGGACGCGCCTCTTTCTTTTAGAAGGAAGGAGGCGGCGACGTGGACATCGAAATCTTGCTGAACAGAGGCAAAGAACGGCTGAATGCGGAAGAACTGACCATTGGTTGGCGACAGAAATGTGAAGGCAAAAGGCTTTTGGACGCACACGAAAGCCACGGAGAGTTATGCGCAGCGGAGCGGGAGATGAAAACCATTTGGTTACTTGTCACTATGGATGACACCGAGCCATTGGGAGAGAAACCGGCAGTGTCGGTTTTTTCGACAGAACAATTGGCACTAAAAGCGATGGAGCAAGAAATCAACGAAGAAGCCGCCCTCGACAGATTGCATTTGCAAGATGTCGAGTATTCAGAAGGGGGAATGTTTGCGCAAACAAAAAACCGCCGTTTTTCCTGGGAGATCTCCGAAGCAACGATACAAGGCCTATAGCCATGGCGACGACATATTTCAATGAAGTCGAGTCGGACTTTTATCGCTACTTGACTATAGCAGGCGGCGTGAACAGTCACTCGCGCACGAACTACATGGCTTGGCTCAAATTCCTTTCCGAATCATATCCACTGCCTCCGAATTTGTCGGAAAGTGACATTGATAACATTATTGCAACCGAAGAATCGTTGCGGAGGTTTCGCGATAAATACAAAACTCCGCGCGACATGATAAACTTCAAATCGGCATTGCGCAAGTACCGCGCTTTCTTGATTTCGGATTTCAGGCATCAGCAAGAGGAGACGGTTCTTGCAGAGACCAGAAAGGTTGCAAGCGACACGACGATTGCAAAAACAGAAAGAACAGCTATCACAAGGGCGCGCGTGGGACAAGGTGTATTTAGAGAACGGCTGATTGACTTTTGGCACGGGTGCTCAATTTCCGCGTTCTCGCACTACGACATTCTACTGGCATCGCATATCAAACCTTGGCGTCTTTCGGACAATTTGCAACGGCTGGACGTGTTCAATGGTCTTTTGCTCCTTCCGAATTTCGATAGGTTGTTCGACAAAGGATATATATCATTTGGCAACGATGGCAAAATCATATTCTCGCGCTACCTTGTAGCCTCCGATCGCATTTTGCTTGGCATGGACGACTCGATTCATCTGCTGAAAATAGAAGACGCACATAGACCATACTTGAAGTTCCACAGGGAAAATTGTCTTATGGTTTAAGACATGACGAAATTACGCATGGAGAAGAGTCTGTGCCTGGCATCATTTGCGGCGGAATACCGTGTCAAGCGTTTTCGAAGTTCTGCCAATAGCCCAGTGGCCAAACGCGGGGCTTGTCCGAGGCCCGAAGCGCAATGTCGCATGGCGAGTGCTTGATGCAAAGTATTTCGGAGTGCCGCAACAGAGGAAGCGTCTTTATGTGCTCGCCGGCGGCAAGAATTTCACCCCGGAGGACATTCTTTTCGAGTTGCATATCCATCGACTGGGCACGTTTCCGCAAATGCCTCTTTCCTTCGAGAAAAGCGGCAAGCAGTTTGAGGTTTTTCGCGAATATACCGACTGCCTATATTCCGCATACGGGACGAAATGGAACGGCAACGCCGCCGCATACAATGGATCGCTTTTCGTTACGGAAAACGACAGGCTGCGCCGGATGACACCGCTTGAATGCGAACGGTTGATGGGATTCCCAGACAACTACACCGACGTTTCTTTTGCAACCCCGACCAATCGCTACCAAGGCGTAGGCAATTCGTGGGCGGTTCCTGTAGTGCGGTGGATAGGCGAACGGCTGTTCCATTCCGACACCCTGCCGCATTTGAATATTTCCGACCGCTACCTTGCCATTATGCCGAATCATTGGCAATTTGGCGAAGTTGACTATTTCGGATTCAACGGAGAAATACTGCACTTTGACGATGGCCGCGCAATCAACACGACTTGCATCCCGGAGACCATCGAACCTTCGAACCTAGCCAATATTATCGATACTGCCGCCCCGGAAAAAGTTTTTATTTCGCCTGTCGGCTGCAAGGGCATCTTGCGCCGTGCCGAAGAACGCAACATGAAAATGAATCCCCGCCTTGCAGAAGTCATGCGCAGCATCGCATCACAATTGCCGGACGAGGAAATAGAACGGATTTCCCGCATACAACCGCGCGGTGCGCATTCCGTGCGGTATCAAGCGATGAAATCAAATCGAGCCGCCGACGAGTGAATTCCAGTCCCCGCGTCGCAGCGGCGGTTCCTTATCGAGATGTCGAACTGCAAAAGGAAGCCGGGTGTCGTCTCTCCCGTCTCGAAACCCGCAAGCTCGCACCCGAAGGTCGCCGATTCGTTCGTGCCGAGGGCGGCTATGAGTTCCTCGGTGTTCGTCTCGGTGAGCGGGACGCGCACGGCGTTCCCCTCGACCGTTATCCCCTCCGTGACGCGGAGCTGCGGCGTCGTGGTCGTGTCCCAGTCGTTCGCGACCGCGAAGTCCCACGAGGCGTAGGCGTCGAGCCCGTCGAGAGGCGATCCGTTCGAGTCCACAAGCTTCAGCACCAGCTCCGCCCTCATGCCCCGCGTCAGGGCGGGGAGCGACGAGACCTGCTGGTTCCACTCGTCGACGAGCGTCCCCTTGACGCTCGCCGCGCGAAGGTACATCGTTATTGTCTGCATAAGTCATCCTCCTGTGTTTCCAATGCCGTCGCCGGCGCGGAACTTGAAGCCGTTTTCGCATTCGTAGTCGAGGAACGTCCACATCTTCCCGACGAATCCGCGCTTCGCGCTCCGCCGCCACATGGCGTTGCCCTCCGAGTCGAAGTCGCTCTGCGGGACGACCTCTGTATCGTGCGAGGGGGGATGAGAAAAAGAATCAAGAATTTGAGAATTGACGGGGAAGCGGGATTGCAGGCGCGTTGCAGGGGGGGGGGTGCAAGTCAGTTGCCGAGAGCGTCGCGGATTGCCGCAAGCGCGGCGGATTCGGTTTAGCCGGCGCCGTAGGCGCGCAGAGCATGGCCGACGGCGTCGTGCGCGGCCTGGCGCGCCTCGTAGAGGAAGCGGGCGGACTCGACCCGGGCGCTGAAAAAGGTGCGGTTTCGCAAATCGGCGCGTATCTTTTCCCACTGCGACGCGGGGATGGATGAGGCCGCGAGGGCTTTTTGCAGGATGAGATTGGCGGGCTTCATAAATCTCCCAGGAAATATCACGTTTCGATTTGGGCGTTGGGGGCGATGCGTGAACGAACGAAAACGTCGAGCCGAACATCTACCTCGTCCCGGTAGGCACCGACTATATGCGCTCGCCGGCGGGAACGGAGCGCGCGATCCTCGGCTGGAACGTGGTCGATCAGGTGCTGCCGCTCCCGTACACCGTTGACTCCGACGAACTCGACGCCCCGGATTGGATCTCCACGTTCTCCGGGCTCGACGGTACGAGCGACTCTACCTCGACGATACGTCGCCACTCCACGTTGCGCGCAGGCGACGGCTTCAAATCGAAACGCCTCGTCGGACGCAGCGTATGGAACGACCGCTGGCTCGTTGTCATCCCCGTATCGGACATCGACGCCGACCGCGAAAAGGCGATGAAGCTCGTCGAAGAGGGCGTCAAGGATATCAAGCTCGGCATCCGGGTCTACGCCCGCCAGGGGAATTGAGAGCCCTGCGGGCTCTAAGGAGGAAGTAGAAAGTAGGAAGTAGGAGATAAGGCGTACACCCCGCCTGGCCGGCAAATCTTCTACTTCCTACTTTCTACTTCCTACTTCCTACTTGCGCTTCGCGCTCGATGATGGCGAAATCGTCGGCTTCGAAGATTTTCAGGTTTGGCGGCAGTTTTGAAGGGTCGAAGCGGCGCTTGGCCGAAGAATACGGGAATATGACGACTTCCGGAGTTTCGCCGAAATCGAGCGGGGGCGTTTGCGCGGCGGAAGGAATGTAGATGCGTTGCATCGGGTCGCCGTAGAATACTGTGCCGTCGCGGTCCCAGAGAAGCCCCGCCTTTTCCGTTTCGTCCTTCCAGTCTTCGTCGGAGAGTTTTTTGAGCAGCCATTGTCCGGCGGCGTAATGGGCGGCGGCGAGCGGATAGCCGAGCGAGCCGCAATACCGCCATGTTTGCCAGCCGGCGAAACCAAACCACGTAGGCACGATATAGCCAACGAATTGGTTGACTTTGCCGAACGAGAGCGCGGTCATCACCATGTCCTTGCCGTCGATGTGGTTGGCGATCTGGCAGTTGCCCGCCGCGAGCCACGCCTTTTCGCGCCGGGGGGCGGCGAGCGGCGAGCGAGCGCCCTCCCATTTCACTTCCGGCGTCACGGCGAAGCCGCCATTCGCCACGACGACGTTGCCGAGCGAAAACGGCATTTCAAGATTGCGCTCGGTGGCGTGTGAGCCCGTCAGCAGAAATTCAGGGTCGATCTTTTCCCATAGCGAAGCGAAGACGTGCGCCGTCGAGCCCGTTTCGCTGTGGCGCGAAATCGCCCCTGAAGCGTCCTTCTGCCACCATTCGCCTTTCGGATAGGCGTCGGAGATGACTGCGACGCGCCCGGTCGCGACGTTCGCTTCTACGCCCGTCGTGGCGAGGACGGACGAAACCAGGCGCGGCCGAGAGGACGATGCGATGCGCATTGCCGTGGCCGCGTCAGGCCCGGTCACGATTCCCCAGAGCGCATCGTCGAAAGGATCGTCGTCGATCTGGCGCATCATCCGCTTGAGCCGGGCGATGCTCGCGAAATCGAATTCGCCGGGACGCATCAGGAAGGCGACGTAGCGAGGATGCGTCGCTTTCAGCGCTTCGAGAGAGTTCGTCGGCGAGGCATTGACCACATACGAGCGCGCTTCTGCGGCGTGCTTGGCGACGAGTGCGTCGGCGGCGGCTTTCCACTCCGGAATCGCCAGCGTCTGCGGCGATGCGACGACGGCGAAGCTTGTCTTCGTGACGTAGCGCGCCGTGACATCGTCGGCGGGCACGTCGGAAATCCTGCCAGGCCTGTCCCACGTCTGCCAGAACAGCGTGCCGTCGGGCGAAGGCGACCAGCGGCTGGCGTAGATTCTCGTCTCAAGACGCGTCGCGTCCGCTTCCGCCGCGTAGTCGAGAAACCAGATGTCGTCCTCGCGCTCCTTTTCGCCGGAAGCGAGCACGCGCCATCTGCCGTCCGACCACACCTCGACCCACGAATGGTTGCCGGGTATGGTCGTCCAGTTGCAGCCGACGAGACGCGCGGGAATGCCGACGGCGCGGCAGGCGTCGATCAGGATGATCGAAATTCCCGTGCACGATGCCATGCCGATGCGCATTGAATGCGCCGGCGATTGCCTCGCCTTGTCGCGCCGCGTATCGTAGTGGACTCCAACCATGTCCCAGATCGTCCTGTCGAGCGTGACTGCGGCATCGTACGCGTTTGTGGCATTTTCGACGAGCGGCAGGAAACGGCGGCGGAAATCCCCGCGCCAGTCGTCGCATCCTTCGCGTATGACGGAATACGGGAGCACGTAGTCGAGGTATATATCGTCGGGGTATTTTTCCGGCGCTCCCGCTCTGGCTTCTGCCGCGAGAATGCAGTTGTTGGTGACGAACTGCGCGCTCGGCGGCCGGTCCTGCGGCGGCGCATATTCGTTTATGAACGCGACATCGCGCTCCAGCGACGCGCTCGCCGCCAGCGCGGCGAAAAGCGCGCATGGCGCGATTTGGGCGTATCTCGTGCGTCGTGCCTCGATCCTCGGGGTCTGGTTGCTCATTGCGCACCTCCTTTTCAAATGGCGACTTGATGAACAGGCAATATTATATCATAAAAAAGGCTCCTGATGCGCGAAGCGCCCCATAAAAGGGGGGTGGCGCGAATAGGCGAAATATGGTATAATTCTCGCCGCTATGTTCAACCTTTTTCTAGCGGCGATTTGCATGTGCGGCGTCGCGCCCGAAAGGGCGGACGACTTCTACTGGGAAAACGACCTTGTAGGTTTCAGGGCGTACGGTCCCGGCGACCCGCATGTCTGGAGCGGCTTCGATCTTTTCAACAAGATGCCCGACGCCGGGACGACGTGCGGCGAGCTCTTGCACAACCACGACAAGTGCGGCAATTGGCATGTGAAGGCCTATAAAGGCATCCTCGACAACTACGCCATCGGCCCGGGCCGCGGGATTGGCCAGATTGCCCTTTACGGCGACGGCGAGTGGAAGACGTTCCCAAACTGGACGCGCTGCGAGGTCATTGCGAATTGCGATGAATTTTGCGAGTTCAAGCTCGTCTACCCGGCCTTTTGCGCCCTTGGCGAGATGACTTGCCACATCACCCTCAAGCGCGGCGAGAGGTTTTTCAAGAATACGGTATCGTTCAAGAATCCCAAGCGTCTGCGCGAGTTCCGTCTCGGTCCGGGGCTCGACGTCAATCCCTCGCGCAACCACGGCGGCGTGGTGTTCGAGGATGCCGAGCGCGGCATAGTGGCGCTGTATGAAGATCCGCGAGGCGGCGAGGAGGGGTCGACGGCGACTGCGGTTTTCATCGACCAGGCCGACGCGGACGGCGTCCAGATTGCTACCGACGCGCAGGGATGCCGCATTCTCTCGCTTCGCAAGCCGGCGTTCACATACTACGCGGGCGCGGCCTGGTCCAAGACCGGCGCCGTCACGACCCCCGAGGCGTGGTTCGACGAAGTGAAGCGCTTCGCCGCAAGCAAGTCTTTCAACAACAAGGAACAGTAAAATGAATCTACTAACCCCGATGGCGCTCGCGGCTTCCATGCTCGCGGCCAACGCAGATATGAACTACACAATCCAGACAGCCTGCCACCCTGCCGACGTGGCGCTTTACGATACGGATACCCTTCGCGAGCGTTTCCTCATGGAAGACGTGATGCGGCCTGACGAAATCCTGCTCACCTACACCATGTACGAGCGCCTCGTATACGGCGGCGCGATGCCGGTCGAGAAGGAGCTCCAGCTCGTCAGCTTCGACGCTCTCAAGGCGAAGAACTTCCTTGATCGCCGCGAACTTGGCGTAATCAACGTCGGCGGGCCCGGCGTCGTGACCGTCGACGGCGAGGAATATGCTCTTGAGTTCAAGGAGGCTCTCTACGTCGGCAAGGGCAAGAAGGACGTCCGCTTCCGTTCGCTCGACAAGGCGCGGCCCGCGAAGTTCTACCTCAACTCCACGCCCGCCCACAAGGAATACGTCACGCAGCGCATCACGAGCGACCAGGAGTGCAAGAAGAGCGGATATACGATCGGCAACTACATCAAGGCCGGCAAGATGGAGGAATCCAACGACCGCATCATCAACCAGCTCATAATCTGGCCCGTCCTCTCCAAGGTCGAAGGCGGCGGCTGCTGCCAGCTCCAGATGGGCCTCACCGAACTCAAGCCCGGCAGCGTCTGGAACACGATGCCGCAGCACAC